>CAIQHU010000080.1 GCA_903871735.1 uncultured beta proteobacterium | reverse complement strand
TTTTCATTTGATTTTTCATTTAAAACGAGATTCATATTTTTATTTAAAAGATCAATAATATCTTTAGGAGTTTTTGCAGGTGCAAACATGGCATACCACTGATCAACTTCGACATTTGCTATTCCTTGTTCGGCAAGTGTTGGTACATTTGGCAAAACACTTGAGCGTTTTTTTCCAGCAATTGCGAGGGCTTTTAACTTGCCGCCTTTGACTTGTGGAAAACCTGTAAAAAGGCTAGGAAACATAATTTGCGTTGTACCTGCAATCGTATCCATCACTGCAGGGGCAGAGCCTTTGTATGGCACGTGCAGCATTTCTAGACCAGTCACAGATTTAAATAATTCGCCCGTGAGGTGTGGGGCAGAACCTTGACCAGCAGAGGCATAACTTATTTTACCGGGTTGGGATTTGACGTAGGCGATGAGTTCTTTAATATTTTGGACTGGAACATTCGGGTTAGCCACTACGAGAGTTGGTGAAGTAGCAACAAGTCCGATTGGTTCAAAACTTTTAATTGGATCATATTTGAGTTTTTGAAGAACGGGATTGATGCCATGGGTAGCGATAAAACCAAACATAATCGTATAGCCGTCTGGATTTGCACGGGCGACATATTCACTCGCAATTGAGCCATTTGCGCCGGGTTTATTATCGACAATAACAGTTTGATTGAGACGGGTGCTTAAGCCTTGTGCGATGATTCTTGACATCGCATCATTTGCACCCCCGGGAGCAGTTGGTACCACAATCGTAATTGTTTTAGAGGGGTAGTTATCGGCTTGCACTGGTAAAAATGCATTGCAGCTAAAAAAGCCTAAGCCAATGACTAATTGTTTAAAAAAAGTTGTTTGCGAAGTGAGTTGGAACCGAATCATCGTACCCTTTCTAAAGGCGTTTTGGTAAGCACAAGCGTAAGTGGTAAGCATGACTTGGATCGAGAAAATTTCCTTATTATAGGTAATTATTTTCATTAATCAAAAAAATGGCATCTGAAACATGAACTCTGCTAATTATTTTCGGTATGATGATGTTATCTGTAATCAGGAGAAAATATGTTAAACAAGGTGGGTTGGGGATTGTCATTGAGTGTTTTACTGAGTTGTTTTGTCTTTGGGTCTTTGGCGCGAGCTGACAACTATCCGTCTAAGCAAGTAAAGATTGTGATTGGTTTTTCGCCAGGTGGAGGACCGGATATTACGGCACGTTTACTTGGTCAAAAGTTCTCTGAAAAATGGGGGCAAAGTTTTGTCGTTGAAAATAAGCCTGGTGCTGGCGCAAATATTGCCTCGCAATTAGTCGCCTCTAGTAAGCCTGATGGGTATACATTATTATCAGTCTCTAACGCGTTTGCTATTTCACCAGCGATCTACAGTAAGTTACCCTTTGATCCGATGAAAGATTTTGATGCAATTACGACGACTGCTACTGGACCGGCCTTATTAATTGTTTCACCGAATTTAAAAATTAATACAGTTGCTGAGCTGATTACGCTTGCCAAAAAGCAACCTGGAAAATTAACCTTTAGTTCGGCGGGTGTTGGAAGCGGTTCGCATTTCGGCGCAGAATTATTAAAAGCAAATGCTAGCTTAGAGTTGTTGCATATCCCCACGAAGGGAATTCCTGAGGCACTCACTGAGGTCATTTCTGGTCGGGTTGATTTTTTTATTAGTCCTTATGCCAGCGCTGTAGCCATGGTGCGTGATGGCCGGGCTAAAGCGATTGGTATTACATCGTTAAAACGGTTTAAAGAATTCCCTGATCTGCCGACCTTATCGGAGTCTGGTGCACCTGGGTATAAATTTGAATTTTGGTACGGATTATTAGCGCCTGCGAATACTCCAAAAGAAATCTTAGCGCAAATTGCCTCTGAAGTGAAGCGTGTCAATGAGTTAGTCGATGTTAAAGAGCGCTATCAAAGTTTAGGGATGGAGCCTGTGTCAAGTACCCCAGAGCAATTTGATACATTAATAGAAAATGAGATCAAAGATTTAACGCGGGTTGCTAAGTTAGCTAAAATTAGCGCAGATTAGTCTCAATTACATATCAAGGAGATAGCAATATGAATGGTCAGACAGTTGGTGGTATTTATTATGAGGTTGCGGGTAATGGTCCATGGATGACTCTATCGCATTCTTTAGCATGTAATCTACATATGTGGGATCCGCAAATGGAATTACTCACAAAACACTTTAAAGTGTTGCGCTTTGATACACGTGGACATGGCAAGAGTGTTGTTTCGAGTGCGCCTTATACTTTAGATCAATTAGCCAAGGATGCATCTGATCTATTCCAGGAGTTAGGTGTGCAGCAAACGCATTGGATTGGTTTATCGATGGGTGGAATGATTGGTCAAACCTTAGCGCTTCTTCAGCCGAATTTGTTTGCTAGTTTAGTCCTTGCTGATACGACGAGTCGTCGTCCGGATAATGCCGTTCAAATGTGGGGTGAACGGATTGATATTGTGCGTGCGCAGGGGATGGAGGGATTAGTTGATAGTACTCTGTCCCGTTGGTTTACTGCGCCCTATAAAGAAAAAAATTCTCCGGCAATGCAAGCTGTCACTGCCCAAATACGGTCTACGCCGGTGGAGGGTTTTGCTGGCTGTGCGCAGGCAATTTCTGCGATAAATACTTTTGATCGTTTGCCAGAGATTACCTGCCGCACGTTGATTGTAGTTGGTAGTGATGATCACGGTACACCGCCTGCCATGGCACAAAAAATTCATGAGCAGATTCAAGGCTCTGTGTATCATGTTATTCCTGAAGCGTCGCATATTTCTAATGTTGAGCAGTCGGCTTTATTTAATCAGCACTTGTGTGATTTTTATAAAATTAGTTAGTTGACATACGTCTAGCTTCGGTAAATCGAGAAGACCAATAGTTGGCACTCAGGTCTTCTTGCCGAACTGTACCGCCAGATGTTGGAGCATGTACGAATTTTCCTTTGCCGGTATAAATCCCGACATGCGAATAGGGATCCCCGAGGGTATTAAAGAAGACTAGGTCTCCTGGAGTCAGAGCAGATTTTGGAATATTTTGCCCAAATTTGCTCATTTGACTGGTGGTTCTGGGTAGATAAATTTGACGTGATTGCGAAAACACATAATAGACTAGACCGCTACAATCAAAGCCACTAGCTGGGGTATTTCCACCCCAGCGATAGGGGACTCCAATCAGTTTAGAAGCTGTTGTCGCAATATCATCTGACGAATAGTTTGAAGCGCCTTTAGGATCAATTGGCTTTGATGGATGAAGGACTATTGGATGCTTAGATGCTGAATAAAAAGTACTGCAGCCTGCTTGTAAAATGAGCCAGGCAACAAGCAGGACATATTTATAAAATTTCTGCAGCATGATCAGCCAGACGTGAGCGCTCTCCTCTGGCTAGGGTTATGTGTCCCCCGTGTCGCCAACCCTTAAAGCGGTCGACTACATAGGTTAGGCCGGACGATCCTTCGGTGAGGTAGGGGGTGTCAATTTGAGCAATATTTCCTAGGCAAATGAGTTTAGTACCAGGACCTGCACGCGTCACTAGCGTTTTCATTTGTTTCGGAGTGAGGTTTTGTGCTTCGTCAATTATGACAAACTTACTAACAAAGGTTCTACCCCGCATAAAATTCATACTTTTTACCTTGATGCGTGAGCGGATTAGTTCTTGAGTAGCAGCACGGCCCCATTCTCCAGCACTATCATCGCTGCGGTGCAGAACTTCTAGATTATCATCAAAAGCACCCATCCAAGGTTGCATTTTTTCTTCTTCGGTACCTGGTAAAAATCCGATATCTTCACCAACTGGCACAGTTGCGCGCGTGATGATAATTTCGTTATAGCGCTTACTATCTAGTACTTGTTCTAGACCTGCTGCAAGAGCTAGGAGAGTTTTGCCTGTACCAGCTTGCCCAAGGAGAGTGACGAAGTCTATTTCAGGATTCATGAGCAGGTTGAGGGCGAAGTTCTGTTCACGATTTCGGGCAGTAATACTCCAGACATTATTTTTTTGATGTGAAAAATCTTTGAGGGTTTGTAGGAGGGCTGTTTTGCCATGAATTTCTTTTACTTGCGCATAAAAGGGGGTTGTTCCATCGGAGTTTTCCTGGAAAACAAATTGGTTGACCATCATGCTTGAGACCAGTGGGCCTGTTATTCTGTAGAACATCGTTCCCGATTTGCCATCACTCCAGCTCTCCATCCCTTTACCATGCTTAGTCCAAAAGTCTTCTGACAAGCTGAGGAGTCCTGCATACATGAGATCTCGGTCTTCGAGAACTTGATCGTTAAAGTAATCCTCTGCAGGGAGGCCTAGGGCACGGGCCTTGATGCGCATATTAATATCTTTAGAGACGAGTACTACTTCGTGGTCTATAAAGGTTTTTTGTAAAAAGCGCACTACGCCTAAAATAATATTGTCACCCTTGCCTTCCGGGAGTCCTTCGGGTAATTCAATTGCTTTAAGATCGGTCTGAAAAAATAATTTACCAGTAGCATCTTGATTTCCTAATTTATTGAGCGCGATACCTTGGTTAAGTAGGCCACTTGTGTCATCGACTAGACCGTCTAGAGATCGACTTACAGCCCTGGCATTCCGAGCAACCTCACTCATCCCTTTTTTATGATTATCTAGCTCTTCGAGAGTGGTCATTGGCAGGTAAACGTCATGTTCCTCGAAACGAAAAAGTGACGAAGGATCATGCATGAGGACGTTCGTATCAAGCACAAATAGTTTGAGTTTTGAAGATACGAGACGATTTTTATTTTTATTATTCTGGCGTGTTGGTTTACTAGGGGCGGACTGTTTTGGTTGTAACACTTCTGGATTGGTCAAATGTGTTGCTACGCGGGTGAGTTCTTGTGGCGGTTTTTCAGCATCATCATCTGGAGTGTCTAGATAATCATCCACCAAGGAAGGCAACTTTTGGGGTGGGCGATGATTTAGTGAAGGTTTAGGGAGATTTTTACCATGTAATTCGTCTGCAGTTTGGGTTGGTGCTGGGGGTAATGGCATGCAAAAACTCCTTTGAGGAATAATAAAAAGCGAGGGAAATTTTTTTTAGCTGGGCCAATTCAGACTTAAAATAGGACTTAGAACTGGTAATTATTTGACTAAAAGGTATCTTGAACCTGAAGCCTCTAAAAGCTTGGTCTAGACTGCACTGGTGTGCTAGGTTTGGAAATATTTTGGGAGATGTTTGATGGGTTGTTTCTGGGGTTAATTCTAGAGTTGTTTCTTGGGTTGTGAAGCCTACCTGACTCAGGCGGTCAAGAAACAGGGAAGTTGTGAACAAACAGCATTTTATGCGCATTAATACTAGACTAGCGCAAATATTAAGACATTGCAACCACGGTCTTCAAAACTTCATCAACATGTCCAAGAACCTTTAATCCCCGCCACTCGAATTTTAAAATTCCTTTAGAATCAAATACAAAGGTGCTTCTTTCCACGCCTCTGACTTGTTTCCCATACATGTTTTTCATTTTGATTACGTCAAATAAATGACACAAAACCTCATCTGTATCAGCAATTAACTCAAAGGGCAGTTCATGTTTGTTTTTGAAATTTTCATGAGATTTCATGGAGTCTCTCGAAACGCCAATAATGACGGTATTTGCTTGGGTAAATTGATCAATCAGATCACGAAAATTACCTGCCTCGACAGTGCAACCCGGGGTATCATCTTTCGGGTAAAAATAGAGTACCAGTTTTTTACCAAGGCAGGAAGATGGTGTAAAGCAAAGGCCTGAGGTTGCCGGAAGTTGACACATTGGTATGACGTCGCCTAATTGAATACGCATTTCTTTCTCCAATAATTATTAATCGTATTTTGCCACTATTTTGTATCCCTACAGAGATTTACGAGATTCATCAGATTTGTTCATGGTTGGGATGAAGACTTGCGGGCATGAGCATTAAATCACCACTGCGGTTGGGGGTTTGTCCCCAGGTAAAGGGCAGAACTGGTAGATTTTGTAATTGTCCGTTAGCAAGCCATGATTCGTGCAGTACTTGTAAGCTGACACAGTGATGTCCTTGTTTGGCCCAACCGGTGATCAACTTTTCAAAGAGGGGTAATAATTTTTGACCCTCTAATTCAGCGTGCAGGGTAAAGACTTGATCGCTCGAATTATTTGCTGTGTATTGCAAGATTTTTTCTACTGCCCCAAGTCCATCTAGACCATCGACCCCTAGCAGTTCATCGAAGGTTGGTAGCGTAGTTGGATACTGAATATGTTTACTTGGACCTTGATCAAATTTGATTCGGTACGGCGCTAGATTGCTTTGGGCTCTCCCATCGGAGGCGTAGGACATTTGCCAGGCATCAATTTGTTCAAGGGCGGTTATATTCATTTGCCAACCGGCAGCGCCATGCGTTTTGGGAGGGGCGTTAAAAATTTCGACAAAGCGCTCGATCGCGAGTTGCATCTGTTTTTGCGTCCAGACTGGATGTTGATGGCGGACATGATCTTGCCAAAGCACGTGATCCCAACAATGAATACCAACTTCGTGTTGTGCCTGGGCGACATCTTGCAACACTTTCTTACCACGCAGACCAATATCCGGAGCCGGCAGGAGTACACCGTAACTCAACGTTTTTAGACCGTAATGTTCAACAACTGAAGTCCTGGAGACTTTTTTTAAAAAACCTGGTCGAAAGATTCTTTTGAGGGCCCAGCCCGTATGATCTGGGCCTAAGCTGAACAAAAAAGTAGCATGGATTTGATGTTTTTGAAACAGTTTCAGTAGACGAGGCACACCTTCTAGCGTGCCTCTGAGGGTATCAACATCGACTTTGAGAGCGATTTGCCCCATGTTTAATTTTCGACGAGGTTACGAGCCTTTATTACATCGTGGCGGTAGGCCTCAAAAATATGCTCAAGGGCATCTGTCATAGTTGTTTTAGGGTGCCAATGTAGTTCATCAATCGTATTTTGTATTTTAGGGACACGATTTTGTACATCCTGATAACCATTCCCATAGTAGGCATTGGAGGTTGTTTCTTGGATGACTACTTGTAATGCGGTTTCACGATATTCGGGGATCCGTTTAGCGATAGTTAACATCATATTTGCCAGCTCTTTTACCGAGAAGTTATTGACAGGATTGCCGATGTTATAGATTTTCCCATTTGCCACATCATTTTTATTGGCTAGGATGAGTGATAAGGCTTCGATCCCATCATTGATATAAGTAAAGGTTCTCTTTTGGAGTCCACCATCGACTAGATTGATTGGCTCACCGCGAGCGATATGACCTAAGAATTGGGTTACAACCCGAGACGATCCCTCTTTGGAGGTATAGATACTATCAAGTCCTGGGCCGATCCAATTAAATGGTCTAAAAAGAGTAAAGCGAAGACCTTCCATACCATAACCCCAGATCACCCGATCCATGAGCTGTTTAGCACAGGCATAGATCCAACGGGGTTTATTAATTGGGCCGTAAATGAGTGGGGATGACTCTGGATCAAATTCTTCATCGGTGCTCATCCCATAGACCTCGGAGGTCGATGGGAAGACGAGGTGCTTGCCATACTTATGGGCCGAGCGCACGATCGGAAGGTTAGCCTCAAAGTCTAACTCAAAGACCTTGAGCGGTTGTTGCACATAGGTTGCTGGAGTAGCGATTGCAACGAGCGGCAAAATGACATCACATTTTCGAATATGGTACTCGACCCATTCTTTATTAATCGTGATATCACCCTCAAAAAAATGCATGCGTGGATGTTTCGCGATATCTGCAAGGCGGTCGTCTTGCATATCCATGCCATACACTTCCCAATCGGTTGTTTCCAGAATACGTTTAGAGAGATGGTGGCCAATAAACCCATTTACACCAAGGATTAATATCTTTTTTGTCATGTCGGAATCTTTCGTCTAGATTCCATTTTAATCGCTCAGGTCTGAGATAAGAGAATTTTCAGATCTTTGGCACGTATTTCTTGTCCTGCGAGTTGTAAAGAGGTCACAAGCAGGCACCGGCCGTCGCCGCAGACGCCGTAAATTCTCTGATTGATAATTTGAAGCCCAGACACTAGTTTGGTTTGGGTATTAGGTAGGCTTGCGAGTTGTGCTTTAGCAATCACCAGCCGCCTTTGTCCGATTTGAGTAAATGCCCCGGGATAGGGGGGCGCGACTGCGCGGTAGAGATTGTAGACTTGGGCTGCTGGTTGTTGCCAATCGATTCGCCCATCTTCGGGCTTTCTTGCCCCAAAGTAACTACCCTCTTGGAGGCGGTTTGGTCTTCTTGAAAAATTCCCATTTCGAAGTTCTGGAAGTACTTCATTTAACACAACAACAGCAGCTTGCGCTACTTGATTAAAAACCATAAAGGCGGTGTCATCTGGCCCGATCGGAACTTGTTTTTGACTAACAATATCACCTGCATCGGGTTTGGTTTCCATGACATGCAGGGTTGCGCCAGTTTTTATTTCGCCGTGCAAAACAGCCCAGTTAACTGGAACACGACCACGGTATTTGGGGAGTAAGGAGCCATGCATATTGAGCGCTGCAATTTTCGCAAGACTGAGGATTTGATCAGGAATCATGAAGCGGTAGTAAAAAGAGAAGAGGTAGTCTGGCGCTATATTTTGAATTTGTTGGACTAGTTCTGGAGTATTCAAGTCTGTTGGGGTAATGTAGGGGATGTGGCGTACTTGACACAGCTTAGAGACTGATTCAAACCAAATCACTTCCTCGGGATGGTCTTCATGGGTCACTACGAGTGGCACTTCAAAACCACCATCTAGAAGGGCGGTGAGGCATTTCACGCCGACCGTATGATAAGCAAAGACAATGGCTTTATTGTGCGACATCACGTTCCAAAACACCCATGACGACATAGCGGGGACGTTGACGGACTTGTTGGTAAATACGCCCAATATACTCGCCTAAAAGGCCAAGACCAAAGAGCATGACACCCATTAGGAAAAAATTGAGTGCAAATAAAGTAAATACGCCCTCTACTTCTGCGCCGATCACAAATCGGCGAATTAATAGATACATAAACAGCGCACCGGAGGCAAGCGCTAAGAGGATGCCAATTAATGAAAAAGCTTGCAGTGGTAAAACAGAAAACCCGGTAACCAAGTCAAAGTTGAGACGAATGAGTTGATATAGCGAGTATTTTGACTCACCAGCAAATCGCTCTTCATGTTTGATTTCAATTTCAATCGGTTTGCTGGCATAAGTAAATCCTAGAGCTGGAATGAAGGTATTAATTTCTTTGCTTTTCTTCATTAAATTAACTACTCGCCGGTCATAACCACGCATCATACAACCTTGGTCGGTCATTGTGATTTTAGTGATTCGGTCTCGTAAGCGATTCATTGCTTTGGAGGCTAGACGTCGAAATGAGCTATCTTTTCTGGCGATACGAATAGTCCCGACATAGTCATATCCCTCTAGGAGAAGTTTAACAATTGGGGTAATTTCTTCGGGGGGATTTTGTAGATCGGCATCTAAAGTTACCAAGAAGTGGCCTCTTGCATAGGTAAATCCGGCCATGATAGCCATATGCTGTCCAAAGTTACCATTAAATAGGACGACGCGGGTCACATCCTCACGAAGTTTAAATTGTTTTGCTAGTAGTTGTGCAGACTCATCCTTACTCCCATCGTTGACGAAAACGATTTCATATTGAACAGATAATTCGCGAGCGGTTTGATCAAGGGCTGGATAAAGTCTGGCAAAAAGAGCATCTAAACCTTCCGCCTCGTTATAAACAGGTATAACGATCGATATCAACGGGATTGCTGGTAGAGTGAGATGCGCAGGAATCAGTGATTGAGAATTTATCTGCATACGGGGATTTTATGCAATTTTTGTAGAGTTGAGTTAAAAATAATTGGTCGTATTCGACCTATGACCAAATACTTGAGCAGATCCCGATTAATGAAACTGCGCAAAAACATTTTCTAAGCTGTGAACGACGCGTTCAACATCCTGATTAGTCATTAATGGAAAAAGTGGTAGGGTCAGAATAGCTTGGCCAACTTGCTGGGCAACAGGCGTATTGGTTGATTGGTAGCCAAGATTTTTATAGAGTTTAAAGTCCGTAATAATTGGGTAGTGCGCACCCGTGCCGATACCTTGGTCTTTCAGTGCTTGCATGACAGTTGACCTATTTTGATGACGGGTTTTTAACTGTTCGATCGGCAAGAGTACTTGAAACATATGCCAATTACTATGATGCATATCTGCTATTGGCAAGATTACGCCATACTCAATGAGTTTAGATTGCTCAAATAATTGAAAATAATGTTTCACAAGAGCTTTTCTTTTGACCATGAATTCTGACAATTGAGCGAGTTGATGGATGCCAATCACAGCATTCACATCGGTCATATTATGTTTACCCCCGAGGACATCAACTTCCATACCATCAAGACCGGTGCGCGTAACACCTTGAAGTCGCAGGCGCTGGGCTAAATTCGCTTCATCTGCATGGTTCATGACTAGGCATCCACCCTCGATACTTGTCATATTTTTGTTTGCCTGAAAACTAAAACTGACAAGGTCAGAGCGGTGCTGATGGGAACTACCAATTAAATTTCCTTGCCAATGGGACCCAAGGGCCTGCGCCGCATCTTCGATAACGCGCAGTTGATAGTGGTCAGCAATTTCGTACAGTTGATCAATATCCACTGGTAGTCCAGATAAGTAAACCGGCATGATAGCTTTAGTTGCTGGTGTAATGGCGGCTTTAACTAATTCCAAATTCAGATTTCGGGTTGATAGATCGATATCTACAAAGACAGGTTTAGCCCCAACCGTGAGGATGACATTGGCAGTCGATACCCAAGAGATGGGTGTTGTAATCACCTCGTCACCAGGACCAATACCAGCAACGCGCAGCGCAACTTCCATCGTGGCGGTTCCATTAGCAAAGCAGCGCACTGGCCGGCCGCCAAAGAGTTCGGATAAGGCTGATTCGAGTTGCTGGCATTTCGGGCCAGTCGTTATCCAGCCAGAACGCAGGACATCGCCAACGGCGGCAATCGTAGCCTCATCGATATTTGGCTTAGTAAAAGGTAAAAAAGGGAGTTGATTCATCGGTTAGATTATGACCTAGCTAAAAGATAGACACCAATTAGGATAATACCAATGGCAGTAAGGCGCTGCCAACTCAGTATTTCACCAAATAAATAATGGGCGGCAATGGCGTTGAGGACATAACCGAGCGAGAGCAAAGGATAGGCGATGGAGACATCAACTCTTGATAGGCCGGCGATCCAAGTGATCACTGAAAAAACATAGAGGCAAAGTCCGCCTAAAATAGGTAGATTAGTTGCTAGTTGCAGTAAGGTCGATAGAAGAGTTGTAGGCGCTAGAGAAATTTCTCCGAGACGAAGAGTGCCTGCCTTTAGAAGTAATTGTGCGCAGGCATTGAGTATGACGCCAATAAACAGATAGCTAAAACTTGTTAGGGTCATGGATTACCTTTTTTGGGTAGGTATGATTTTGTCAGCCAGAGGTTTTCGAACCAATACTCGAAGTTCATCTTGTGCAATCACTTCCATGGAGATATTTTGGGATTCTAACTCTCGCCACAATGCATGACTCATTATTGCAAAAGCATGTTGGAGCGTTGGATTTTGCCAAACTTGCAACCACTCTTCTAAAGTAGGTATCCAGCGCTCTGGTTCTTGCGCTATTCCAAAAGCGAGTTCATCTTGGAAATTGACCATCACCGAGTTTTTTTCAAGATAAAAGGGGACGGTATGATCAAGTAAGCCCAAGGAGTAGAGAGGCGCATCTTTTGGGATGAGAGGTTTTGCTTGCATAGCAAGATCATAGCCAGAAAGCCGGCGTCCGACGGTTTCATGACCAAGACCAGCGATCAAGGTTAGGGTGGTAAATGTCAAGGCAAAAATCGTTACGCTATACAGAATGTGTTGACGCTTTAAAAATGCAAGCAGTGATCCTAAAACGCCAACGGTAAGTGCCACTCCAGCCCAGTACGAATAAATTTGATAGGATTCTTTTTCATAGACCTCACCAGTTGCTTGGATGGCTGGAATACCGATAAATCCAAGAGCAAAGAAGGCGATAAAAAATACGACAGTGTAGTTCCATATTTTTGATGGCTGATTGATCGTGTTTTGACGCAGTAGCACATGATCAAAACCAATTCCAGTGACGATTGCGAGAGCGGGAAAGATGGGGACAATATACCCTGGCAGTTTAGATTGTGAGCTACTAAAAAATAAAAAAATAGTGACAACCCAAATGAGGCATAGCCAGAGTGGTTGAAATCGATGATCTGGATTTGGGCGAAATAGGGTAATATTTTTAATCGTATATAACTGGCTTAGCCAAGGTAAAAAACCTAATATAATCAGCGGGATAAAGAAATACCATGGCGCAGTACGGCGATGTGCTTCACTGGTGAAGCGTTCCAGATGTTCATGAATAAAAAAGAACTGTAAGAACTCGGGATGACGTTGTGCAATGAGAAAAAACCAAGGACTAGTAATTAATAAAAATAAACTCAGGCCACTAACCCAATGCATTCTAGCCCAGGATTGCCAATCTCTGGATGTTAGGCTATATACGACCAGCACTAGGCCGGGTAGTACGATACCAATTAAGCCTTTACTTAAAACAGCGGCAGCCATCGCTGCCCAACAAGCGAGCATCCAGCAGTGCTCACTTATAGACTTGGCAGGCGCCAGGAGCGCCAAAATGAGGCAGCACAAGGAGGCATTCATAAAGAAAGCTAGGCCCATATCTAGTGCATTAAAGTGTCCCGCTAAAATCCATAGTGGAGAAGCTGCCAGCATTAAACTGGCCAGATAGCCACCCCGAAAACCTGCAATTTTGAAAGCTGTAAAGCCTACCATGAGGATGCCTGCAAAACTGGTTAGCCCACTCCATAGTCTTGCTTGCCACTCGCCAAGGCCAAAAATTTGAAAGATCACCGCCGTTGCCCAGATATGTAAAGGTGGTTTTTCAAAATACTGGTAACCGTTATAACGAATCACTACCCAGTCCCCGGTAGCGAGCATTTCGCGCGCTATTTGAGCGTATCGCCCCTCATCAGTTGGGATGAGATGGCGCCAATCTAGGGTTCCAAACCAAATCACACCGAGTAAAAATAGGATGAGGAAATAGCCAGAATGGCTTTGCCAAGTGATCGATTGCTGCTGTGTTTTCGCTGGAGAGATCAATATAAATTACCAAATAACGAAGGTCGTGTTGAGGAAGGCGTTAGTTTTGTTCCATTAAAAACGCGCCTAGAACAAGGCGACCTTCTCCCATCAGTATATTGTAGGTTCGACAAGCTGCCGGCGTATCCATGGTTTCGAAGCCGATGCGCAATTGGATCAAGTCTTGTAAAAGACTTGGTTCCACAAACCGAATTTTCGAGCCGCTACCAAAGATCACTAGTTCCGGCTTTTGATGGGCAATTTCGGTAAAATGTGACCTATTCAAATCTGTCCAACTACTGACTAACCAAGGCAAAACTGGCCCATCTGGCATTAATAAAATAGAATTTTTGTAGCGCTGCGCATTAATTTCTAAAAATTCAGAATCGTAGCGCGTCACCATATTTTGGGACGGAAGTTGATCAGGTTGGAGTTTCACGGTTATGCTCTGTCATAATAGAACCATTATAGCTAGCGTTAGTAAACAAAAAGCTGTTTATTCAAATTAGATCATTGTGAAAAAATTTTTAAAATCAGATAAATTAAACAACGTGTGTTACGACATTCGTGGGCCAGTTATGGAGATGGCTTCTCGGATGGAGGAAGAGGGGCAAAAAATTATTAAGCTCAACATTGGTAATGTTGGGGTTTTTGGATTTGATCCGCCCGAAGAGATACAGCGGGATATGATTCGCAACTTACCAAATGCGGCTGCGTATTCAGATTCAAAGGGTATTTTTACCGCCCGAAAAGCAATCATGCATTACTGTCAAGAAAAAAATATTGAAGGTGTTGAGTTAGACGATATCTATACTGGCAATGGGGTTTCTGAGTTAATTGTTTTGAGTATGAATGGCCTATTAAATCATGGTGACGAAATATTAGTACCGTCGCCTGATTATCCTTTGTGGACTGCAGCGGTTAGTTTATCTAGTGGCACACCCGTGCACTATTTATGTGATGAAGCGCGGGGCTGGGCTCCGTGCATTGATGATATGCGCGCGAAGGTAAGTTCGAAGACTAAAGGGATCGTCATTATTAATCCCAATAACCCCACGGGTGCTATCTACGATGATGCCACTTTAAAGGAGGTCATTCAGATTGCGCGGGAACATGGCTTAATTATTTTTGCTGATGAGATTTATGACAAGACATTATTTGATGGGAAGACACATACCTCGATAGCCTCCTTAGCAACTGATGTGTTGATGATTACTTTTAACGGGTTATCAAAAAATTATCGCTCTTGTGGATTTCGGGCTGGTTGGATGGTGGTATCTGGCGACAAGACTAAAGCGCAGGATTATATCGAAGGCCTGAACATGTTATCTTCAATGCGTTTGTGCGCTAATGTTCCAGGTCAGTGGGCAATTCAGACCGCTTTAGGTGGATACCAAAGTATTAATGAATTAGTAGGTGAAGGGGGTCGGTTAAGGAGGCAGCGGGATTTGGCATATGACTTGATTACTCAAATTCCTGGCGTGACCTGCGTTAAACCTGCCGCGGCTTTATATTTATTTCCTAGATTAGATCCTAAAATATATCCGATTGATGATGATCAGGCTTTTGTGGCAGAATTTTTACAAGAAGAAAAAGTTCTTTTAGTACAGGGGTCTGGATTCAATTGGGTTAAACCGGATCATTTCCGACTGGTATTTTTACCGAATGAAGACATTCTTCGAGAGGCCATTATGCGTCTTGGGCGTTTCTTAAAAAGGTACCGTGAGCGATCTGGAACGGACTCTTTGGTTAGCTAGTCTTTAGGACAGGCAGATTGACTGTGTACTTTGACTATTAATTAACCAAATGAATTATAAATTTAAGTAATTTTATGAAGAGCAAAATGAGATGGTGGTAAGTTATATGAATCCGATCCAAGTAGGACTTTTAGGCGCTGGCACTGTTGGTGGCGGCGTTTTTACAGTATTAAACCGTAATCAAGAGGAGATTGAACGTCGAGCTGGACGTGGTATCGAAATTTCCATGGTGGCGGATTTAGATGCTAAACGAGCCCAAGAGATTGTAAAAGGTCGGGCAGTTATTGTAAGTGATGCTTATGCGGTGATTCAGGATCCAAACATAGAAGTAGTCATTGAGTTAATTGGCGGTTATGGAATTGCTAAAGAGTTGGTTTTAGCTGCGATTGCCCAGGGTAAGCACGTTGTTACGGCCAATAAAGCTTTAATTGCAGTGCATGGCAATGAGATTTTTGCTGCGGCCAGAGATCGGGGTGTGATTGTTGCCTTTGAAGCGGCTGTAGCTGGTGGTATTCCGATTATTAAGGCTCTGCGCGAGGGTTTAACTGCGAATCGAATTGAGTGGATCGCTGGCATTATTAATGGCACTACGAACTTTATTCTTTCTGAGATGCGCGATAAGGGACTTGATTTTAACGTGGTCTTAAAGCAAGCTCAAGAATTAGGATATGCAGAGGCTGATCCCACTTTTGATATTGAAGGGATTGATGCAGCGCATAAAGCTTCGATTATGAGTGCCATTGCTTTTGGTGTACCAGTTCAGTTCGATAAGGCTCACATTGAGGGGATTACCCAATTAGCTCCGATTGATATTCGTTATGCAGAAGAGCTTGGTTATCGCATCAAACTGCTTGGGATTACTAAGCGGACAAGCCACGGGATTGAATTACGAGTCCATCCGACATTAATTCCAGCGAATCGCTTAATCGCCAGTGTGGAGGGCGCCATGAATGCGGTGCAGGTGTTTGGTGACGCGGTTGGCACTACTTTGTATTATGGCAAGGGTGCAGGTGCTGAGCCTACTGCTTCAGCTGTGATTGCGGATTTAGTAGATGTGGTGCGATATCAGTCGGTAGACCCTGACAAGCGTGTGCCCTATTTAGCATTTCAGGAAGATAAGGTCATTAATACGGTTGTAATGCCGATCGGTGAAATTACTACGAGTTACTATTTGCGTCTAAAAGTAGCTGATCAAACTGGGGTGTTGGCGAGTATTACGAAGATTTTAGCCGAGCAGGATATTTCGATTGATGCGCTTTTGCAAAAAGAGGCTTTACAAGGACAGAGTCAAACTGATTTAATTATTCTCAGTCACCAGACGCAAGAAAAGAAGATGCTGTTAGCGATTGAAAAAATTGAGCAGTTAAGTACCACCTTAGGTCCTGTAATAAAGATTCGTTTAGAAGAGTTGAGCTAAGGTTTGCCATGAAATATGTATCGACTCGTGGTAGTGATGAGCAATTACAATTCTTAGATATTCTCTTAGCTGGGCTTGCTCCAGATGGTGGATTGTATTTACCAGCATCATATCCCAAAGTTTGCACAGAGCAATTAGACCGGTGGAGAAATTTATCGTACGCGGACTTAGCGGTTGAGATTTTGAGCTTATATTGTGATGATATTGCTGTCGAGGATTTACGAAAAATTGCTCATCAGACATATACTGCAAAGGTTTTTTGTCATGGGCGACAGTATGATGATGCTAGCAAAATTGTGCCATTACATTGGCTTAGTCATGATGGCGCAGCCGAAATCGGTTTGTTGAGTTTATCCAATGGTCCAACCTTAGCATTCAAAGATATGGCTATGCAGTTAATCGGTAATCTTTTTGCATATGCTTTGAAGAAGCAGGGTAGGCAACTCAATATTTTAGGAGCAACATCAGGCGACACGGGTAGTGCTGCGGAATATGCGATGCGAGGTAAAGCTGACATTCGTGTATTTATGCTTTCTCCGGCTGGTAAGATGAGTCCTTTCCAATGTGCCCAGATGTATTCTTTACAAGACCCCAATATTTTTAATTTGACGATTGATGGAGTTTTTGACGACGCACAGGATATTGTTAAAGCGGTCAGTAATGACCTTGCCTTTAAAGCGAAGCATCAGATAGGGACCGTTAACTCGATTAATTGGGCGAGGGTGATAGCCCAAGTTGTATACTACTTTTCTGGTTATTTGCAGGCCACTAAAAATAGTACAGAGCAGGTTTCGTTTACTGTTCCATCGGGGAACTTTGGTAATATTTGCGCCGGCCATATTGCACGGATGATGGGTCTACCGATTTGCAAGTTAATTGTTGCCACGAATGAAAACGATGTTTTAGATGAATTTTTTAAAACAGGCATGTACCGTACAAGAAAATCTTCAGAAACGTACCACACCACAAGTCCCTCGATGGATATTTCCAAGGCGAGTAACTTTGAGCGCTTTATTTTTGACTTATTGAACCGAGATAGCGGTCGTGTTGCAGAGCTCTTTTCGCAAGTTCAAGTCCAGGGTGGCTTTGATTTGTCGCCCCAAATCGTGCCTTTCATGCAAGAACAATTTGGGTTTTACTCTGGCAGGAGCTCGCACCGAGATCGGATAGAAACTATTCAGTCAGTTGCTAGAAAATATCAAGTTGTGATTGATCCACATACTGCTGATGGTGTGAAGGTAGCAAAACAGCATCTTGATCCGGGCGTAAAAATGTTGGTATTAGAGACTGCCTTACCAATTAAATTTGCGCAAACTATTGCGCAGGCTCTAGGGCATGAACCAGATCGACCGTCGGCATTTGATGGGATTGAAAAATTACCTCAACGCGTCAAAAAGATGTCTTTAGATGTTTTGCAAGTCAAACAATTTATCGAGCAAAATACATAGCATGAAAACCGTCCAAGAAGCCTTAGCAACTTTACTGCAGCAGGCTCAAAGTGTTCAAGAGTCTGAGCTCGTAACCGTTTCGGAAGCTTTATACCGTGTTTTAGCTGTGGACCAGATTAGTGCCGTTCATGTGCCGCCAAATGACAACACCCAAATGGATGGTTATGCATTGCGAGCACAAGACGTGCCATTAGCAGGCACAGTTTTATCCGTTACTCAAAGGATTCCCGCGGGAGTTATGGGTCAACAATTGTTAGCTGGAACAGCCGCGCGTATTTTCACTGGAGCAAGTATTCCCGCAGGTGCAGACACGGTTGTGATGCAAGAAATATGTCAGCCGCTTGCAAAGCCAAATGAATTAGGGGTGGATTATCAAATTCGTGTCACAGAAATACCGCAAGAGGGTGATTGGATACGTCGTCGTGGAGAAGATATTACGCAAGGTCAAGTTGTTTTGTCTGCTGGGACGTATTTGAGGCCGCAAGAACTTGGCGTGGCTGCTTCTGCTGGTCTGACGCACTTAGAGGTGAAGCGTCGCTTAAAGGTTGCTGTATTTTTTACTGGTGATGAATTAACTTTACCGGGTCAGCCATTAAAGCCAGGGGGTATTTATAACTCAAATCGAGATACTCTTCTTGGGTGTTTAAAGGCGATTGGTTGCCAAGCAACTGATTTTGGTATTGTGCCTGACACCTTAGAAGCCACTCAAAAAACTTTACGTTTAGCCGCATTGGAGCATGATTTGATTGTGACTTCTGGGGGTGTTTCGGTGGGTGAAGAGGATCATATTAAGCCTGCTGTCAGTGCTGAGGGGCGACTAGATATGTGGCAGATTGCCATGAAACCTGGTAAGCCCTTAGCCTTTGGAGCTATTAGAAAAGCCGATACTGCGCAGGAAGCCTGGTTTATGGGCCTGCCAGGAAATCCTGTTTCTAGTTTTGTAACTTTTCTATTGTTTGTAAGGCCATTTGTGCAGGTATTGCAAGGTCGGGTATCAAGACCGATTCCCCAATTGCGATTATGCGCAGACTTTGACTGGCTAAAGCCAGATCGACGAAACGAGTTTTTACGTGTGCGGGTGAATGAGTCAGGTAATTTAGAACTCTTTTTGAATCAAAGTTCGGGTGTTTTAACGAGTGCTGCGTGGGGTGACGGCTTAATTGACGTTGCTCCTGGTCAAAAAATATTGCGAGGTGATTTAGTGACTTACATCCCTTTTTCACAACTTTTATCCTAGGTTTGCCGGATGCATATACAAGTCAAATTTTTTGCCTCTTTAAGAGAGAAGTTAGGCGTGAGTCAGATGAGTTTGGATCTGCCGCATGAGGTGAAGACGGTTGGTGATTTGCGTTTAAAGTTAGCCAAGCATGCCCCTGGTTGGGGTGAAATATTTGCTCCCCAGCAGAACATACGAGCTGCTCAGCACCAGGTTATGGTTGAGTCTACTACCTTGCTTGAGGATGGTGCAGAAATAGCTTTTTTCCCACCGGTAACTGGTGGCTAAGTTCGATGAAAATTCAAATTCAGGCAGAAGACTTTGATGTATCGAAAGAATTGGAATTACTTCGTGTGGACTTGCCTCAAATTGGTGGTATTAACGTCTTTGTAGGGACTGTTCGCGATGAACACTTAGGACAGAAGATTGAAGGGATGGTGTTAGAGCACTATCCGGGTATGACAGAAAAATCGCTTACCAATATTTTGGATCAGGCGCAAGCGCGTTGGCAGATTTTGAACGCGACGGTGATTCATCGGATTGGAGATTTACGTCCTGGGGAGCAGATCGTCTTGGTTGCTGTAGCCAGTTCGCACCGCGGTGATGCCTTTGCTGCTTGCGAATTTATCATGGACTATTTAAAGACCTCAGCGCCTTTTTGGAAAAAAGAATTAACACCAGATGGTGCGCATTGGGTTGATGCCCGCATAACGGACGATGAGCGCTTAAAAAAATGGCAAATTTAGCTTGAAATACGCTTGCAGACCATTAAAAGCTTGCGGCAAAACCTAACGACCAACCGGTTACATTAGCCCCAAATTGAAATCGTGTCATTACTCTGGCGCGTTCGAAAAAAAGTGGGTAGTCCTTGATATTTAGCTCAAGGCCAGTACCAATTGATGATAATGAATTAAAGCCTAGCGCACCCCGTAAATCACCCAAGAATTGCGTGTGCGCGAATTCCATGACGTGGCGAATTGGTTTGTCAAACAGTGTGAAATTGGTTGGGGTTCGGCGCCGAGTCCAAAGATTTAGGCTTTGTGAGTTGACCTGCCCTTCGAGTGCTTCTGAACTTTGATAGCTATTGAGGTGAATATTGGTATAGCGTAGTTCGATATCGATTTCTCGTTCCGGATGATAGTCTTCATAATCCAAAATGACTGAACCGCCTAGGCCAAGTGCATTGAGTCTGCCGCCTTTTAAGAAATCAAAATTGATTCCTGTGCGATCTTCTGCAACTCGCGCTAAAACTGAAAGATCACTTTCGACATGACCTAGGGTGAGATTAAATACGGGGATGATACGCCACTCTTTGGTCAAAGAAAAACTATATCCAATACCGCCAGTAGCGGAGATGCTAGTCCATTTAACGGGAATAGATTCTGAGGTGGTCCCGCCACTTAAAATAAAAGTTGGGTCATACCGATTTAAAGCGATAGTACCCTCAAGGTATATAGGCGTACTCTCACTGATTGTGCCACCGCCTCCCAGAGAAGTCATTTGTAGGCCTGGATTATTTGTAGCATTATCCGAGATTGATAAAGAGCCGGTTGTAACATCTGGAGTTAGCGAATAACCCATAATCATCATAAAAGCATTTGCTTGTCGTTTTAAATTGACATTACTAGTATCTGCATAAGCAGATGGTATTTCTGCACAAAGACCGCAATACATGAAAGCCCACACGAAAAGAATACGTTTTGACATATGACAGATTTTTTGCTTAAGCTGAGGAGTTTTTATAGCGATGTTTTAAAAGTGAAATTGAGTTAATGGCTATTTTAGAATCTCTTGTGTGCTTTGTGACTCAAAATATAGTATTTTCCTCATTTTTGGTAGTTTTTTAACAAGTAGTTCAATCTTTAACGCACTTGATCGATTCGTTTGTGCTAGATAGGCAAGCAGTTCAACTGGTCTTCTGCCTTGCGTATATTTGGCGCCCAAGCCTGCATTATGCGTTGCTAGTCGATGATTTAGATCATTCGTAATCCCTGTATAAAGGGTACCGTCTTGGCAGCGGAGTAAATAGACAAACCACGTTTTTGTTTGATGCGAATCAATATTCATCTGACTATTTTAAGTCTGCTCTTGAAATTTCAAAATATGGGCGTATGTTAGTAATATATAAACCAACAAATCTCGATTACGGAGTTTGATATGCGAATTGAAAAATTGACGACCAAGTTTCAAGAAGCCCTTGCGCAAGGGCAGAGTTTAGCCGTCCAAGCTGATAACCAGTTTATAGAGCCCGAGCATGTCTTACAGGCTTTTTTAAAAGATCAAGATAACGGTATTCGAAGTCTTTTAACCCGCTCCGGGGTTAACTTGGGAGCTTTGGGTACAGCGGTAGACACCCTTGCTAAAAAAATTCCACAAGTGGTAGCTCACGGAGATGTGCAGGTTGGTAGGAATTTACTAAGCTGGCTAAATCTTGCGGAAAAAGAAGCCAGTAAGAAAGGTGATGAATTTATTGCAGTAGAGTTATTTTTTTTAGTGTTAGCAGATGATCAGAGTGAGCTTGGCAAGGCGGCTAAGTTGGCTGGCTTGAATCGTAAAAATTTAGAGCAGAGTATTGCTCAAGTTCGTGGCGGTCAAACCGTGCAAAGCAATGACGCTGAGTCTCAAAGAGAAGCCCTAAAAAAATATACTATTGATTTAACCGAGCGGGCTCGATTGGGTAAGCTGGATCCGGTGATTGGACGGGACGATGAGATTCGTCGTGCGATACAAATTTTAATGCGACGGACCAAAAATAATCCAGTTTTAATTGGGGAGCCTGGGGTCGGGAAGACTGCTATTGTAGAGGGATTAGCGCAACGGATCATCAATGGTGAGGTGCCAGAGTCATTAAAAAATAAACGTGTTTTAGTTTTAGATATGGCTTTGTTATTAGCTGGGGCAAAGTTTCGTGGAGAATTTGAGGAACGTTTAAAAGCGGTCTTATCGGATATTGCTAAGGATGAGGGGCAAACAATTGTGTTTATCGATGAGATTCATACGATGGTTGGTGCTGGTAAGGCTGAAGGATCGATGGACGCAGGTAATATGCTCAAGCCTGCCTTAGCCAGGGGTGAGTTACATTGTATTGGAGCGACTACTTTAGACGAATATCGAAAATATATTGAAAAAGATGCTGCACTTGAGCGGCGTTTTCAAAAAGTATTAGTCGATGAGCCTAGTGTAGAAGCAACCATTGCCATTTTGCGAGGCTTACAAGAACGTTATGAATTACACCATGGTGTTGAGATTACCGATCCTGCCATTGTGGCTGCAGCGGAACTGTCTCACCGGTATATTACAGATCGATTTTTACCAGATAAGGCAATTGATTTAATTGATGAAGCCGCAGCGCGTATCAAGATGGAGATTGATTCTAAGCCTGAGGTGATGGATAAATTAGAGCGCCGGATGATTCAATTAAAAATTGAGCGTGAAGCGGTAAAAAAAGAAAAAGATGAATCTTCGATTAAGCGTTATGCATTGATTGAAGAGGAGATTGAAAAATTAGGTAAAGAGTACGCTGATCTAGAAGAAATTTGGAAAGCTGAAAAAGGTGCTGCACAAGGTACTGCCCACATCAAGGAAGAAATTGATCGTGTTCGGGCTGAAATGGTGAAGTGGCAGCGTGAAGGAAAGTTAGATAAGGTGGCCGAATTACAGTATGGCCAATTACCTGAGTTAGAGAATAAATTAAACACCGCAGCTAAAGCAGAGAAGACAGGTCAATTACCCATCAAGAATCAATTATTAAGGACACAAGTTGGTGCTGAGGAAATTGCTGAGGTTGTTTCAAGAGCAACGGGTATTCCGGTAGCAAAGATGATGCAGGGTGAGAGAGATAAATTACTCATCATGGAAAAGTATTTACATGAGAGGGTGGTTGGACAAGATGATGCTATTTTGGCAGTTTCCAATGCAATTCGTCGCTCACGCGCTGGGCTATCTGATGAGGGACGTCCGTATGGATCCTTTTTATTTTTAGGACCAACTGGGGTTGGTAAGACTGAGCTATGTAAAGCCTTAGCAGGCTTTTTATTTGATAGTGATGAGCACATGATTCGGATTGACATGAGCGAGTTTATGGAAAAACACAGTGTTTCGCGTTTAATTGGCGCACCTCCGGGATATGTTGGTTATGAAGAGGGTGGATATCTAACCGAGTTGGTTCGAAGAAAGCCGTATAGTGTGATTCTTTTAGATGAAGTTGAAAAAGCGCATCCAGATGTATTTAATGTGTTGTTACAGGTTTTGGATGATGGTCGCATGACAGATGGTCAGGGCCGCACTGTAGATTTTAAAAATACGGTGATTGTCATGACGAGTAATTTAGCTTCGAGCATAATTCAGGCGATGGTGGGTAAGCCACAAGAAGACATTAAAGCCGCTGTTTGGTCAGAAGTGAAGGATCATTTTCGTCCAGAGTTTTTAAATCGTATTGATGAAGTTGTCGTCTTTCATGCGCTCAGTCAATTAGAGATTAGTTCAATTGCGAAGATTCAGTTACAGCGTCTGAGTCTGCGTTTAGCGAAGATGGATATGCAATTAGAGGTAAGTGACGCGGCCATTATTAAGCTTGCAGAAGCTGGATTTGATCCAATTTTTGGTGCCAGGCCACTTAAACGAGCGATTCAACAGGCTATAGAAAACCCAATTTCACGCTTAATTTTAGAGGGTAAGTTTGGTCCTAACGATGTCATTCCTGTTGATGTTGACGGCAATGAGTTTATTTTTACGCGTCAAGTGCATTAGCATTTGACGTGTAGGTCATATGCGATCGCATGGCGACCTAATCCTTTTATGCTCTTGGCATTCTTTGATATAAAACGGGACTATTGCATCGATTTCTTCAACGGATTGCTGACTGATGTCCCGCAAAAAAACTGAGGACCATTTTATCAGCTACGAAATCGGCTATAGTTTGTCCTGTTATTAAGAATTTCATATCAAATAAAATTAGAACTTTCTATCTTACGAATAATTTCCATCATATCAAAACACTAAAAGATAGCGCCCATAGCTTTGAGTCAGATTTTACGATATCAATCGTAAGCAGTTAAAATAACGAGATGACAGTTCTAAAAAAAGACGTTGAATTAATTGGCTTAATTGGTTTAGCCCACAGTATCTCCCATTTTTTTCATCTGATCCTAGTACCTTTATTCCCTTGGATTAAGGAAGAGTTTGGCCTGAGTTATTCTGAACTCGGGTTACTGATGACGGTCTTTTATGCATGTTCATCCGTGGTACAAGCAATCAGTGGTATTTGGGTGGATCGACATGGCGCAAGACCAATCCTCTTTATTGGAATGCTTTTATTGATTATTGGTGCATCTGTATTAGGAATGGCTAATTCCTACACCTTATTACTACTAGGAATTGGTGTTGCTGGAATGGGTAATGGCGTTTTTCATCCGGTTGACTATACCTTGATGAATCAATTAGTATTACCCAAAAATTTACCCCATGCTTATTCAATTCACGGAATTACGGGGTATGCTGGTTGGGCGATGGCACCATTATTTTTATTAAGTTTAACGGCTTTATTTGATAGTTGGCGAATGGCTATTTTTGGTGCTGCAGTTTTAGCTTTTTTAGTTTTATGCGTGCTCATTTATCGTCGTGAGACCATCAATGATATGAAGTCGAGGCAGGACTTGGAGGTCGCTCCGCATTCATTGACGGTGCTATCTGTTTTGAAATTACCGAGCATTTGGATGAGTTGGTTATTTTTCTTTTTTACGGCTTTTAGTTTTGCGGGGATACAAAGTTTTTCTTCGACGGCTCTTGTCGATATTTATCAAATTCCAATCAGTGTGACAGCAACTTCCTATACATTATTTATGGTGAGCAGTGCTCTTGGTTTGGTTGCTGGGGGTTTTGTTGCGGCGAAGATTGCGCAACCGGATCGGGTGATTACTACATCATTTTTAGTTTCTGGGGTAATGGCAATTATTGCTGGTGTTGGAGTTTTTCCGGGTTGGTGTGTCCCCATTATTTTTGCCTTAATGGGTTTTGGCTCTGGCATGGCAGGCCCAGCGCGAGACTTGATGGTGCGTGCTGCCACCCCCCCTGGCGCATCGGGCCGCGTCTTTGGAATGGTTTATTCTGGAATTGACCTTGGAAGTGCAACCGGCCCCATTTTATTTGGTTTAATAATGGATTGGAAAAATCCGCAGATGATTTTTTATGCGATTGCCTTTTTCCAACTAGGAGCTATTTTGGTTGCTTCACAGCTTAATCGTTACAACCTCAATCATCAAATGTCACTCAAACCGATTTCCTAGGAAATGAGATTGGGTACACTCAGCGTATGAAAAAAGTCGATTGCCCTTTGTGTATAGAAGATGGTGGTATTTGTTTAGTACGAACTAAGCAGTATCGAATTGTTGCGCCGTGTGAACCGGAGTTTTTAGGGCTGATTCGCGTGATTTGGAATGAGCACGTTGTAGAGATGACGGACTTAGAGATCTTACCTAGAAATGATTTCATGCGCGCGGTTTACTTCGTTGAGGAGTCAGTCCGTCAGATGATGAATCCGGATAAGATCAATCTCGCGTCTTTAGGAAATGCAGTACCTCATTTGCATTGGCATATTATTCCCCGTTGGCTTGATGATTCTTACTTCCCGGTACCAATTTGGGGTCAGCGACAACGGGAGATATCAGCGGAAAAAGTAAGTCAAAGACAGTCTGATGAGCAGTTGTTGATGCGGTATATTCAAGAGCAAAAATTAGAGGGGTAAAAATGGTGGCTCGTTTAATGACCTTAGCTCAACGCGAAGCTTTTTTTCATGCTTTGGAGAAAAATAATCCAAACCCACAAACTGAATTAGAGTATGCCAGCCCATTTCAGTTATTAGCTGCTGTTCTTTTATCTGCTCAGGCAACAGATATTTCTGTCAATAAAGCCACCCGAAAATTATTTGCAGTTGCAAGTACTCCACAGGCGATTTTTGCATTAGGCGAAGATGGTTTAGTGCCTTACATCCAAACTATTGGACTGTACCGAACTAAAGCGAAGCATTTAATTGCAACTTGCGAAATCTTAACAAAGCAATTTGATGGTGAGGTACCCCAAGATAGAGAGTCATTAGAAAGTTTGCCTGGGGTTGGCCGTAAGACTGCCAATGTAGTTTTAAACACCGCCTTTAAACAGCCAACGATGGCTGTGGATACGCATATATTTCGGGTATCAAATCGAACTGGTTTAGCACCTGGCAAAGATGTCTTGGAGGTCGAACAGCAATTACTCAAACGCGTGCCAAAACCATACTTGATGGGCGCACACCATTGGTTAATTTTATTAGGGCGTTATACATGTAAAGCGCGCAGTCCCCAATGTGGGGCCTGCCTTGTGGAGCCTGTTTGTCACTTTAAAGATAAACAATCCATCAATTTGACAGGCACTTTGAAGGGCAGTGGATTCGTAGCTTCTAAATCATTGGCTAACAAGGTTCGCGATAAGCTAGCGGATGCTGCAAAAAATCATCACGGGAAGGGCGTTACTGGATTGCTGCATAACAACCAAGACAGCCCGAAGAAAGAAAAAACGTCTCAAGGAGTTCGCCTATCGAATCCTCAAAAGCGAACTGTGGTTAAAAAAACGGTAGTTCAGGTCAAAAAAACTGCGAAGCGAACTCCTCAATGAGTCTCTTCTCGCCCAGTAAAGAAGACGTCAGAGAGTTTTTTTGTCATGCATGGCTAAAGCAACAGGCAAGTGGGGTTTTAACTCCCCTAGAGTCAATTGCGGCGCGTTGGATAGTAGAGCACCCAGAATATCATGTCATTTTGAATCAAATAGAGGCTGCTAAAGAGGCGGATTTTTCTGTTGAGAATGGGCAAACCAATCCTTTTTTACATTTGTCCATGCATATGAGTTTGTCTGAGCAGGTACAAATTAATCAGCCAGTTGGGATTCGGAGTATTAGTCAGCAGTTAACTTTACGATTTGACTCTGAGCATTCAGCGCAACATGCGATGATGGAATGTTTAGCGCAGGTTCTTTGGCAAGCCCAGCAACAAGGCACAGCGCCTGATATGGATTTATATCTAGAGTCTTTAAATCGATTAATTTGAAGGGGCGTTCAATTTTTCTTTGGCGCGCGCCATGGCTGCTTGAATAATCGCTTTTTTTCGATCTAATTCTTTCGAATCAGCAGGTTTTTCCAGAGTCAATTTTTTTAGTTTAGCGGCAGCTTTACTTGTTTGTCGTTTTAAAAGATCTTTTTCTTCCCGCAGAATTCGTACCTTTCTTGTCTGGTAATGGTTTTTAGCTTGCAGTGCCAAGGTTGGTGACCAGGCATTCCAACCAGTTAGATCAGGAGATTGCACCACCATATCGATACAATCTACTGGGCAAGGTGGAACACATAAGTCGCAACCAGTACAACGATCTTCTATGACCACATGGAGTTGTTTGGGTGCGCCCACTATAGCATCAACTGGGCAAGCTTTGATGCAAAGAGTACACCCAATACATTGCATGGGGTTGATCACAGCCACTGGCCTAGGGCGTTCTGGCCCTCGGGTAACATCTAAGTTTGTTGGGGCGTGTTGCAAAATTTTTGTCAGGCGGATGACGCCTTCCTGACCGCCTGGAGGACAACGATTTGCTAGCGCCCCTTCTTTTACCATAGCAGTTGCATAGGCGTGGCAGTCGGGGAAACCACATTTAGTACACTGCGTTTGTGGCAGGGTTTGGTCGAGTTGCTCTATGAGGAGGTCCCCATTTGTCAATCGATTGGTAGGTATAGTCACAACCCGAGTTTAACAAACTTCAGAAAAGTTAATTCGCTCAAGAAGTTTTTTTCTTGAGCGAATTTGATTTATGCTTTTTTAGCGGATCTGGGACTTGTTCTTGTAACAGTTCGTGGCTGCGGCTGTTTTGTTACAAGGACTTGTTTCTTTGCAAGAGATCTTCCTGGAGCTGATCTAGTATGTTTACGAATAAAAGCACTAATCTGTGGATAGACAATTTCTCGCCAGCGTTTACCTGAGAATATTCCGTAGTGACCAGCACCTTCTACTTCAAAGGAAACTTTATTGGCGTGCGGCACACCTCTACAAATTGCAATTGCAGCGCTGGTTTGACCGCTACCTGAGATATCGTCTAGCTCACCTTCGACCGTCAGGAGTGCAGTTTTCTTGATATCTTGCGGTTTAACAAGTTGCCCATCGACTTCCCAGGTACCAAGTGGTAGAGCGAAGTCTTGGAAAACAGTTTTAATTGTATCTAGGTAGTATGCTGCGTCCATATCAAGGACAGCGTTATATTCATCATAAAATTTTCGGTGTGCTTCTGCATCATCGGTATCGCCTTTAATGAGATCTTGGAAGTAATCCCAATGGGAGCGCATATGGCGATCTGGGTTCATGGCGACAAAGCCAGTATGTTGCAAGAAGCCTGGATAGACTTTTCTTCCGGCGCCCGGATGATTGGTTGGTACGGTAAAGATCACATTATTTTCAAACCACTGATAGGATTTGGTGACGGCTAGTGAGTTGACGGCAGTGGGTGATTTGCGGGCATCAATTGGTCCGCCCATCATCGTCATTGTTGCGGGTGTAACTTCACCATTTGTTGCCATTAAGGAGATTGCGCCCAGGACTGGAACAGTTGGTTGGCAAACTGATATGACATGCAGATGCTCTGCTCCTATATGGCGGATAAATTCTTGGATATAGCGCACATAATCATCTAGATGGAAATTGCCATCTTTTAATGGCACGAGTCGTGCATCAGTCCAATCGGTAAGGTAAACCTTATGATTTTGAAGTAAGGTTTTAACGCAGTCTCTAAGAAGTGAAGAGTGGTGTCCAGACAGCGGTGCAACAACTAGCACAACAGGATCTTTTTTCATAGCTTTGATGACATCAATGTCATCAGAAAAACGTTTGAAGCGTAAAAGTCGACAAAAAGGTTTTTCCATTTCGGCGTATTCGGTTACCGCTACTTTTTTACCATATGCTGGTATTTGTTTGATACCAAACTCTGGCTTTTCGTAGTCTTTACCCAGCCTGTAGAGTAGTTCATAGCCCGCAGCAATTCGCTGGGAGGTGGGCATAAAAGACAGGGGATTTGTTTTGTTAGTAAAGGCTTTAGCGGTAGTTTGAGCCCATGAGCTTACTGGCTCGAGCATCGCTCGTTGAAATTCTTGAAAATGGTACAGCATCAACGATTCCCTTTTTAGTATTTAAACCATGATATGGTGTATCTCAAACGACCGGAAAAGTTACTTATTGCAATGCAACAATTAATCATATTCAATGCATATTACACTAGTTTAATGCAAAGTAAAATAAATTTTTCAGTGAGAATTGTTAAATAAATTTTACACTACGATGCTTGTTGTAAAGGCTTGATTTTTCGATAATTTTCTAAAATTTCAGCCCTTTTTTACAAAACAGCGGCTATGGCTTGGGCCACATGTTTGACATTTTTAGTATTCAAAGAGGCTACACAGATTCTTCCCGTACCGACCGCATAGACCCCAAACTCCGTGATTAGTCGGTCGACCTGACTTTTGTTCAGTCCGGTGTATGAGAACATTCCGCGTTGATCTTTAATGAAATTAAAGTCCTTACTTGCACCGGCAATTTTCAGCTCTTCGACTAATTGATAGCGCATCTGTTTGATGCGGTCGCGCATTTGGGTTAACTCCTCTTCCCACATAGCACGTAATTCTGGCGAGTTCAAAATTTTCGCAACGACTGTTGCCCCGTGGGTAGGTGGATTTGAATAATTTGTCCGAATTACCCGCTTAATTTGTGAGGCAACACGAATTGTTTCATCACTATTTTGTGTAATAACAGTGAGTGCGCCAACGCGCTCACCGTAGAGTGAAAATGATTTAGAAAAAGAGCTAGAGACAAAGAAAGATTGGCCCGAATCTGCAAACAATTGCACAGCCAGTCCATCCTCTTGGATACTGTCGGCGAAGCCTTGGTAGGCCAGGTCTAAAAAGGGAATTAAATGTTTTGCAGCGCAAACCTGAACAATTTGCTGCCACTGTGTTTTGTTTAAATCAGCACCTGTCGGATTGTGGCAGCAAGCATGCAGAACGACCACTGTATCTGCCGCTAGATTGTTTAGGGAGTTGAGCATTTGATCAAAGGCAACTCCCCTCGTAAGAGGTTCGTAGTAGGGGTAGTTGATCACCTCAAACCCGGCTGCCTCAAATAGTGCACGATGATTTTCCCAGCTTGGGTCGCTAATCGCAACGACTGCTTGAGGTTTGAGTCTTTTAATAAAGTCTGCACCAATTTTTAGGGCTCCAGTCCCACCGAGGGCCTCAAAACTCGTAGTCTTACCACTTTGTACTAAAGGATGGTTGTTGCCAAAAAGCAGTTGTTGTACGCCTTTGTTATAGGAGGCTATGCCTTCGATTGGTAAATATCCTCTGGCTACTGGGTTTTCTAAAGTCATTTTTTCAGCTACTTGCACAGCGCGTAAGAGGGGAATCTTACCGTCTTCTGTAAAGTAGACTCCAACGCCCAGATTGACCTTATCTGATCGGGTATCCGCATTGTATGTCTCATAAAGTCCTAGGATTGGATCTCTTGGGGCTAGCTCAACAGCATTGAATAAGTTCATTAGGGGTTTTGAATGGGCAAAAGGGTTGGAAAAGTGGAAAGATGTGTAGGTTGGAATTTCAATATGAATGAGATCTCAAGAAGAGAATTGAAAAAATTGAAGAAACATCCAAAAAATTAAAAAAAATGCATAATTAAAAGTTATTCATCATTCTATTGTATTTTACTCAAGTCCAAGATGGCCTCCCGACAATCTCAAGCAAAAGCTGTATCGAAGTCACAGCAAACTCCGATAGCTACACCGGCATTAGATGAATCTAAATTGATCCAGTTTCCAGAATCAGACTTTATTTTGTATCAACCTTTTTTGCCTGCTGGTGACCAGCCAACCGCGATTGCTGGCTTAATTGAGGGTATTCATGATGGTTTATCGTATCAAACGCTGTTAGGCGTAACTGGATCTGGTAAAACGTATACGATGGCCAATGTCATTGCCCAGATGGGGCGCCCAGCAGTTGTTTTTGCTCCGAATAAAACATTAGCGGCGCAGTTGTACAGTGAGTTTCGTGAATTTTTTCCACGCAACGCGGTCGAGTACTTTGTTAGTTATTACGACTATTATCAGCCTGAGGCATACGTTCCAACGCGCGACTTATTCATTGAAAAGGATTCATCGATTAATGAACATATTGAGCAAATGCGTTTATCTGCCACGAAGAGCCTATTAGAACGTCGCGACGTCATCATTGTTGCCAGTGTATCGGCTATTTATGGAATTGGTAATCCAGGTGATTATCACCGGATGGTTTTGACCCTAAGGCAAGGCGATAAAATCAATCAGCATGAGCTGATACAGCGCTTAGTTGCTATGCAGTACGAACGTAATGAGGTGGATTTTTCTCGCGGCACTTTTCGGGTTCGGGGGGATACGATTGATATATTTCCAGCTGAGCATAATGAGTTAGCGATTCGGGTTGAATTATTTGATGATCAAATTGATCGTTTACAGTTTTTTGATCCATTGACGGGCCGGATTAAGCAAAAAATAGCGCGTTTTACGGTTTATCCAGGATCACACTATGTTACCCCGCGTGATACGGTTTTAAAAGCCGTTGAGTTAATTAAGGTGGAGCTCAGAGAGCGCGTTGCGGAATTACTCAAAGATAATAAATTAGTCGAGGCGCAGCGTCTAGAGCAACGTACCCGCTTTGATTTAGAGATGTTGGCCGAACTTGGATTTTGTAAAGGGATTGAAAATTATTCACGGCATTTGTCAGGTGCGTTGCCTGGAGAGGCTCCACCGACCTTGATCGATTATTTGCCGCAAGATGCACTGATGTTTTTAGATGAGTCGCACGTCTTGATTGGACAATTTAATGGGATGTATAACGGTGATCGAGCCCGTAAGGTAACTTTGGTTGATTTTGGTTTTCGTTTACCTTCGGCCTTAGATAACCGTCCCTTAAAGTTTGTTGAGTTTGAGTCGAAGATGCGTCAGACGGTTTTTGTTAGTGCCACCCCAGCCGATTATGAAAATCAAAAAACCAGTAACACGGTTGAACAATTAGTACGACCGACCGGCCTTGTGGATCCGATGATTGAGGTTTTGCCAGCCAGTTCTCAAGTCGACGATTTATTAGATCAAATTACAGTTCGAGTAGATCAAAATGAGCGTGTTTTGGTGACTGTTTTAACGAAACGGATGGCTGAACAGTTAACGGATTTTTTATCCGATAACGGTATTCGAGTGCGTTATGTTCATTCGGATATTGATACGGTTGAACGGGTAGAAATTATCCGGGACTTACGATTAGGTATGTTTGATGTATTGGTTGGCATCAATTTACTCCGTGAGGGCTTGGATATTCCAGAAGTTTCTTTAGTGGCGATTTTAGATGCGGATAAGGAAGGTTTTTTACGATCTGAGCGCAGTTTAATTCAAACGATTGGTCGGGCTGCACGGCATGTCAACGGTAAGGCAATTTTGTATGCGGATCGGATCACTGAGTCGATGCGTAAAGCAATGGCTGAGACTGGGCGACGGCGTGAAAAACAAACTGCCTATAACCTAGAAAATGGGATTACTCCCCGTGGGGTTTCTAAGCGAATAAAAGACATCATTGATGGAGTTTATGACGTTGATGCTGAGAAGGTTCAGTGGCAAAATCAAAAAGAAAAAGCCAAGTATGAAGAGATGAATGAGCGAGATTTATCCAAAGAAATCAAGCGATTAGAAAAAGAAATGGTGGATTTTGCGCGAAATTTAGAGTTTGAAAAAGCTGCTTCTACGAGAGATCGCTTGAGTAAAGTTCGAGCCATGGCCTTTGGTGCTGCCGCACCTGATCACCCCACTATTTAAAGAATATTGACCTCTGCAAGACACTTGAGCAAAATGCTCAGGTATTTGTTATACTTGAGTTAATCCATAGGGTATTACCCAATCCGCGGAGAGATTTAGAGGCACCAGACACCAATCTGGATTTTAGCTAAATAGATGAAAGAAAAGACATTATGAGATTGACAACTAAAGGTAGGTTTGCTGTAACTGCGATGATTGACTTAGCAATGCGCCAGTCCGAGGGTCCCGTGACCTTAGCTGGAATTAGTAAAAGACAACGTATATCTCTATCTTATTTAGAGCAGTTGTTTGGCAAGTTACGTCGAGTTGCGATTGTTGAGAGTACGCGTGGCCCAGGTGGTGGTTACACCCTATCTAGAGAAGATAAATCGATTACTGTGGCAGACATTATTATTGCTGTTGATGAGCCAATCGACGCCACACAGTGTGGTGGCAAAGGTAATTGTCATGGTCAAGATGATCACCACAGTCAATGCATGACTCATGATTTATGGTCTAACTTGAATAAAAAAATGGTTGATTATTTGCAGTCGGTTACTTTGTATGATTTAGTGGCCTCACAAGAACAGCGTGGTGTATCGGTGATGACGCCTTTTGTGAATAAAGGTAAGCCAGTATCGACACCGTTGCCCGCAGGTGGAAAAGAGGCCCGATTAAACCTCGTTGATCCGAAAGTGAACTCCGATCGAAATACTAATCAGCAACCCAAACGTTTTATTGTTAATTCGGTATTTAATTTGGCGCAGCAAACTTAGTACAACAAATTTTTACAGCAGCGAAATGAAAAACTAACAACTAAATAAACTTTACTAACAAAAAAGAGTCCTTTATGAATGCCCCAAACACCCCAAAATTAAATCCCTTACCAATGTTCAGTGCAAGGCATTTCCCAGTTTATATGGACTACTCAGCGACTACCCCGGTAGATCCAAGAGTCGTCGACCGAATGATTCCTTTTTTGCGAGAGCAGTTTGGGAACCCCGCCTCACGCAGCCATGCATTTGGTTGGGAGGCTGAAGCAGCGGTTGAGCAGGCGCGTGAGCAGGTCGCCTTGTTGGTTGGAGCTGATCCCCGTGAAATTGTTTGGACTAGCGGAGCAACTGAGAGTATTAATTTGGCTTTGAAGGGCGCTGCGCACTTCTACAAGGATAAGGGTAAGCACATCATCACGGTAAAGACCGAGCACAAAGCCACTTTGGATACAACCCGAGAATTAGAGCGCGAAGGCTTTACAGTAACTTATTTAGATGTTCAAGAAGATGGCTTAATTGACTTAGATGTGTTCAAAAAAGCCTTGCGATCAGACACTATTTTAGTTTCAGTGATGTTTGTCAATAATGAGATTGGTGTGATTCAAGATATTCCAACGCTAGGTGAGCTATGTCGTGAGCGAGGCATCGTCTTTCATGTGGACTCAGCCCAAGCTACTGGCAAGATTGCCATTAATTTAGCCGAACTCAAAGTAGATCTAATGAGTTTTTCTGCGCACAAGACCTACGGCCCAAAAGGGGTCGGTGCTTTATTTGTGAGGCGTAAACCGCGGATCCGTATTGAGGCGCAAATACATGGTGGCGGGCATGAGCGGGGGATGCGTTCTGGTACATTACCGGCCCATCAAATTGTTGGCATGGGTGAGGCATTTCAGATTGCGCGAGAAGAAATGGATACTGAGAACGAACGTATTCGGATGCTCCGTGATCGTTTATGGACTGGCCTGAGTGCGATTGAGGAAGTGTATCTGAACGGTGATATATCGCAACGTGTACCGCACAATTTAAATGTCAGTTTTAATTATGTAGAGGGCGAATCGATGTTGATGGCTCTCAAAGATGTCGCTATTTCATCTGGCTCGGCTTGCACATCTGCATCCTTAGAACCTTCTTTTGTTTTAAGAGCTTTAGGCCGAAATGATGAGTTGGCACATAGTTCTATTCGTTTTAGTGTGGGTCGTTTCACAACGATTGAGGAAGTTGATTTTACGGTTGCTTTAGTGAAAGAAAAAATCGCCAAGCTACGAGACTTATCACCTCTTTGGGAAATGTTTAAAGATGGTATTGATATTAGTACCATCCAATGGGCGGCACATTAACTTAGTTTTTACTTAGGAAAAATCATGGCATATAGCGACAAAGTTGTTGATCATTACGAGAACCCGCGCAATGTGGGGTCATTTGAAAAAAGTGATGATGCAGTTGGAACTGGCATGGTTGGTGCGCCTGCTTGTGGTGATGTGATGAAATTACAAATTCGGGTGAATGATGCGGGCGTGATTGAAGATGCAAAATTTAAGACTTATGGCTGCGGTTCAGCCATTGCCTCATCTTCTTTAGTCACAGAGTGGATTAAAGGAAAGACATTGGATCAAGCTCTAGAGATTAAAAATTCGCATATTTCTCAAGAATTAGCCTTGCCTCCGGTGAAGATTCATTGCTCCATTTTGGCTGAAGACGCGATAAAAGCAGCTGTGCAAGATTATCGTGAAAAACACCAAAAATAAAAATGATTAGCCTAACTGAAAAAGCAGCCAAACACGTTAATCGCAATCTCGAAAAGCGGGGAAAGGGCATTGGTTTACGTTTGGGAGTTCGAACTACTGGGTGCTCCGGATTAGCTTACGAGCTAGAATACGTTGATCAGGTCAGTGCGGATGACGCCGTTTTTGAATCACAAGGAATTAAAGTCTTTGTAGACCCCAAAAGCTTACCTTATATAGACGGTACAGAGTTAGACTTTGCCCGTGAAGGACTGAATGAAGGCTTTAAATTTCAAAATCCGAATGTGAAGGATGAGTGTGGTTGCGGCGAATCTTTCCGAGTCTAGTAGCTTTACAGATTACTTTGATTTTTTTAACTTGCCGCGGCAGTTTCAAATTGATAGAAGTGTCCTCGACCGTGCTTATTTAACTATTCAGCAAGAGGTCCACCCTGATAAATTTGTGAACCAAGATGATCAGCAAAAGCGTCGTTCTTTACAGATGACGACGTACGCGAACACTGCTTATCAAACCCTAAAGCAACCGCTTCCTAGGGGTTTTTATTTGTGTCAATTGGCTGGGTTGGATCCGCAGTTAGAAACGAATACCGCGATGCCTAAAGCATTTTTGATACAGCAAATGGAATGGCGCGAAGAGTTAGACGACGCGAAGTCAGATCTCTCCAAATTGGAAGCATTACAACAGGAAGTACAAGCCATTCAGAAGGAATGGCTGTTGCAAATAGAAAAGGCCTTTGATGTGGCTTTAGTCCCGGAAACAGCTTTAGAGAAATTACGCTGCGCTTTATTTTTAGAGCGTTTTTTAGAAGAATTAGATCATCGGCTTAGTGCATTGATTTAAACATAGAACGAGTAAATGGTTGTATGGCTTTATTACAAATTTCAGAACCGGGTCAGTCGCGCAACCCCCATCAGCGTCGTATTGCAATTGGCATTGATCTTGGAACTACGAATTCTTTAGTAGCAAGTATGAAAAACGCCTTACCCGAAGTGCTTTTGAGTGAGGGTGGCCAGGCTTTTCTACCATCAGTAGTGCGTTATTTGCCCAGTGGTAAAACGCAAGCCGGATATGAGGCTTTAGCGCAGGCTGTGATAGATCCTAAAAATACGATTATTTCGGTAAAGCGTTTCATGGGTAGATCGCTGGCTGATATTAAAAATCAAAAATCACTGCCCTATGATTTTATTGACACACCTGGTATGTTGCAGTTACAAACTGTCGCTGGAATTAAAAGTCCAGTGGAGGTTTCTGCAGAGATTTTAGCGCGTCTGCGACAACTTGCAGAAGATACTTTTAATGATGATATTGAAGGTGCAGTGATTACTGTGCCAGCATATTTTGATGATGCCCAGAGACAAGCTACTAAAGACGCTGCTGAGTTAGCGGGTATTCAAGTTTTAAGATTACTTAACGAGCCTACAGCAGCTGCTTTGGCTTATGGACTAGATCATGCGGCAGAGGGAATTTATGCGATTTACGATTTAGGTGGCGGAACATTTGACGTTTCTATATTACGATTAAGTAAAGGTGTTTTTGAGGTACTTTCGACGGGGGGCAACTCTGCGCTTGGTGGAGACGATTTTGATCATGCCCTACTTCAGATGGTTCTGCAAGAGTCTAATTTGACTCAATTAACTGCTGAAGACCAGCGGGCTTTAATTTTCAAATGTCGGCATGCGAAAGAGAATTTAAGTATTCATCCTGGCATTTTGTTAGAACATACTTTTAGTAATAAAAGTGCTATACAGATCAGTATTTCTCAGGAAACTTTTTTTCAGCTCACGCAAGATTTAGTCCAAAAAACAATTCAAGCAGTCAAAAAAGCCTTACGCGATGCGAAGGTATCGCTCGATGAAATCAAGGGTGTTGTCATGGTGGGTGGTGCGACTCGAATGCCGCATGTCCAACAAGCTGTTGAAACCTTGTTTGGTCGTGCGCCCCTCAACGATTTAAATCCCGACGAGGTAGTTGCCCTTGGCGCTGCTCGCCAAGCAGATTTACTGGTGGGTAATAAAAACAAAAATGATGAGTGGTTACTTTTAGATGTGATCCCGTTATCACTTGGCGTTGAGATGATGGGGGGTCTTGTGGAAAAAATTATTCCACGTAACACACCAATACCGGTTGCTTTAGCGCAGGACTTTACGACTTTTAAGGACGGTCAAACAGCAATGGCCGTCCATGTTTTGCAAGGCGAGAGAGAGTTAGCCGAGGATTGTCGTTCGCTAGCGCGCTTTGAGTTAAGAGATATACCACCAATGGTAGCGGGTGCAGCTCGGATTCGGGTGACTTATCAAGTAGACGCTGACGGTTTGTTATCAGTGAGTGCGGCGGAGGAAAAATCTGGCGTCAGTGCTTCGATACATGTCAAGCCCAGTTACGGCTTAGCAGATGGCGATATTGCGCGTATGTTGACAGAGGGCTTTGCAAGTGCGGCTGAAGATATGCAACTCAGAGCTTTACGCGAAGAGCAAGTTGAGGCGCAGCGTTTAATGGATGCGGTGGATAGCGCTTTGCAAATTGATAAGCATTTATTAAATGATGCAGAATTGACTTTAATTGAAAAGGGTTTAGGATCCTTAAGACAATTAAAAGATCAAGAAAATATTGATCTCTTACGCGCGGGAATTGAGGCTCTGTCCCAAGCCACTGAGGAATTTGCGGCCAAGAGGATGAATGCGAATATACGCAGAGCGTTAACCGGTAAGAACCTTTCAGAAATCTAATTTACGGATTATTTATGACTCAAGTAATTGTCTTACCGCATGAAGAATATTGCCCAGAAGGGGCCGTGATGGAGGTTCCTGCTGGCACATCGATTTGTGAAGCCTTATTAGAAAATGATATTTCTATTGAGCATGCCTGTGAGATGTCATGTGCTTGTACCACCTGTCATGTAATTGTGCGAGAGGGCTTTGATTCGCTAGATCCTAGCGATGAGAACGAAGATGATTTACTGGATCGGGCTTGGGGCTTAACACCCAAATCAAGACTTTCCTGTCAGGCCATTGTTGGGCAGCAGGAGTTAGTTGTCGAGATTCCTAAATACTCGATTAATCATGCTCGAGAAAATCATTAAATGATAGGCAGTACTTAGATCCTATTTTATTTAAAGATTTTCTTCACGACGCAGATGTGGAAAGAGAATTACATCCCGAATATTCGCTGAATCTGTCAGGAGCATGATCAGTCGATCAATACCAATCCCACAGCCACCGGTTGGTGGCATGCCATATTCTAGGGCTCGGATAAAGTCATGGTCAAAATACATGGCCTCTTCATTACCAGCATCTTTTTGTTCGACTTGTTTTTGAAAACGATTTGCTTGGTCTTCAGAGTCATTTAATTCTGAAAATCCATTTGCAATTTCACGGCCAGTAATAAATAGCTCAAAGCGCTCTGTAATCCCAGGTCGCGTATCAGACTCCCGCGCAAGAGGACTTACTTCAATGGGGTAATCAATGATGTAGGTCGGTTGCCATAGATGCTCTTCGGCACAGACTTCAAATAACGCTAATTGATGGGCTCCAAGACCGGCATGAATGATGGCGGGATCATCGATATTTTGCCCAGATTTTTTTAACTCAGAACGAATAAACGACCGGTCGTTGATTTCTTCGAATGTATAGTTTTTGCCAGACTTTGGTGCATATTTCAAGATGGCTTCTGTAATCGTTAGTCGTTCGAATGGGGTGGAAAGATCTAGTTCACGACCCTGGTAATTGAGTACGGCAGTGTTATGAATTTTTAGACTGACTTGACGAATTAGGTTTTCAGTAAATTGCATCAACCACTGGTAATCTGTATAGGCAGCGTAAAATTCCATCATCGTAAATTCTGGGTTATGACGAGGGCTAACACCTTCATTTCGGAAATTTCGATTAATTTCAAAAACTCGCTCAAAGCCTCCAACCACGAGTCTTTTTAAATAAAGTTCTGGGGCAATGCGCAGGAACATTTCCATATCCAGAGCATTGTGGTGCGTAATAAATGGTTTAGCTGAAGCACCGCCTGGTATGACATGTAACATCGGCGTTTCGACTTCCATAAAATCTGCCTCTTGCATGAACTCACGCAAGGCGTTGATTGCTTTAGTCCGCGTAATAAATGTTTGTCTGCTTTGGGGGGAGACGATCAGGTCAACATAACGTTGCCGATATTTCATTTCTTGGCTAGTTAGACCATGAAACTTTTCTGGCAGAGGGCGAAGTGATTTGGTTAATAGGCGTAATGTTTTTACCTGAACTGATAGTTCACCTCGGTTGGTTTTAAATAATAGGCCTTCTGCTGCGATGATATCGCCCATGTCCCAATGTTTAAAAGCGGTATGCGACTCTTCGCCAGTCTCATTATCATTCATATAGAATTGGATTTGTCCAGTACGATCTTGGACTGTGGCAAAACTAGCTTTGCCCATCACGCGCTTGAGCAGCATGCGCCCAGCCATTTTGACATACACCGCTTGATCTGCAAGCTCTTCTTTACTGCAGTCATTAAACTGTTGGTGCAGCTCGAGTGCTAGGTGAGTTGGCACAAAATCGTTGGGGTAGGTTAATCCTTGTTGTCTTAAACGGGCTAATTTTTCTCGGCGCTCATTGATGAGATGGTTCTCATCGATCTGAAGACTTGGGTCGATGGCTGATTGCTCTATAGGTGTTTTGTCGTTCATAGCAGAATAATTTTCAAGTCAATGGGCTAAATGCTTTAAACATTCATTTTGAGGCTAGCTTCAATAAAGGGGTCAAGATCGCCATCTAAAACTTTTTGGGTATTGGATATCTCGATATTCGTGCGCAGATCTTTTATACGACTTTGGTCTAACACATAGGAGCGGATTTGATGGCCCCAACCCACATCTGTTTTCGTAGCTTCTAGTTTGTCTTGCTCCACTTGGCGCTTACGTAATTCATGCTCATAAAGCCGAGACTTGAGCATTGTCATTGCTTCAGCACGATTACGGTGTTGACTACGATCATTCTGACACTGAACGACGATACCAGTAGGTAGATGCGTTAGACGTACTGCCGAGTCAGTTTTATTAATATGTTGGCCGCCTGCGCCAGACGCGCGGTAGGTATCTGTTCGGATATCTGCTGGGTTAATATCAATTTCGATGGAGTCATCGATTTCTGGGTAGACAAAGATACTTGAGAAGGACGTATGTCGACCGCCTGAGGAGTCAAAAGGGGATTTTCGAACGAGACGGTGGACACCCGTTTCAGTTCTCAAAAAACCAAAAGCATATTCACCGTCAATTTTTAGTGTAGCACTTTTAATACCAGCCACATCACCGTCTGACTCTTCTAAAATTTCAGCTTTAAAGCCTTTTCGTTCACAGTATCTTAAGTATTGTCGAAGCAGCATACTCGCCCAATCACAGGCCTCAGTCCCTCCAGCGCCGGCTTGGATATCGATAAAGCAATTACAAGGGTCCATCGGGTTAGAAAACATCCGACGAAACTCCAAGTCTGCAACGATGAATTCCATCGCTTTTTCATCTTCCTCGATCGCTTGAAGAGTTTGATCATCTAATTCTGCAGCGGCTAGTTCGAAGAGTTCAATTGCGCCATCTAGGTCGCTATCGAGTTTAGTGATGGTGTTAACTACACCATCAAGCATTTTTTTTTCTTTACCCAAAGCTTGCGCTTGTTTAGGATCATCCCAAACTTTGGGATCCTCTAACTGAAGATTTACCTCGATTAATCGTTGACTTTTACTATCAAAGTCAAAGATACCCCCGAAGGTCTACAACACGGGTGCGTAAGAGGTTAAGATGAGACTGTAGTGAGTTAATTCGTTCGGCTTCCATGTATACATTATAAAGCTTTGCCCATGCCAGTTTGCCAAAATAGAGTATTTAGTAACTTTTTTGCAGTTTTTGAAATTGTTTTGAGAGGCAATAGGCATTATTGGTAATCGAATAAATGCTTATTAAAATAAATCTCGCGCGTGCTGGCGTTTTTAGAGAAGTTTTTAAGAACCGTAAAATCTAGTTAAATGCTGTTTCGATGTGAATCTGTAGTCTTGGGTAATTCAGATAGTGATCCACGAGCAGGCGATAGGCCAGATAAGTTTGTGGCGGAAGATTTTCAGAATGACCAAACCAAATACCAGAGATTGATTGTGAGTCTTGGTTACTTGAGCCGTTTTCAATGGGTATGAGTTCCACCTTCAGGTGACGGCCTTTTAAGGTGGTTTGCTTGATTACCTCAAAGCGGCCGACAAAAACTGGTTCTGGAAATCCCTGCCCCCAGATGGCTGTAGAAAGTTGCTCGGCGAATTGCTGATTCATTTGCGCAATCGGGAGTGTTCCGTCATGCATAATCGTACGATTTAAGGCGTCTGGTTCAATCCACTGCAGGGCTATTTTGGCAAAAGCTTGTTCAAAAGATGCTAGATCTTCCTCAGGAATAGATAGGCCGGCGGCCATCGCATGTCCACCAAACTTTAAAATCATCTGAGGATATTTTTTAGAGATCCAGTCTAGCGCGTCTCGCATGTGAAAGCTAGTTATTGATCGGCCAGAGCCTTTAAGAATGCCTTTACCATCTGGCATTTTTTCTTCGGCAAGAGCAAATACAATGACTGGGCGGTGGTACTCGTCTTTTAAACGCGAGGCTAGAATACCAATTACACCCTGATGCCATGACGGCTCGAAGAGAGTAAGTGCATGGCGACCTTCGACTGAAAGTTGGGCCATGGTCGTCTGAGCGCTTACTTTCATCTCATTTTCGATACTACGTCGCTCGCGATTCATTTGATCGAGTTCATGCGCTAGGCGCTTTGCTTGTGAAAGGTCTTTACTCAGTAGGCATTGTATTCCGAGGGTCATATCTGCTAAGCGACCCGCTGCGTTTAAGCGTGGTCCTAAACTAAAACCCAAATCAAAGGTATTCGCTTCTCCTGGGCTTTTACCAGCAATGTGAAAGAGGGCTTCAATACCTGGTGACATCAAACCTTGCCGGATTCGCTTGAGGCCAGCGGATACTAAAATACGATTATTTCGATCTAACTGGGCAACATCTGCGACCGTACCTAGGGCGACTAGATCTAATAACTGTAAAAGTTGAGGTTGCGTTTGTTTAGTAAACAGCTGGTAATAATCTCGTAACTCAGCTCGAACCGCGAGTAGGAGATAAAACATGACACCAACGCCAGCTAGAGCTTTGCTCGAAAAAGTGCACCCTGGTTGATTTGGATTAACAATATGCTTGGCTTTAGGGAGTTCATCTGCGGGCAGGTGATGATCGGTAACAATGACATCGATTCCCAAGCGATTGGCATAGGCAACGCCATCAATACTCGCAATGCCATTGTCAACAGTGATGATAATTTCGGGGCGAGGATTTCGATTGGCTGCTAATTCAACCACTTCGGGTGTAAGTCCATAACCCATCGTGAAACGATTTGGTACGATGAAATCAATCTGACTATTAAAAGATTGACCGAGCTCTTCTAAACCTAGGATTCCGACAGCGCATGCGGTCGCACCATCGCAATCATAATCTGCCACGATTACAATTTTTCGGTTCTCAGCTAGGGCCTGCGCAAGATATTGCGCAGCCTCCTGGCAGCCTTTTAAATCATTTGGAGGGATAAGTTGGCTGATTTGTAAAGATAGCTCTGAAGCATGCTGAATGCCACGACTAGCCCATAACTTGGCCATGACAGGACTGATCTCATTTTCAATTAAATGCTCCAATACCTCTTGGTTAATTGGACGTTCTTTGATGTGCATAGAGTCTACTGTTCGTGGGGGACGGATTTATAAGGGTGCCAAATAGCTTGCTGACTAAACTCTGACCAAGACGGGTATTGAGTTTGTTGAGATTTTTTGGGTGAGAATATACGCTGGATGAGGCTGGCATTGAATAATTTTTTATCAATTTGGGTACTATAGAAGTTGCCATTCTTACTTTGTAGCAATTCTACTCGGTTCAATTTTTCCTGTTTGATCCCTAAGACTAGCTGTTCCCAGAAGACTTGCCATTCCTGGGCACTCGTTTGTTGATAAAAATCAATGAGGTGATGGCCATCAGGCATGGGAAGTAACAGATTGGGGGGGGTAGGCGTAGATGTTTTTTGTAAATACATTGCGGCAGTTTGAATGAGCTCATTTGGTGAATAGACGTGCGTCATTGATTCGATCATGGGATGCGGTTGAATATCTTCCAGGGTACCTATACCATAGAGCCAAAGCGAGTTGATCGGCAATTGTCCTAAGTCCTGGCGTTGCAGATTGACCGGATGATCATGCCAAACCATCTGGATTTCATTTTGAAGCTGCCGCCATTTTTTGGCCAGACCAGCTTGAGAAGTATCACGGGGCATCCAAATATCAATATTTCTGCCAGCGGCTAAAGCTGGGCTGGAGGTTTTGACGGACTTCAATAGCTCTGAGGAGATTAGCCAGCGATTTTTAGTAAAAATGTTCTGACCGGGTAAGAATTCCTGGAGGATATCTTGTACGCTTAAACGCAAAGCCAACTCCTCTGCAGCATCCACCTCAAGGATCCTCGGATCAATTAAGACCAGATGGTCGCGGGTTGCGTGCAGATGGACTAGCTCTAGACAAGACCAGGTAGAGGTGCTTTCGATAGGTGTTTTGGTATTCGCCCAAAGAGCTGCGCAGGGAAGATCACTCCCTAGGCAGAAAATTTCTTGCCAGCTGCCCTTTTGTTCGAAAATCGAATCATCTGGATTTTCTAGAGAGCTTACAAGACTAGGGCAAAGTATCGATAAATGGGTAGTCATAGCCCTTATTTTATGTGGCATTTCAGAAAATACTAAACTATAGGGATGAAATCACTTAAATCCCTTTTCGAGTTGCCGATCTATATGGAAATTGGTATACGTTATGTGCGTGCTAAAAGGAAGACTTTAGGCTCTCGTCGGGATGGCTTTTTGTCATTTATATCAACTTTATCAATGGTTGGAATTGCGTTGGGTGTTGCCGCTTTGATTGTGGTTTTATCGGTCATGAATGGTTTTCAAAAAGAAGTTCGGGATAAGATGCTCTCGGTGCTCTCGCATGTGGAGATTCGTTCTCAAGAGGGCATTAATGATATTGAGGGAGTCAGTGATTTCATCGCTAAACAAGAACATGTGATTGGCGTTGCACCTTTATTACAAACGCAGGGTTTATTAGTTCGGCAAGCCATGATGCGAGGGGTCGAATTACGAGGGATTGCGCCCCAAACGGAATTCCAAGTTTCGGATATTCCGAGCCAGTTTAGTCAGGGATCGATTAACTCCTTAGAGGCGGGGCAGTTTGGAATTGCTTTAGGTAGTCAGTTGGCACAGATGATGGGTGTTCAGTTAAATGACAAAATTTCGGTGATGGTTCCAAATGGTGATATGACTCCTGCAGGCGTGTTACCTCGGCAAAGAGTTTGCACGATTGTTGGGATTATTGATAGTGGTCATTACGAGTACGACAGTAGTTTAGCCATTATGCATTGGCAAGATGTGGCCGCTTTAGTGAAGGCGCCTGGGCCGACGGGTTTGCGGGTGAAATTAGACGATATGACTTTGGCGCCTCTAATTTCGCAACGATTAAATGCTGAAATTCCACCCAATTTAATTGCTGTGGATTGGTCCATGTTGAATCGTAACTGGTTTGCAGCCGTACAGACTGAAAAACGGATGATGTTTATTATTTTGGCCTTAATTATTGCCGTTGCAACATTTAACTTAGTCTCAACTTTGGTGATGACGGTAACTGATAAACAAGCTGATATTGCCATTTTAAGAACTATGGGAGCCTCGGGGCGGATGATCCAAAAAATCTTTTTCGTGCAGGGTTTATCCATTGGAATTTTAGGTTCAGTACTTGGGGTATTGATTGGGGTTTTGATTGCTAGCAATATTGATGTCATTGTGCCGGTGATTGAAGGCTTATTTCGAGTACAGTTTTTACCTAAAGATATTTATTTTATTAGTCAATTACCCTCCGATATACACCTAGAGGATGTTGTGAAGGTTGGCGGTATGGCTTTTGGCCTGAGTTTGTTAGCCACTTTATACCCCAGTTCAAGGGCTTCAAGGGTTAAACCTGCGGAGGCCTTGAGATATGAATAAAGGGCTCCGTGAGAGTATGTGGGAGAATTTAAAGCAGGACGCATTTGCGCCTGAGCCCCAAATGCAGTCGCCGGCTTTAGAAGCTCGGGGAGTTGTGAAGGTTTTTGGGGGAGACGTTGAAGCACTTGAGGTTTTACGAGGGATTGATTTTCAAGTTCAGCCTGGTGAAAAAGTTGCGATTGTGGGGGCTTCAGGCTCTGGTAAAAGTACCTTGCTACATATTTTAGGTGGGCTAGATGATGCTACAGCCGGTTCGATTACCCTGTCTGGTATTGAATTTACCTTATTAGACGAAGCACAGCAAAATTATTTACGGAATAAAGAACTAGGCTTTATATATCAGTTTCATCATTTATTACCTGAATTTAGCGCTTTAGAAAATGTGGCGATGCCATTACGAATTCGGGGACTATCAAAGTCCCAAGCACAGTCTCAAGCGGAGGCTATTTTGATTCAAGTTGGTCTAGGTAGTCGCTTAAGGCATACACCCGGTATGCTCTCTGGTGGCGAGCGACAACGCGTGGCAGTTGCTCGGGCATTAGTTGGGCGACCCAGTTGCGTTCTGGCAGATGAGCCGACCGGTAACTTAGATACAAAGACTGCTGATCAAGTATTTGATTTAATGATCGAAGTTGCTCAAAATCTAGGAACTGCTTTTGTGATTGTGACGCATGATCCCCTACGTGCAAAGCGTTGCGATCGTATCTTACGTTTAGAGCAGGGAGTTTTAGTTGATGTGACGCGCAACCAAAATAGTGCTGCTTAGCGTGTATGTGGTTAGATACCCATTGTCACTTAGACGCCACGGAGTTTGAGCAGGATTTATCCCTGGTTTTGGCAAGAGCTGCCGAGCGCGGAGTTCAGGGTATTTTAATTCCGGTTGTACAAGTCTGTGATATTGAAAAAGTAGTCGGTATTGTCGAGCAGTGGCATGGGTTAATCCCTTATTTGAGTTTTACTTTAGGGATTCATCCTTTGTATACTCCTGGGGCGCTCGAGGGTGACCTGGACCTCTTGCGAGAAGCTATTTTGAAGTATTTGGATCATCCAAGATTTGTTGGCATTGGTGAAATCGGTTTAGATTATTTTGTCAAAGAATTAGACAATGCCAAGCAAGAGTGGTTTTTTGAGCAACAACTCTTATTAGCGAGGCAGCATCAATTGCCAGTGATCTTGCATGTACGCAAATCTCAAGATCAAATACTCAAGCGTTTGCGTCAAACCAAGGTATCTGGTGGTATTGCGCATGCATTCAATGGGAGTTTTGTACAAGCCCAACAATTTTTAGATTTAAACTTTAAATTAGGTTTTGGTGGTACGCTCACTTTTGAGCGTGCTCTACAAATTCGACGCTTAGCTTGCGACTTACCTCTAGACTCTTTTGTCTTGGAGACAGATGCCCCTGACATACCACCAGCCTGGTTAAAAGAGGAGGGTGAGAGCCGAAATGAACCAGCTAATCTTCCTCGCATTGCGCAAGAGTTTGTCAAGTTGCGTAATCTGGAGGAGGAGTTTGTTAGTCAGCAAGCCTTACAAAATGCGCTGGTAGTTCTACCACGCTGGCAGTCCTTAATTCAAGCAAATCCTATTGCTTAAACTGCATGCGTTTACTTATTGGTGCAATGATTGCCGGGGAGTTTTACGCTCTTTTTTTTGAATCGTGGCAGCTCTATCTTAGCCTCATCATCCCTTTTTTAGGTCTTGGCATCATTTATGTTGGATCGGTCATTTATAAACTGTATTACTTGGAGGCAAGAAGGATCAAGCGATCCGAATTATTCGTGGTGTGTAGTCTTTGTCTGGTAGTTTTTATTCTCGGATTTTACCGGACAGCTTATCTTGAGCGCGCCAAAGTAGCCCAACAATTACCCGCATCATTAGACGGCACAATATGGCGAATCCAAGGATATATAGAAAGTTTACCGAAGCTATCCGCGCGAGGTGCACAACTGAATTTGATAGTCGAATCTGCCAAGTCTCTTTCAAAAAAGCGCGATGATTTAGATGCTACGCAAATTCCCAAACGGATTTATCTATCAATGCCAGCAGTCAAGCAGCCAGTCAATCCTGGGCAAGTATGGCAATTTCATGTGAAGTTAAATACGCCAAGGGGTCTTAAGAATCCCCATACATTTGATTTTGAGCGATGGTTACTGATACAAGATATCGGCGCAGTTGGTCAGGTTCAAAAAGGGACTGAGCGTTTTGTGGGTCATTCGGATTGGCATTTTATAGTCATGGTGGAGCAGATACGATCTTGGATTCGTGCACGTGTTCATCAATCTCTTGGCGAGGGGGCAATTTATCGAGGGGTCATGAGTGCCTTAGTGATGGGCGATCAAAATAGTATTTCCGAAGAGGACTGGAAGATTTTTAACACGACAGGCATTGGGCATTTAATTTCGATTTCTGGATTACATGTCACGATGCTTGCTGGACTTGGTGCTTGGTTTGCTAACCAATTATGGCGCAGAGGCCGACTACCTATACTGATACCTGCACAAAAGATTGCTGCTTTAGTCGGCTTCTTCACCGCTTTCATTTATACCTGGCTAGCTGGATTTCAGATACCAGCCCAGCGAACCATGTTGATGGTTGGAGTGGTTGGGCTTGGATTATGGTTAGGGCGGGTATTAAAGCCCTTTGATATTTGGTGGTGGGCTTTAGGCATGGTACTTTTTCTGAACCCATGGGCCATTTACACACCGGGATTTTGGCTCTCTTTTGGCGCGGTGGCGGCAATTTTATATGCGATGCCTTCGGCAAGTGATGGCGAGGTGGCAGATGTTGATTTACTATTTATAGAAAAGTTAAAAGAATCCTTAGGGGCGGCCTGTCGCGTGCAGGCGGTAGTTACGATTGCCTTAATACCAATGACTTTATGGTGGTTTTCGCAGATTTCTTTAGTCTCACCACTTGCTAATGCGATCGCCATCCCAATCATTAGCTTCATTGTGACGCCCTTAGCGATGCTAGGCGTTGTTTTACCTTGGTGGTTGGGTGACACGTGCCTGTGGTTATCACATCAAGCTTTTTGGGTAGTCGCTTGGTTTTTAAAACCGATGGCTGGGTGGGAGTGGGCGGTCATATATGGTGCTAAGCCGTGGGGTTGGATGTTGGTTATTGCGCTCATTGGTGTTGCGCTTAGTATTCGGTCTGGTCCGCTAATCCATTCTTGGAAATCCAGATTATTTGGAACCTGTATATGTTTCAGTTTACTCATTCCTAGGCAATGGCTTTTTGGGAATGGCATTGCCCATGGAGAGTTTGAGATGTTAGTTTGGGATATAGGCCAAGGTAGTGCCGTATTGATAAAAACGAAGGAACATCACTTGCTATACGATACGGGTCCAACTAGTCGAGGTAACTTTGATCCTGGTCGCAGAGTAATCATGCCCTATTTGCGTGCCGAGGATATACGGTCTTTAGATCGCTTGGTGATCAGTCATCAAGACGCTGACCATATTGGTGGTTTAGTGAGTATTATTCAGGAATATCCTGTACAGTCGGCAATTGGCAGCATTCCGGGTAAGCATCTTCTGCAACGCGAATTGATCAAAAATCACCTCCCGCTTATGCCCTGTAAAGCAGGATCGCAGTGGCAGTGGGATGGAGTCGATTTTATTATTTGGCACCCAGATAAAAAGACCACCTTTGAGGAGCATTTTTTTCAGGGTAAGCCCAATGAAATGAGTTGTGTATTAGAGGTCAGAAATCGATTTCACTCAGTGTGGTTAACAGGTGATATTGAAAGTGGCGGTGAGCGGGAGGTTGTAAATCGTTTGATGGCGCAAGTGCAGCACAAGCAGATGATTGCTACTAGAAACCGGATTGTCATGGCGCCACATCATGGGAGTAAGACTTCATCGACGGCATTATTTTTGAATCAGCTCAAACCCCACGATGCATTTTCACAATCGGGCTACCGGAACAGATATGGCCATCCTCATCCGGTAGTGGTTAGGCGATATCAGGCCATGGGCATTGATTTAAAGGACACAAGTCAGACGGGTGCGCAAACGTGGACATCAAAAAAAGACGTGTTCACCAGAATTTTTCAACGAAATTGATTGTTAGAGCAATTTAAGTAGCATCGGCATTCGTTTGATAGCCAAGACCTAGTGCCTCATTCACGCGTGGCATCACTTCGTGCGCCATGAGTTCCATAGACCTTCTGCCAAGTGCTGGATCGACTAGATCCATGCCGGCATAGACTATTTCTCCGATCGTACCCACTTTTTCTTGCAGAGCGAGGATTTGATCGACTACTTCATTAACTGTTCCAGAGATAACAAGCTCATCCAAAATTTTATCCAGAGTAATCGTACTATCGTCATCATCTTGATGCTTTTTAAAGATGACATGCCGATTAGAAATCTTCATTTTGGTATACATTTGTTGGTAATAGTAGCGGTAAGGGCTATCAGCATTTTCTTTACCATAGCTTTTGGCAATTGTAGAGTTATCGCCAACAAAAACTGTTCTAGCCACCCGCCAGTCTTTCGCTAAAGCTTTTTGTCCAGCCAGTTCCTTACCTGCTGAATAATTAGCCCAATGACTTGGTAGCCAATTATCTAGAAGAAAGTTTGCTGACATGGGATGAAAGTCTCTTTGTCCCATGGCAATTACGCCCTTAGAAAAAGGTGCGACGACAGTTCCAACTATTTCAGGATAAGGTTTTTGGAAGGGCTTCATGATATGTCCTCGACCAATTTCAAGAACTTGGGTTTTTTCTACGCTCACTTTAAAGCGATTATTCGGAAGGTCGATATTGTAGGGCGGCTCGCCCTGCCAAATAGCTAGGATGACATCGATTGCCTCAGCAAATATTTGGCCACGATCTTCGCTTAAAATACCAAGAGCTTCTGCATCGGAGGCTAGTGCTCCTGGGCTAATGCCGAAAATAAAGCGACCTTTAGCAAGATGATCAAACATGGCTGCTTGAGCGGCCAAGAGAGTTGGGTGGGCGTGGGAAAGGTTCGAGGTGCCAGTGCCTAATTTGATTTGTTTAGTCTCAAAAATCAGCGTTGCCAAAAAAATCATACTGTTCGTGACATTTTCAGCTTGATCAGTCAGGTGTTCACCAATAAAGGCATCATAAAAGCCCAGCTGATCCGCAAAAATAATTGTTTGACGGTCTTCGTGGAGTGTTTCAGTCCCATCGCGATGCAAGGGGTGTAAGGGCATTGTAAAGTAACCAAGTCTCATAAAATCCTATCATTTAAATTTAATGTTATTTTAAATGATTTTTATTAATTGCTTCCCGAGTTCGTTTTTATAAGGCTTGGAAGTAGGAAATTAGATCGTGTGAAGAGTTTTTTAGTGGTTTATGCAAGTCGTGTATATAATTCAATATTACCAACAGAGTGAATGAGCGATGACCAAATTTGTCTTCGTTACTGGCGGTGTGGTTTCTTCCCTAGGGAAAGGAATCGCAGCCGCTTCCCTGGCTGCGATTCTAGAATCCCGCGGCCTGAAAGTCACCCTCCTTAAATTAGATCCTTATATTAACGTTGATCCTGGAACGATGAGTCCCTTTCAACATGGTGAGGTCTTTGTCACTGAAGATGGAGCTGAAACAGATTTAGATTTAGGGCATTATGAGCGTTTTGTATCTGCCAAAATGCGTAAAAGTAATAACTTTACAACTGGTCAAATTTACGAGTCGGTCATCCGTAAAGAGCGTCGCGGTGAGTATTTGGGTAAGACGGTGCAGGTAATTCCGCACATTACCAATGAAATTTTGACATTTATTGAGCGCGGTGCTGCTGCTAGCCATGATGGGCAGGCTGATGTTGCAATTTGTGAAATCGGTGGAACAGTTGGTGATATTGAATCTCTGCCATTTTTAGAAGCTGCTCGGCAGATGAATCTTCGTAAGCCTCGAGGTGACACAGCCTTTATTCATTTGACGTTAGTGCCCTATATTGTTAGTGCCGGAGAGTTAAAAACCAAGCCAACTCAGCACTCAGTCCAAAAGTTACGTGAGATCGGGATTTTACCTACGGCCCTTTTATGTAGGGCGGATCGGCCTATTCCGCAGGAAGAGGCCAGTAAGATCTCTTTATTTTCTAATGTCCGAGAAGAGGCCGTCATTTCTGTATGGGATGTGGACACTATTTATAAAATTCCACAGATGTTGCATGAACAAGGTTTAGATCAAATTATTTGTGATGAGTTGAATTTACAACTTGCGCCAGCTGATCTCAGTATCTGGAGTAATTTAGTCTTTCGGATGGAAAATCCGAAGCATCACATTACGATTGGCATGGTTGGTAAATACGTTGATTTAACTGAATCGTATAAATCGTTAATTGAGGCCTTAAGACATGCTGGGATACATCACGAGAGTAAGGTCGATATTCGCTACATTGACTCGGAATTATTAGAGCACGGTGACGTTGCCAATTTAGAGGGCTTAGATGCCATTTTAGTACCTGGCGGTTTTGGAAAAAGGGGTACTGAGGGCAAGATGAAGGCGATTGCTTACGCTAGAATTCAAAAGATCCCTTATTTAGGGATCTGTTTAGGGATGCAATTAGCGGTGATTGAATTTGCGCGCTCTGTTGCAGGCTTTGCACAGTCCAACAGTACGGAATTTGAACCGAATGTCTTGCATCCTGTGGTCGCATTGATTACTGAGTGGAAAAATCGTGATGGTAAGATTGAACAGCGTTCAGATGGCTCAGATCTAGGCGGCACGATGCGACTTGGGTCGCAGCGTTGTCCGGTTAAAGCGGGTACTTTAGCGAGTCGAATTTATGGCTCTGAGGTGAATGAGAGGCATCGTCATCGATATGAGGTAAACAATGGGTATGTACCTGATTTAGAAAACGCAGGATTAATTATTTCTGCCCGAACACCAACAGAGGATTTACCTGAAATGATGGAGTTACCTGAATCGATGCATCCTTGGTTTTTTGGGGTACAGTTTCATCCGGAATTTACTTCGACACCGCGTTATGGGCATCCTTTGTTTAATGCATTTATCGAGGCAGCATTAATTCATGCGGGCAAGATTTCTCCAGAAAAGGCTGTGGCATGAACCTTTGTGGCTTCCCGATCGGTTTAGACCAACCTTTCTTTTTAATTGCTGGCCCGTGCGTGATTGAGTCAGAGCAGATGGCAATGGATACAGCCGGTCATTTACAAGAAATTACCAAGTTACTACAAATTCCTTTTATTTATAAATCGTCTTTTGATAAAGCAAATCGTTCATCAGGGGATTCCTTTCGGGGGCTTGGGATGGAACGGGGATTGGAGATTCTTGCCGAGGTGAAAAGTCAGCTTGGCGTTTCGATTCTGACTGACATACACAGTATTGAAGAGATCAAGCCTGTTTGTGAAGTTGTCGATGTATTACAAACCCCAGCTTTCTTATGCCGACAAACAGATTTTATTCAAGCATGTGCCCAAAGTGGGCGACCTGTCAATATTAAGAAAGGGCAATTTTTAGCTCCGCATGATATGGTGCATGTCATTAAAAAGGCTAGATCGGCAGCCAAGGCTGTTGGCTTAGAAGAAGATAATTTTATGGCGTGCGAACGTGGCGTCAGCTTTGGTTATAACAATTTAGTATCCGATATGCGCAGTTTGGCGATTATGCGCCAGACGCATGCCCCAGTAGTTTTTGATGCGACACATTCAGTTCAGTTGCCCGGTGGCCAGGGTGCAACGAGTGGTGGGCAAAGAGAGTTTGTACCCGTTTTGGCAAGGGCTGCGATGGCGGTTGGGATTAGTGGTATTTTTATGGAGACGCATCCAGACCCTGCTCAAGCAATGTCCGATGGCCCCAATGCCGTTCCCCTAAAACATATGAAGGTTTTATTAGAAACCTTAAAAGAAATTGATCAATTAGTGAAGCGTCCTGGGATGATGATTGAACATACTTTTGGGTTGTAGGGGTTGATTGTAAAAAATTATATTTTTGAGAGATACATATGAGTGCAATTGTAGATATTATTGGCCGTGAGATTCTCGATTCTCGAGGAAATCCTACCGTAGAGTGTGACGTGTTGCTAGAGTCTGGAATTATGGGGCGCGCCGCTGTGCCTTCTGGAGCATCGACAGGCTCTCGTGAAGCGGTTGAGTTACGTGACGGTGAACATGGCCGATATCTTGGTAAAGGTGTTTTAAAAGCTGTTGATAATATTAATACTGAAATCGCTGAGTCCGTCATGGGTTTAGACGCCTCTGAGCAAGCTTTTTTGGATCGTACTTTGATCGATTTAGATGGTAGTGATAATAAGGCTCGGCTTGGAGCGAATGCCACCTTAGCCGTTTCGATGGCCGTTGCTAGAGCTGCAGCTGAAGAAGCAGGACTACCCCTATACAGATATTTTGGAGGCTCTGGAGCTATGCAAATGCCCGTACCGATGATGAATATTATCAATGGCGGATCGCATGCAAATAATAGTCTAGATATTCAAGAATTCATGATTATGCCAGTCAGTATGACGAGTTTTAAAGATGCCTTGCGTTGTGGAGCAGAAATCTTTCATACACTCAAAAAAATATTAGAGACTCAAGGTATGCCCACTTCAGTTGGTGATGAAGGCGGATTTGCTCCTAACTTTAAGACGAATGAAGAGTGCTTGAATACTATTTTGCAAGCGATAGAAAAAGCCGGATATCGTCCTGGGGATGATGTCTTGCTTGCTCTAGACTGTGCTGCAAGCGAATTCTATCGTGATGGTAAATACCATTTATCTGGTGAAGGCTTAGAGTTAACCTCAAGCGAGTTTGCAGATTATTTAGGAACGCTTGCTGACAAATATCCCATTGTTTCGATTGAAGACGGAATGCATGAAGGTGATTGGGACGGCTGGGCAACTTTGACGCAGCGACTGGGGAAAAAGATTCAACTTGTTGGGGATGATTTATTTGTTACTAATACAAAGATTCTCAAAGAAGGTATTCAGAAAGAAATCGCCAATTCAATTTTAATTAAGGTGAATCAAATTGGCACTTTGTCTGAAACCTTTGCCGCTATTGAGATGGCCAAGCGGGCTAGATATACAGCCGTTATCTCGCACCGTTCGGGCGAGACAGAAGATACAACGATTGCTGATATTGCTGTGGGTTGTAATGCTGGTCAGATTAAGGCTGGATCGTTATCACGTTCTGACCGAATTGCTAAATATAATCAGTTGATACGTATTGAAGAAGATTTGGGTGATATTGCCACCTATCCAGGCCGCGCAGCATTTTATAACTTAGGATATTAGTGCGTTATATTTTTTATACCCTAGCCGCTTTGCTCATTGCGATCCAATATCCTTTGTGGATTGGCAAGGGCGGATTGTTAAGTGTTTATCAATTAGATAAAGAAGTCAAAGAGCAGCAAAATAAGAATCTCGAATTAGAAAAGCGTAATGCAAAAATTGCTGGTGATGTCGATGACTTAAGGCAGGGAACACGGGCCGTGGAGGAGCGTGCTCGTATCGAACATGGCATGGTTAAGGAAAATGAAACGCTCGTTCAAATACTACAATCTGATGAGTCGGCGCCAAAATTGTCAAAAGTAAAGCCTAGCAAACTATCAGAAGATTCAAAATTAGCCAAATCAACACCCACCCAATAAATGGCTAGGCAATACTAGTAAACAAGCAGATGGATAAAAGTTCTTTAGACGGTATAAAAGTTTTGGAACTGGGGCAATTAATTGCCGGTCCGTTTGCGGCAAAAACTTTAGCTGATTTTGGGGCTGATGTCATCAAAGTAGAGGCGCCAGTGACGGGTGACGCCTTGCGTAAGTGGCGTTTACTAAAAGATGGTACCTCTGTTTGGTGGCAAGTTCAGTCAAGAAATAAGCGCTCGATTGCCTTAGATCTCAAACAGTCAGAAGGACAGGACATTGTCCGTCAGCTTCTTTTGGAAAGTGATGTCTTAATAGAAAATTTTCGTCCAGGCACTCTGGAATCATGGGCTTTAGGACCTGACGAACTATTGCATATCAATCCACGATTGATTATTTTACGCGTGAGTGGCTACGGCCAAACAGGTCCGTATCGCGATAAACCTGGCTTTGGTGTGGTAGCAGAAGCCATGAGCGGTTTGAGGCATCTAACGGCCGAGCCTGGCCGAGTGCCAGTGCGAGTCGGCGTGAGTATTGGCGATACATTAGCTGCGCTGCATGGGGTCATTGGGATCTTATTAGCCTTACATGAGCGCAGTCGGAGTGGCAAAGGTCAGGTAATCGATATGGCTTTATACGAGGCAGTTTTTAATTGTATGGAAAGTTTGTTACCTGAATATAGTGCCTTTGGGGAGATACGGCAGGCAGCTGGGAGTGCTTTACCAGGGATTGCTCCGTCGAATGCCTATTTATGCCGTGATGGTGGATATGTTTTGATTGCCGGGAATGGCGATAGTATATTTAAACGCCTCATGGTTGCTATAGGGCAAGATGCCTTTGCTCAGGACGCCCGCTTTGCAGATAATACGGGGCGTGTTGCACATGTTCAGTTAATTGATGACTGTATTGGTCAGTGGGCATTATCCCATTCTGTCGAAGAAGTATTGCAGATCCTCGATTCTTGTAGCGTGCCTGCTGGCCGCATTTTTACGGTTGCTGATATTGCTAATGATCCGCATTACCATGCAAGAGACATGATTATTGCTCAACAAATGTTAGACGGAAGTGTTTTGCATGTTCCAGGAATTGTGCCCAAGCTATCCCGAACTCCCGGGCGTATCAGTCGCCAGGCGCCAGAGGTTGGCCAAGATAACCGGGAGATATTACAAGAAATCGGTTTAACTGACGAACAGATCACGGCTTTGGAGGCTCGCGGGATTATTTGGTCGCAGGCCTAGAACTGCTAAGTAGCAAATCGTCTTTAGTGTTTTCCTTTGGCTGGTCGCATGCCATCGATGAGATTGCGAGCAATAAATAATTGTTTACAGTCCACCGCATCAAACGCGTAAACTTGCCCACAAAAATCACAAGTTGTTTCTACTTGCTGTTGCTCCTCTAAAATATCTGTAACTTCGTCATAACCCAGCATGATCAGCATATTACCGACGCGCATACGGGAGCATTGGCAACTAAATTGTAGGTGCCTGAGAGGAAAGCTTCGCACGGTTTGTTGATCTGTTTCGTAAGTAAATAAGCGATTCATGAGAACATTGGGTGGAGTACTTAGTAACTCAGCATCCTTGACTGTTTGGACGAGCATTGGTAATCTTTCCCAGGCCTCATCAAGCTCTTCCTCAGTGAGTTTTTTAAGTGGCGCGTGACCGCCTAATTGGGGTAGTTTTTGAAGGAGAATCCCACCTGCAAATTGATGATTGCAAGCTAGCCAAATTTTGGTATCTAGCTGCTCTGAATAGTTCATATAGGCGATAATTGCTTGCGCAATACTTGTAATGGGTTGGCCGTGCAGACTTAATGGCACAATCCCTTGATAGGCTTGTTGTCCTTCTTGGCGATTAGAAGGATCTAAAGTGATTACTAGTTTTCCTAGTCCATCTGGATTGATGAGTTCCGCTAGACTCGCCTCACTTGGAATTGTTTCAGGAGTGACGTCATTTGCTAATTTAATCGTAGCGCGCAGGCCAAGATCGGCAGTGCATTCCACGACTAGCAGTCGAACAAGTCCAGTTCCTTGAGCTTGAATAATAAGTGTCCCTGAGAATTTCAGGGTAGCGCTTAATAAAGCCCCGGCTGCAACCATTTCTCCTAAGTGGCGTTGGATTGCTGGTGGGTACTGTTTTCTAGACAAGATCGTTTGCCAGGACGCGCCCAAGCGAACGATTTCACCTCGGATTTGACTCTGTTCAAAAATAAAGGTTTGTAGTACATCACTTTCGAAACTAAGAGGTTCTGGCTGACTATTCATAGAGTTTGGAAGGAAAAGAGCGTAAAACTGAATAAAACAATCTTGATGGAAGATTAATTTGCTATTGTATTGGTTAATGAATAATCAAGTGGAATTTGCCAAACGATATCCAATTTATACTGCCTTAGCTTTAGCATTTGGTGCGGCAATTGCTTTGGGGATATCTCGCTTTGCCTACACCTTATTTTTACCACTCATGCGAGCGGATCTGGACTGGTCATATTTAACAGCGGGTAATATGAACACAGGTAATGCTATCGGCTATTTTCTTGGAGCTTTAATTTGTCCGTGGATATTTGATCGATGCCAACTGCGCTATGTGATTTTGGGCGCTGTATTTGTTACGGTATTTTTAGTGGCAACTCTAGGGTTTTTCATATCCGCCGAAATCATCTTTACGATCCGTTTATTGGTAGGGATAACAAGTGCTTTGATATTTATTTCTGGTGGGATTTTAGCTGCCCAATTATCTGAACTCCATCCTAGCCAATCAGGATGGATCTTAGGTATTTATTACGGCGGAGTTGGACTGGGTATTTTTTTGGCAAGTATTTTAGTCAATCCAATTGAAATGTTCGCAAGTAAACAGGGTTATAGCCATGCTTGGCAATTTAGTTGGATTGGTATGGCTATCATTGCATCCTTGCTCATGTTGCTCATGATAAAGCCGATTGGCAGCTTTTATATTCCAGGGAGTAGTTCACCTAAATCAGAAATGATAGCTGTTTCTAAAAGTATCTGGATGAACCTCGGATACTTACTTTTTGGTATTGGGCATATTGGTTATATGACCTTTGTGATTGCATTTTTAAAAGAGGTGGGTTTAGAGACCTCGACTGTAAGCTCTTTTTATGCATTACTAGGACTGTGCTTAATGGTTTCATCACGCTTATGGTCTACCATGCTTGACCGTTATCGAGGTGGCGAGGTGTTAGCTATCGTTAATGGAATAATGGGTTTAGCCTGCCTTATTCCAGCCTTAATTGTCATTTTATTAGGGCAGGTGGGCCAAAATGATTTGCTGATTGTGATCATCTTTATTTCAGGGATGCTGTTTGGCTTAGCATTTATTACTGCGGTGTCATCTACTACGGCTTTCATTAAGCATAACTATCCAGTTACTCAGTGGAGTGTTGGGATCCGTTTATTTACAATACTTTTTGCCATTGGACAAATGCTTGGTCCATTGATGATTGGCTATATTGCTGATTACGGTGGTGGTTTAATAGTTGGTTTAATTGTTTCAGGCATGATCTTATTTTTGGGAAGTTTCTCAGCACTTCAACAAAGGCCTTTAAAAACGTTAAACATCACTAAACCCTCCAGGTAGATCACTTAAGTCATTCAGAGCTTGATTGCTCATGGGATAATATTCGTATGAAAAATACTTCTATTGAACCGCATTCTATTCGTACGCGTTTTGCTCCTAGTCCAACTGGATTTATTCATTTGGGTAATTTGCGAAGTGCTTTATATCCTTGGGCTTATGCCCGGTCTAAGCAAGGCGATTTTATTTTGAGGATTGAGGATACGGATTTAGAACGCTCATCAGCAGAGGCTGTAGAAGTCATTTTAGAAGGTATGAAATGGTTAGGTTTAGATATTGATGAAGGTCCTTTTTACCAGATGCAAAGGATTGATCGATATCGTGCAGTCATACAGGGTATGCTAGAGCAGGGATTGGCATATTACTGTTATATGAGTGAGGGGGATTTAAATAACTTACGAGAAAAACAGATTGCTAATAAAGAAAAACCAAAATATAACGGCACATGGCGTCCTGAGCCGGGCAAGCAATTACCCGTAATCCCTAGTGGCGTTAAGCCAGTAGTCCGTTTTAAAAATCCCAAAGATGGCAGTGTTATTTGGAAAGATGCTGTGAAGGGTGTGATTGAAATTTCTAATGATGAATTAGATGATTTAGTTATTGCTCGACCGGACGGAACGCCTACGTATAATTTTTGCGTAGTAGTCGATGATTTGGATATGAAAATTACCCATGTTATCCGTGGGGACGATCACGTTAACAATACTCCAAGGCAGATCAACATTATTCAGGCTTTGGGTGGACTTGTGCCGATTTACGCGCATTTACCAACGGTTCTGAATGACCAAGGTGAAAAGTTGAGTAAAAGAAATGGGGCAATGAGTGTTCGGGATTTTCAGAAAGCAGGTTATTTGCCTCAGGCCATACTCAATTACTTAGCTAGATTGGGATGGTCGCATGGTGATGCTGAAATTTTTTCAAAAGAAGAATTGATTCAGTGGTTTGATCTAGAAAGTTTGGGTAAATCACCTGCACAGTTTAGTCCAGAAAAATTACTATGGCTTAATCATCACTATATTTCCCATGCCAATAGTATTGAATTAGCGCAGAGTGCTATTCCGTTTGCAAAACTTGCAGGAATTGATTTTGTCGCAGAGGTAGCACAGAATGGCCCCGATTTTGTCAAAGTTGTCGATCTATTGAAAGCGCGCTCGAATACCTTGGTGGAGCTTGCGCAGGCTGCAAAACTTTTCTACATGGCTCCACCACTGCATCAAACGCAATCGAAGGAGTATCAGGATTTAATTACGGATGCTATCAAACCGGCAATCAGAGATTTAGTTCAAGCTTTGAAAGTAAGTGATGGCTCTAAAGAGAGTATCGGAATTGCCATGAAAGCAGTTTTGTCCCAACACGGTTTAAAAATGCCAGCCTTAGCGATGCCGGTTCGTTATTTATTATTTTCTACGACTCAGACTCCGGCAATTGATGCTGTTATTTCTATTTTAGGCGTTGATGAGGTAGTCCAGCGCTTAAATGTGTAGCCGTCGTGTGGCTTCTGCCCCTTATGCTGTATGGTCTTTAGGCGATATATATCGGTAAGTTGCAAAAGCCCATAAAAATAAGCTAAAATAGTTGATTATTTTGGTTGCTAATAAAACGATCGTAATTAGATTTTTAGGGATGATCGGGGCTATAGCTCAGCTGGGAGAGCGCTTGCATGGCATGCAAGAGGTCAGCGGTTCGATCCCGCTTAGCTCCACCAGATTTGAGTAATTAAAACAGGTGCTAAAATTCAGTACGAAGTGGTTAAATGATTGAGTGCATTAGCAGAAGTGTGGTTTTTAAAGTAATTGATTGTAGATTAAGATGTTTTTTGTATTACGTATTTACTAGGTCCCCATCGTCTAGAGGCCTAGGACATCACCCTTTCACGGTGAGTACGGGGGTTCGAATCCCCCTGGGGACGCCAAGTTTTAAACTGGAGCGGTAGTTCAGTTGGTTAGAATATCGGCCTGTCACGCCGAGGGTCGCGGGTTCGAGTCCCGTCCGCTCCGCCAACTATGTTATAGATAAAGCCCTAGCGGGCTATTTTTATTTAAACATACCATAAAACATACCAAAGAGATTTGACTCATTACCGAATAGGCACGAACTACTTATCATATTTATTAACTTAAAAAATTGTAGTGAATTTTACGAGGTTCCAGAAAGTGAGCGCAAAATCATTTTCTTAAGGATTTAATATGGGGTTCTAGTCCTGTCCATGAATTTTTATCAGGCGCAAAATATTCGCGCATGTAGCTTATCAAATCTGCTATTTGCTGATTTGATAAGCTATTTTTAAAAGCAGGCATATAGCCAATTCTATCTGTGGCTGGCCTATTAATGCCATCAAGAATGGTTCTTATCAAATTATCAGGCCGCTCACTATGTAATTGCGAATTGAGTTGTAAAGGTATATTCGAGCCAGATTCGACAGTGTTGATTAAATTAGTAGACGGTTGTTGATGGCATGCGGAGCAAGCCATTTCAAAAATTCGTTGCCCAGAATTAAAGATTGGTTTGATAGGAATATCAGAAATATTTTTTAAACGTTCTGCAGGGCTTGAGTTGTTGATGGTTGATAAGTAATGTGCCATTGCCTGTACGTCCGTCTCACTAGCACTAGATAATTGCGAAACAACTTCAGCCATAGGGCCTCCTGCCATACCATGTTGCTGTGTAATCCCAGTTCTTAGATAACGGTATAACTCAGCCTCATCCCAAGCAATGGGTGATTGATTTAAGCGATTTAATGCAGGTGCTTCCCAACCATCAATTAGGTTGCCAGATAGATAGTTTGTACCACTTTTTTCTGCGCCTAGAATATTTCTTGGAGAATGGCAAGCTGTGCAATGTCCAACGGTATTGACCAGATAAGCGCCACGAATCCACTGCACAGACTGCTTTGGGTTGTGAGGAAATTCTTCTTGATTTAGAAATAAAGCATTCCAAAAAACCATGAATGGTCGTATGTTAAACGGAAAAGTTAATTCTGTCTTAGTTTGAGGTGCAAAGATTGGTTTTTGAGTCATTAAGAAGGCGTAAAGAGACATCACATCCTCTTCAGCCATCTTTGTATAGGATGTATAGGGAAAGGCTGGATAAAGGTAACTCCCGTCTTTGGAGATGCCATGTTGCATAGCTCGTTGAAAAGCAGAAAAAGACCAAGTCCCGATACCGGTTTCTATGTCAGGCGTGATATTCGTGCTGTAAACAACTCCAAAAGGTGTCTCAATGGCCCGCCCCCCGGTATTGACTTGGCCATTTTCGATCGTATGGCAACCTTGACAATTACCAAGTGCCATTAAATTTTTACCTCGTTCAATCAATTGATCGGTAAAGATACTTCGATCTAATTGGGTAATCGATGGAATAGTATTCTTCCCCCCCAACATCGCAGCGCTAAAACTTATGAGAGCAATACCTAGGGCACCAATAATTTTCCATAACCCTTTTGGTGGTAACTTCATAGCAGGTGGGGGAGCAGCTAATTCTTTGAGTTGAAAAGCTGCTCGTACCTTCTCTGGTGTAAATGGTGGTTCACGAAAACGAATGCCCGTAGCATCAAATATCGCATTTGCGATAGCTGCTGTTCCTGGAACAGATGACGATTCACCAGCTCCTTGGGGTTGCTCATTTGGACGAGGGATCATGACGACATCAATCGTTGGGACTTCCCGAAAATTCAGAATAGGGTAGGTGCCCCATTCTTGGCTAATTACGGTATTTTTGACTGGTTCGACGGACATGCTCTCTTTGAGGGCACGGCTCGTAGTTTGAATAACATTTCCATGAATCTGATGTGCAACACCTGCAGGATTGATCATTAAGCCTGCATCATGTCCGACAACGACGCGGCTAACATGTACTTGTCCGGTATTTTTATTGACTTCGACATCCGCGACCCAGGCAGCCCAAGCTGCTCCAAAACCGGGGAAGCGACTATGGATATACCGAGCATACGCTATACCTTGACCTTTTAAAATTTCAGGATTTTCAGAATCTTGGATAAGCCTAGGACTGATATGTGATTTCCAACCCGCTTTATCTGCTGTTGTTTTTAATAATTCAGTAGCCCTCGGATCTGAAAGATATCTTAAGCGAAACTCGAGCGGATCAACACCTGCCTCAGTTGCAAGTTCATCAATATAAGACTCGTGTGCAAATGAATTTGGCAGGGCAGAAACTCCGCGAAGCCATGAAGCTCGAAGGATTGGCGCCATATCATGAATTGTTACGCGCAGATGCTCTATGTCATATGGCGGTACCGCTGTTCGATCCCCCATCTCATAGGCAATTGCTTGCGCTGGGACAAGACCAGTAATTAATAGTGCCAGTAAAGGTGCGCCGTTCGATGGATAAGATACTGCAAAATCATAAGCGGCTATAGAACCGTTCTGATTAAGGCCGCCGTCCACTTCCATTAATTGAGCCGCACCTTTGGGCTCCCACAAGTTTTCTTGTTCTCGAGTCAGTTGGACGCGAACAGGACGTCCACCTACGGCGCGTGAGAGAAGAACCGCATCTCCAGCAACATCATCTGCGCAATTTCTACCATAGCAGCCTGACGCTTCCATTCGGATAATCTCAATAGCTACATCTGGCAATCCTGTTAGGGTCGATAAATCTTTTCGAAGTACATGTGGATTTTGAGTGCCGGCCCAAACTTGTAACTGTGCTTTATCTAGCCACTGAGCAACAGCGCAGGATGGTCCAATAGAGGCATGTAATTGATACGGCCAAACATAGTGTCGCTGCATTCGGATAGCTGCATTTTGAAGAGCGTAGTCAACATCCCCAGTTTCTTTCACGATTCTTTTGGTAGAAGGATTTGCTTTAATAGCTGCAGTTAAATCTTCTACCGATGGCAGGGCGGGCCAGGATTTCCAAACCACACGTAACTCATGCATGGCTTGTTCGGCGTATTCTTCCCGCTCAGCTACAACCCCAACAAAATCTCCTTGGGTGAATACTTCTACGATTCCGGGGATGTGTGCAATAGTATTTCGATCAACATAATCTAAAGTTTTACCAATAAATTCTCCGTGATCGGCTCCGGCATAGGGAGGGCGAATTACACGACCGTGTAGCATCCCAGGTAATCGAATATCATGTACAAAGGTTAGTTCGCCAGTTGCTTTGGCGGGAATATCTACTCTCGGGACTGAAGTGCCAACTATCGTATAGTCACTAACAGACTTTAGATCGACATCATCCGCTAAGGCAAGCTCGAAATGATTATTTTTGATTAAATCACCAAAATTAATTGGTGTTTTATCCAAATAAAATAGGGTTCCTTGACTGATCTGAATGTGACTTGGAGGGCAAGAAAAGTATATAGATGCTTGCGTAATTAACCAATGTCTGACCTGCGCTGCTGCCTTACGAAGAGGTATTGCATGTATTTGTATAGAGGCGCTGGCAATGGTTGCACCTTGATTTGGTGCAATACCTGTACTACCTAAAATGATATGGACTTGTTGAATTGGTAGATACAGTTCTTCAGCAATAATTTGTGCAAGAGCCGTACGAATACCTGTACCTAAATCAACATGGCCATGTAGGCCGGTAACGCTACCGTCATCCCAGAGGGCTAGAAGGATTTCTTCACCTTCAAGGGGATTCCCTGCAACAAAAGCTGGTTGGCCAGGTGTTGGTGGAGGTGCTGGAGGTGGTTGACGCAGGATAAGCAGCACGCCATTCGCTTGACGCAGATCTTGACGTGTAAGAGCAGATTTATTGCGCGTTATCATTTTTTTGACTTGTTGATACATTCTGATCAAGATCGGATAAATCTTTAGTCATTAACTGGGCAGCAATGTTGACTGCTTCGATAATTTCAATATGAGTCCCACAGCGGCAGAGATAATGATTTAAAGCATGTCGTATTTGTATATCGGTAGGATGCGGTATTTTTTTTAATAAAGCAACTGTTCCCATAATCATGCCATTTAAACAGTACCCACATTGAGCAGCCTGAGTTTGTATAAACGCCTGCTGAACAGGATGTAATTTTTCCTGATTACCAAGGCCTTCAAGAGTAATGACTTCTTTGCCGATTACGGATTTTACGGGAACCGAACAAGATCTAACTGCTCGGTTGTCAACCAGAACAGTACAAGCCCCACACTCGCCCAAACCACAACCAAACTTTGGACCATTTAAAAATAAATCATTTCGAAGAATATAGAGAAGGGCGGTATTGTGGGGAACAATTAATTGATGGTTTAAATGATTAACATTTAATTGTAAGGGGCTTGGATGGGCCTGATCAGACACTTAAGTATGCCCCACGAATTTCGGAATTCGCAGATAATTCAGACATTGAGCCGGAATAACAAATATGGCCTTTTTCTAAAACGTACGCCCGATCTGATACTAATTCAGCAAAATGAAAATTTTGCTCTGACAGTAAAATACTCACCCCATGCGATTTTAACTCGAGGATCATTTGAATCATTTGTTCCACTAATAGGGGCGCCACACCTTCGGATGGTTCATCTAATAATACTACATACGGGTTACCCATTAAAGTTCTAGCCACAGTCAGCATTTGCTGTTCACCGCCACTCATGCGTCCCCCAAATCGGTCTGGCATCTCACCTAAATTAGGAAATAACTGATACAGTTTATGTTCTGTCCAATGAGGGGCTTCTTTACCATTAGGCCATACGCGATATTTTTGACGGCCCACTTCTAAATTTTCGGTGACGGTTAAGTCTGTAAAGATACGTCGATCCTCAGGTACAAAGCCAAGTCCAATTCGCGCAATATCATGAGGACTTGATAAAGAAATATCTTGTCCCATGAAATCAATTTTCCCTTGACGTTTATCCATTAGGCCCATAATTGTTTTTAAGGTAGTTGATTTTCCAGCACCATTACGCCCCATCAAGGCTACGACTTCACCCTGTCGAACTTGTAAATTAACATCAAAGAGTATTTGGGCTGCACCATACCAAGCAGATAAGCCTTTTACCTCAAGAAGATTCACTATCTGATTATTGGAGCGCTGCTCGATTGTAATTACGGATGTAGTCATTTATTTATTCGATGAGACTTTCTTTTCAAAGGTTTTACCAGATCCAAAATATACTTCTTGTACTTGAGGATGTGCACGAATCTGTGCGGGGCTTCCTTGCGCAATTAATCTTCCACGAGCCAAGACGATAATACGATCTGCATGAGCAAAGACTACATCCATACTATGTTCAGTAAACAAAACTGCCATTTTTGTATCGATGACGAGTTTTTTAGTCAGAGTCATTAATTCATTACGTTCTTTAGGTGCCATGCCTGCAGTTGGTTCATCCATTAATAATAATTGGGGTTTATTAGCCATTGCAATAGCTAACTCTACTCGCTTAATGTCGCCATAAGCTAATTGATGGCAGGGTCGATCGGCTTGACTGACCATACCCACCAACTCTAGTAAAGACATTGCTTGATCCCGGCGATAATTTTTTGCATTATTCCAAAAGTTCAAAGTTCTTTGATCGCTAGAGTGTAGAGCTATTTGAACATTCTCAATGACTGAAAAAGATAAAAAAACCTGGGCAATTTGAAAAGTACGTCCCACACCTTTGCGCCATATTTCTCGCGGTTTAAGACCTACAAGTTCTTGACCGTTTAGAGCGATAGAACCATTATCTGCCCGTAACTGCCCATTAACCATATTGAATGTCGTTGATTTTCCAGCACCATTTGGACCAATCAAAGCCAGTAACTCTCCAGATTCGAGAGAAAAGTCAATACCATCGACGGCTTTAACGCCACCAAAATGTTTACCTAGACCTGAGACTTTTAATAAACTCATTGATTTGTCGTGGAATTATTTAAAACGGTTGAAAATTGTATTAAGTGAGCCGGAGATGCCGCGTGGAAATAATAGAACTAAGAACAGGATAATTAATCCCAAGGCGGCGCGCCAATAATCTGTAGATCTAGCAATTACGTCATGTAGCCATGTAAAAGTAACTGCGCCCACGATCGGCCCGGTTAGGGCGTTAATACCACCGAGTAAAACCATTACTAAGCCGTCAATCGATCGACCAATATGAATCACTTCAGGAGATATACTTCCTTTAGAAAAGGCAAATAGTACACCCCCTAGCCCAGCACAAATTCCTGCAATTATAAAAGCGATTAGTTGTATTTTTTTTACATCAATACCAATTGCTTCAGCACGCATATCCGAGTCGCGTCCAGCTCGAAGAGCAAATCCAAAAGAAGAAAATAATATACGCCAAATAGCCAATATTACGAAAGTAACTAGAGCCAGAGTTAGATAAAAATAGGCAATTTTATCTTTAAATAATTGGGATGGCCAGACACCGGTCAGGCCATTACTTCCTCCAGTTAGAGAATCCCACTGGAAGATTACAGCCCAGGCAATTTGAGCAAATGCGAGGGTTAGCATAGCTAGGTAAACACCGGATAAGCGTACGCTAAACCAGCCAAAAATGAGTGCTGCGATACCAGTTAGTAGTGGTGCAAGAATTAAAACTAATTCCATTGATATACCAAGATAGCGAACTAATAAAGCGGCAATATAGGCTCCTAAGCCAAAGTATGCCGCATGGCCAAATGAGTGCATCCCACCTGGGCCCATAATAAAATGTAAGCTCACAGAAAAAATAGTTGCAATTAATAAATCGATTACCAGTACGATGGTGTAGGGTGATTCGCTAGCGAAGTATGGTAACCCAATCAGTAAAAGAATCAATAAAGTGCCAACTATTTTTAGTGGTTGATTGGGAATTCGAAAAGAAGTTTCCAATTCTGAACTATGCGGTTTAGAAATTTGGGGTCTACCGAGTAATCCCCAGGGTCTGATAACGAGTACGATAGCCATGACTAGGAAATCAACAACTAGAGTTAATTTTGAGAAGGAGACTTCAACTCCGAAGATATTGACTAAGCCGATCCAGACGCAGATTGCTTTTACCTCTGAAATGATCAAGGCGGCGATAAATGCTCCTGGAATTGATCCCATGCCACCGACGACGACGACTACAAATGCAGAACCAATCGTATGGATATCAAGGTCCAGATTGGCTGATTCTCTAGGTAACTGTAGGGCACCACCAAGTCCAGCCAACATTGCTCCAATTGTGAATACAGAGGTAAATAAAATTGCTTGGTTGACGCCTAATGCAGCGACCATTTCACGATCTTGGGTGGCAGCTCTGATTAAAGTCCCCCAGCGAGTTTTCTTTAACAAAAGCCAAAGTAATCCCAATACTATGGGACCAATAACAATCAGAAAAAGGTCATAACTAGGAAAAGGTCTATCTAGTAACATGACAGCGCCCTTAAATCCGGGAGCTCTTGGACCTAACAGTTCATCTGGCCCCCATAACCATAAGACAGTGTCTTTAATCACAAGTACTAACGCAAAAGTTGCTAGTAATTGAAATAATTCAGGTGCTTTATAGATGCGTTTTAAGAGGGTAATTTCGATCAATGTTCCAATCAGACCTACTAGGATTGCTGACAAGACAATGGCACTCCAAAAGCCAAAGGCATTGGAAAAAAAAGTTGCTAAAGAATAGGCAATATAGATGCCCAATAGAAAAAAAGAGCCATGTGCAAAATTAACAATACGAGTTACACCAAAAATCAGAGAAAGTCCTGCTGAGACTAAGAACAAGGACGAGGCACTTGCTAAGCCATTGAGGAGTTGTATTGCTAAACTAGAAAAATCCATGGATCTACTCAAAAAGAGGATCCAACCTGAGTTGGATCCTCGACCGATTATTTGTGAGGAAGTTAATTAGATGGACGAAGTTGTTTGACCTCGGCATCACTTGGCATCACTTTTGCACCATCGATATAACGGAAATTTACCATCACACCTTTACCACCCTCATTTTTAGTTCGTCCTACAAATGCACCAAGAGTTGATTGGTTATCTTGTGGACGATAGGTAATTTTTCCTAGGGGTGTATCTACTTGAAGACCTTTGAAGGCAATAATGAGCTTATCTGTTTCTGTTGACTTAGCCTTTTTGATGCCTTCTGCTAAGGAATAAATTGTCGCGTACCCCACAATAGTTCCTAGGCGGGGATAATCGTTAAATTTCTTTTGATAGGCATCTACAAAAGATTTATGCTCAGGAGTTTGGATGCCATACCAGGGGTAACCTGTAACGATCCAACCATTGGGCGTTTCATCTTTTAATGGGTCTAGGTACTCAGGCTCACCGGTAAGTAAACTAACTACTTCACGATTTTGAAATAAAGCACGGGTATTACCCTCGCGTACAAATTTCGTTAAATCAGCGCCAAATAAAACATTAAAAATGGCATCTGGTTTAGAGTCTGAAAGGGCTTGGACGACACTTCCAGCTTCTAGTTTGCCAAGGGGTGGTGCTTGCTCTGAGACAAATTCAACATCAGGTTGCGCTTTCTTGAGAAGAGCCTTAAATGTTGCCGCAGCTGACTGGCCATATTCATAATTCGGATAGACGATTGCCCAACGTTTCTTTTTTAGCGCAGCTGCCTCCGGTACCAGCATCGCCACTTGCATATAGGTTGAAGGCCGTAGACGGAATGTATAGGGATTGCCATTTTGCCAAGTAATCTTATCTGTGAGTGGCTCGGCGGCTAAGAAGAAAAATTTCTTTTGATTGGCAAAATCAGTCACGGCTAAGCCAATATGAGACAAGAAAGTGCCGGTTAGGACGTCTACTTTCTCCCGCGACACAAGTTCCTCTGCAACCCGGACAGCATCACCTGGGTTAGCATTATCGTCTCGTGAGATTAATTCCAGTTTTTTTCCATTGACACCACCCGCAGCATTAATTTGTTCGACTGCTAGGTCCATCCCTTTTTTATAGGGCTCTAAAAATGCTGGCTGAGCTTTATAACTATTAATTTCTCCAATCTTAATAACACCTTGTGCTTGGGTTGGAACTTGCCAAGTTAGCAACGTAGCAACAAATACAGTGACCAAAGACTTCATATGAACTATCCTCATCATCTTCTCCTAGTTTAAAAATATCGATATACAAGATTTGCCAAATACTTACGCTCTTTATCACCGTACCACATCACCGCAACACATCACTAACCACCACCCTACTAAGCCTTATTAAAAAACTCACTTCAAGCCATCTAAGCCTTTAATTTCATGAGTCTGGAGACCTCCAACACGCGCCAGTGGGCGGCCACTATCCGTAACTGCAATCACAACAACAATTTCGTTTTTTCGAGGCGCATCAGAAACTCGAGCTTCAATAGCGTCAAAATGACTTCTTACAAAAGCTGCATCTTTGTGTCCTAAGGGTACATCAATTGCAGTTCCCATACCGCCTCTTTTTTTGCTCGAGGGCACAAGGGCCGCACCTTTTTCGACGGCAATGCGCAGGCCAGCACCCATTTTGGGATGTAACAGGGCTGCCGCATGCTCGATTTCACCGCCCTCACCAACGATCGCTGCTTTACCATAACTATGCGCATCTGACGGCTTAATTCCGAGTGCCAAAACACATCGATCTCCAAGATAGCCGCCTAGCTCTTCACCAATCGCAATGAGTTCATCTAACTGATCGACATACTCACCTGCACAGGGGTTTTCAATGACTGCCATGGCTAATGCGCGCCTGGTAGGGGGATTAATTTCTTGGCCCATTTCAAAGCGTGTCTCATCGACTTGTACGATAAGTTTACGAATTTTAGCTCTCATGATTTTTAGTTCATCCTTGGTGATATGTTGTAATACGCATTATTAAAAAATTATTAAGTCACACTACCGTTGGCCATCCCAAACCGATATTTTATCGATCGCAAGTCCTCCGACGCGAGCATGAATTCTTGCTCCTGTACTCATGGCTAATATATAAACCAGTTCATCTGCAAGAGGAGCACCTGGAACCCGAACCTCCATTGCATCAAAATGACTTCTCACATAACTCGCATTAATATTCGTTAGGGGAACATCGAGGGTTATACCAGGCGGCCCAACTTTTTTAGTGGAGGAAACAATTGCAATTGCATTACCTGGTTTACCTGCTTGGGAGGTAGCTTGACCCTGCGTGTATTTTTGAAATGTGTTTGCATTAGGTGGGGCATTAGGTGGCCGATCCCCCTTCCAGCCGAGTAATTCTCGCATCGCGTAACCACCTGGGACATGCCACAATGCACCATGCTCTAGTTCCCCAGCCTCTCCAATAATAGCGCCTTTGCCATATCCTTCGATTGTCGATGCATGTATAGCCATAGCCTGTAGTAATTGCTGCGCCATTTGTATTCCGATAGGCTGAAGCACATCCATCATGGGCGCTATATTTTGGACATACTGCCCCGCAAAGGGATTTTTGAGAACCACTGCGATTGAACCCCTTCGCAGTGGTTGATCGGGCTGGGGGCCATTTTCGTGGTAGATATCTTCTACGGTCGTTAGAGTGCGTCTGATTTCTAGCTTCATTATATTGGAGTTCATTAATTTAAAGTGTGGCGTTGATCAAGTCAAAACTTTTTTTACTGGGAGCATATAGGGGATTATTTATTTGTCTATGATTGGGGTAACTATTAGATAAGATACTTTGAGAGAATATACTTTGCACTTGATTTTGGCAATTCAGAATACAGCCCCAGATTAAGTGATCATTTTGGAGTAATTGCGCGACTTCTAAGCCTTTCTCCAGAGCTTGTTTGATTAATGGATATTCTAATTGAGGGACATGAACCGTAATTAGCTTGTCTCCTAAATCAGAATTATCTTTCACATCACAAGCTCTTTTTCGCTCGATCCGATCATCTTGAAGATTAACAGCATTTGCTATGATTGTTGCAGCAGCGTCAGCGGCGGCCGCGTTACTTGCAAGGACGGTAACACTGTCCGCAATCCCCATAGAAAAACTTCGACCTTGCCAACCGCTAGTGGCTATTCCTCTGACCGGATCTGTAGCAGAAATAGTTAATTTAGCATCGCGTTCAACGAAATGATCATTTTGGATCTGGTTATATGTTTGATATGCGTTTGAACAAAGTCCAATTGGCAGGGTTTGTCCTCGTGTTAAATAAAATGCTGCATCACCACCATTATTGACCCATGCTTTGAGTATTCCAGGGACTTTATAATATTCCAGGATATGATCTGCAACTGCACCAGCAACAGCGGCCATGGGCGTAATAAATTCTTCACAGAATGGTTGGCAAGCATGCCACATATTTTGAGCAATAAGGCCGGTAAGCCCGTTTTGTGTTACACCTAACTGAATGGGTGATTGCAATAGGTCTAATTCACTGACAAGTTCAGGCAAAATTTGCTGAAATCTTTGCCAAGCTGCGTCATGTGCAGCTGCAATACATTGTTGATTGTGTATATCGGCTTTTGCCCCGATGATTAAGTCGATTGGTCCCCACGAAAAATGTTGATTACCATCAGACAGTTGGTTTCGTAGTGGTCTCATCGATTTTAACCAAGCATGGGTGGGTACAAAAATGGCCAGTGATTATTTGCATCATTTTTTTGGAGCATTCGAGCAGTAGGGGCACCATCTTTATGCCAGCCTCCATGTTGAAGAATATCTTCGATTTTTTGGATGTAATCCATATGCCCACCCAGCAGGCGATAATCATCGAGCTTCATACTAAATTCGATTGGCGCAACAATTGCTGGAGTAGGAACAGTACCAAAACTATTTGCAGGCATACGCATCACATCGACCATCACTGTAATACCTCCGCCTGGCCAAATATAAGCTGGAGCACCACCGCAGGTAACATTCACGAGATATTTTTTGATTGCTTGGGTTAACAATATGGGATTTTCAGTAATGCCGGCACGTAAACTGCCCCCAGCCCCACCTAGAAACAATACTGAAGTTAAAGAAGGTTCACAGTTTTCAATAATACGATCAATAATTAATTGCACATCCGCCGGCATTGATTTTTCGATTGGTACTAAATTGTTGTCTAACTCGTACCACACGGCATTGGCACCAGTAGTTGAAGTCATCAGTAACCTCAGCCCAGGCCAGGCTTTTTCTGGGTCCCATCCCTCGATAATTGAAAGTGGATTTTGGATATCAGTACCGCCCCATCCGGTACCCGGATTCGCTACCTGAAAATATCGACCCGGAGTTGATTTACGACCAATAATCTTTAATCCAGACGGCTTAATATTTAGACACTTACCGGCTTGGTGCTCTGTTAGAACTCCAGTAATATGATCGTCGACAACGACCACTTCATCTGCCAATCCAAAAAATTGTCTTGCAAATATGCCAATAGCTGCAGAACCGCAACCAACTCGCATATGTTTTTCTTCAACACCATCGACTTGCGGCGCTTTACCAGCTTGAATAATTAAATTAGCACCACCTTCAACATATAACTCAACAGCTTTTTTATTTCCGAGTTGGTGCATTAATTCACAAGTGATACGACCTTCTTTTTTACTTCCCCCAGTTAAATGATTAACCCCGCCAATTGATAGCATTTGTGAACCATACTCGGCGGTAGTGACATGCCCAACAATTTCGCCCTTACATAATATATTGGCCTGTTCAGGGCCTAGATAACGATCAGTATCAATTTTGACTTTATAACTACAGTAGCTAAAAATACCTTCAGTTACTACCGTGACCATATCGATATCGGCGTGTTTACTAGAGACGATAAAGGGGGCTGGTTTGTAATCTGGATAGGTGGTAGACGCGCCGATACCAGTTACAAAAATTTCATTTGCGAGGAGTAAGTCGCCACTCCATGAATGGGCTTCTTCAGGCTTGATTGAATCTGGAGGCTTCTCATGCGGTCTGTTGCCTAAAAAAGGTACTACTACAGAATTTGAAAGGGTAGCGTTTTTTTGAAGGATCAGAATTGGATCAAGGCGCAATAAAAAACCTTCTTCGTTGGCATATCGATCGCACGCACCAGATTTGCCTGGAGAAATTTGACAAAGGACTGGGCAAGCATTGCATTCAATTTTATCGCTTGCCATACGATCGTTTCTTGGTTTGGCTCGAGCCATAAACTCAGGTAAAGCCGGAGTATCTCTGACAGATTGTAGTTCGGACTCTGAGAGGTGATTACTGAGGCCGTCTGTTTTATTGTGTGAACTCATTTTAAACGAATAGAATACTCAGTGAGGGTTGATCAATTGCCAGATCATTTAAGGCAACAATGAAGGGTTTATTTACTTTAAATAAGCGTTTATTAAAAACAGCATTTAAAAATGAATTTCATGTTGCATATACTACACGAAACTAATAAAATCTCAATTAATTGAAACACTAATGGGCGAATTTAACTTATCGTTTACCCTAACCAATAGAAAAGCCGTATTATTTTAAGAGTATGAAGTACGCCAAAACCAATATACATTGGTCATCCAATTATTTTTTAAATGAATTGAGTATTTATGAGTGCATTTCTTGAGGCAACGGTCCTCTCAGTCCATCACTGGACTGATCGCCTTTTTTCTTTCACTACGACTCGTGATCAAGCCCTGAGGTTTAGCAATGGGCACTTTACGATGATTGGTTTGATGTCGAACAATAAGCCTTTATTAAGAGCCTATAGTATTGCAAGCCCAAATTATGAGGAGCATCTTGAATTTCTGAGTATTAAAGTAGAGGATGGTCCTTTGACCTCCAAACTAAAAGATATTCAAGTCGGGGATAGCATCATTGTTGGTAAAAAACCCACTGGAACTTTACTCATTGACTATTTAATTCCCGGCAAGAACTTATATCTATTATCGACCGGTACAGGCCTGGCACCTTTTATGAGTGTTATTCGGGACCCTGATACCTATGAAAAATTTGAAAAGATTATCCTCGTGCACTGTGTGCGAGAGGTCAATGAACTAGCTTATCACGATTATTTAACGACTGAGTTGCCACAACATGAGTTTTTAGGTGAGATGGTATCTTCACAGTTTATTTATTACCCTACAGTAACTCGGGAAAATTATCATCATATGGGGCGTATTACGCACTTAATTGAAACGAATAAACTTACGCGAGACATTGGCTTACCTGATTTGGATCAAAAAAATGATCGAGTGATGATTTGCGGGAGTAACGAATTCCTCAAAGATATCAAGAAAATGCTTGAAGCAAGACAATTTAAGGAAGGTAATACCACGATTCCTGGAGATTTCGTGATTGAAAAAGCCTTTGCTGAACAATAACTCAGATGACTTCTAGGGTGCGAACTGCGACGAAAGAAAAATTGATAGGTGTTCGGGGTCTTTCTGCCATTGCGACTCGACAACAAATTTTAAAGGCTGCAATAGAGGTTTTTTCTATTTATGGCTATGAGGGGGGAAGTACCGAGAAAATATCGAAGTTGGCTAAATCCCATGATCGGATGATTTACTATTATTTTGGGAGTAAGCAAGGCTTATATATTGCGGCTATTCAAGAAATCTATAAGCGTTTTAATGAGGCCGAAGCCAAAATTAAGTTAAATATTGAAAAGCCAGTAGAAGCATTAGAAGAAGTGGCGCGTTTTATATGGAATTATTATCAAAAACATCCAGAATTTATCACACTGTTAAATAATGAGAACTTACATCGTGGCGAGATGATTTCTAAATCTCGTGAAACAAAGCAATACTCTTCTCCAGCTATTTCAGTCGTAGCGACTGTACTTGAGAAGGGAAAAAGTATGGGAATTTTTCGACAGGACATTGCTGCGCGCGATATTTATTTATTGATTGCATCTATGGGATATTTTTATCTTTCCAATCGATATACGCTTTCGGCTTTTTTAGGTGAAAAAATAACTACTAAGGAAAAACTAGCCCATTGGGGAAGTTTTATTGACGATGTTGTTTTGCGAACGGTTTCACTAGTCCATCAACAATCGAAGAAATGATTCAACGTTTTCTTTACTTTAAAGGAATAAAACATGGCTGATATTGTCTCTGATGGTAAATCAGGTAAGGTAGTTATTAAAAATATTGGACTATTGCTTTCTGGGAATATTGATCATCCAATATTAGACGCAGATACGATTGTGGTGCATGATGGTTTCATTCAATCGATTGGTAAATTTTCGGAGTTAGATACCAGTAATGCGAAAACTGTTATTGATGTGCATCAAACTTGCGTTGCCCCAGGTTTGATTGATAGTCATGTGCATCCCGTTTTTGGTGATTGGACACCACGTCAAAATCAATTAGGATGGATTGAGTCGACCATGCATGGTGGTATTACGACGATGATTTCTGCAGGTGAAGTGCATTTGCCTGGTCGTCCTAAAGATATTGTTGGGGTAAAAGCTTTGGCAATTACTGCTCAAAGATCCTTTGACAATTTTCGACCAAATGGAGTCAAGGTTCTTGCTGGTGCTCCTATTATTGAAAAAGGAATGGTGGAGAGTGATTTTAAAGAGCTCTCTGAGGCCGGAGTGAAGCTACTTGGTGAAGTCGGTTTAGGGTCCGTCAAGGCTGGTTATGAGGCCCGTGAAATGGTTTCATGGGCAAGAAAATATGGTATACAGAGTACCATTCATACGGGTGGACCATCCATACCTGGATCTGGTTTGATTGACAAAGATGTGATATTAGAAGCAGATGCCGATGTGATTGGCCATATTAATGGAGGGCACACTTCTTTGCCAGAAAAAGATGTTTGTGAGCTTTGCGAAAAGTCCTCTCGTGCTATAGAAATCGTTCATAACGGTAATGAAAAAGTAGCGATAGCGGCCGCTCAGGCGGCGCTACAGTTAAAGTGTTTACATCGTGTCATTTTAGGTACAGATGGCCCAGCAGGATCAGGTGTTCAGCCACTAGGGATTTTGCGTTTGATAGCATTTATTTCTAGTATGGCGTCTATTCCTGCAGAACTAGTATTTTGTTTTGCAACTGGAAATACTGCTACGATTCGACAACTCAATGTGGGCTTTGTAGAGGTTGGTCGAAGCGCCGACTTGGTATTTATGGACCGTGCTCAGCACACGAGTGGAAAAACCTTGTTAGAAAGTATTCAGCTCGGTGACATACCAGGTGTTGGGATGGTCATGATTGACGGTATTGTGCGGTGTGGTCGAAGTCGTAACACCCCACCAGCCACTCAAGTTCCTGAAGTCCTTACACATTAAAATGATTGAGATAGGGCATTCATCTAGGGGCATGGTGACTATTGTCTAGGTATGCGCATTGCACTCACTAATCGATTAATCTAACTTAAGCCCGATAGATTTTGTTAGATTTGAGAAGCGATCGATATCATCATGAACAATTTTCTTAAAGGTAGTTGGATTATCATAGGCTGGCGTGTAGCCAATGGATATTAGCTTTTCTTTTACTTCAGGCAATTGAACTATCTTTAGTAGACGTTCATACAATTTTGCTTGCAGTGCTACAGGAGTATCTGCTGGCACTAGCAAACCATGCCACTGATTCATTTGATATCCTGGATAGCCTTGTTCTGCAACTGTTGGGATATTAGGTAACTGGAGAGTTCTTTCGGCTGACGTAATTGCTAGTGCGATTAATTTACCTGCTTTAATTTGAGCTGCTGCGCTTGACGCGGTAATAATTGCCATTGGAATTTGCCCGCCAAGAACGTCTCGAAGTGCTGGCCCGCAGCCACCATACGGAATATGTGTAATATGTGTTTTCGCATTGATATTGAGGATTGCGCCAGCCAAATGTTGGGGTGTGCCATTGCCACAGGAGCCAAAAGACACCTCATTCTTGGTCGGTTTAGCTGCTGTAATGAGGGCTGTTAGATTTTTATAAGGTGAATCAGCGGGAACTACCAAAACTGAAGGAATAAAGGCCACATTAATAATCGGAGTGAGGTCTTTTTTAGGATCAAACGGCATGCTGGTAAATACGCCAGGATTAATTGCGTAAGAACTATTCACCATTAATAAAGAATAACCATCAGACGGTTTGTCTGCAACATGCTTAGCACCGACGTTACCACTTGCTCCAGCGCGGTTTTCAACAATTGCAGGCTGACCAAAAGATTCTGTGAAGTAGTTCCCTAGTATGCGTGCTAGGATATCTGTGCCACCTCCCACCGGAAAGTTAACAACAATTGTGATGGGTTTACTCGGAAATTGGCTGATGGGTTCTTGCGCTAAGGACACAGAAGTCATTAGAGAAGTGAGCATCCATAAAGTCGATGCCATCATTATTTTTTTATTGAACCAGTAATTCATTTTAGCTCCTCAGTACAGTCAATTTTAAAGAATGCAGGCGTGGTTTTTGGGATGAGTTTTATAAGGATTAATCTTAGCATGCTTCATTATGGTTGTAGGTGATATTTTATCAATATGGTGAATGAATCCTTTGTCACATCATACATGTCGAACAGTCCTTATGGCCTTGAATGCGAGGAGGTGGGCGGTTGATATTAAGTAGTTAATGATGCCATGACAAATCCTGAGTTTCTCAAGGCTTTTTGATGCGCATCTTGTAGTTTTTCAAGATCAGTACTCTGTATGAGATATAAAGGTTCGCCTTGAAGTACCTCATCTCCGGGTAGTTTTTTTAAGTCGACACCGGCTAACTTGAGGACTGGTGCACCACAGTGGCGCGCGATATCAGAAATAATTCCACCATCAATTTTTTGGACCCGTCCGTTACTCTCAGCAGTGACTTCTAATGTGTAAATTTTTAATTCTTGGGCGGGTATTTTTCCTTGGAAGTTGATGATTGCCTCCATTTTTTTCAGGGCAGCGCCGGACTCGAGTAATTTTTTGGCTAATTGATAGCCAGCATCAAAATTACCAATACTTGGGTCAAACGCAAGAATATGCGCTGCAAAAAATAAGGATTTTTCTAGTAATGGGATCGATGCCTTAGGGTCATTCGCTAGAACTTGTAAAACATCTCTTGCCTCTAGAGCGGGGCCAATACCCATCCCAATAGGTAGATCACCATCTGTAGGAAAGGCTTTAACGATTAAGCCGATTTCCTTACCAACGTGTTCAAATAAGTGCGCTAGTTCGACCGCTTCCTGCTGAGTTTTAACCTTTGCACTAGAGCTATAAGGTACATCGATGACGATGTGGGTAGAGCCGGCGGTATATTTTTTTGACAAAATAGATGCTACCGACCATTTACGCGAATCTAAACCATAAGATTTCGTAATTGGATTAATAGCGTCGTCCAATAATGAGTGATTTAATTTGCCGTTCCAGGTAATACAACCATTCGTGGCCTGTACACAAGCTTTTACTTCATCAAAATTGAGATCTACTTTAGCAAGGACTTCCATCGTATCCGCTGTGCCAGAAGCAGATGTAATTGCGCGCGATGAAGTTTTTGGTATGAGTAATCCAAATGCTGCAATGATTGGTATGACTACTAGTGAGACGCGATTACCTATAATGCCACCAAGAGAGTGCTTATCGACTACGATGGATTTCCCCCAAGCGACTCTTGGATAATTAAAGGTTCGGGCATGCGCAATAGAGACAATTTCATCTTCGGTTAAATGTTCTGTACAGGCAATTAAAAAAGTTTGCGCATCATCAAAAGAAAACTTTTTTTGAATAATTGCTGGTATGAGTTGGCTGTAGGATGCACGATTTAAGCTTTTCCCACAAATTTTTTGGTATAAATCTTGTTGGAGTTTGTCGGTTGACTCTAGATTACAAAGGAGTATTGCTTTGAGTCGACTAATCCCGATTCCTAAACTATGGTTGTTATTGATTTTAAAGCTGGATATTCCAGCAGGTAGGGGTAAAGACGCTCTTGTTAAGCGCTTCTCAATTTCTTCTGGAGTTTCTCGTTCCCGAGAACTTAGACGCATGCGAAGAACTTCAATCGGCGCATTAACCTCGATGACACAAAGATGGGGTACTTTCTCTTGGAGTAAATGAACCATGCTACGAGAACCATTAGCAATGACATGTACGCCTTGTTCAATGGCATTGAGAAGAGAGGATGGTAACCCATAGTGGAGGCCGTGGGCTTGCCAAGTGATGATGAAATCACCACTGATCTCACGTTCTAAGAACTCTGCCGGACTACAACTATCATGGTCCTCAGTATGCAGCAGCGCTTGACGGGTAATAACACGGCGCGCCACAAGAAATTGATTGTTAGGGAGTAAGGGCATCACCCCAGAGATGAGGCTATCCTTGCCACTACCACTTGGTCCAACGACAAAAAAGAACTTGCCTGGTTGCATGGTTTATTTTTATCAATCGAACTAATTAGTCGTCAAGACCGATATCGACTGGAGGTGCAGCTTGGGTAATCTTGCTTGTAGAAATATAGTCCACACCAGTTTTTGCAATGGCTTGGATCGTTTTGATATGGATGCCACCAGAAGCCTCTATTTTCGCTTTACCTGCGACAATTTCTACGGATTTTGCCATATCTTCGAGCGACATATTGTCTAGCATAATCACATCCGCACCAGCCTCTAGTGCCTCTATTACTTGGTCAATACGGTCACACTCTACTTCAATTTTAGTTAGGATAGGAAGTAATTTACGCGCACTAGCAACTGCCTTGAAGATACTACCGGCAATCACAATATGGTTATCTTTGAGCATTACACCACTATCTAGTCCTAAGCGGTGATTGAGTCCACCGCCACAAACGACGGCATGTTTTTCAAGCATTCGCAAGCCTGGTGTAGTTTTACGTGAATCGATTAAACGGGCCTTAGTTCCTTGAATTTCAGCGTTATAGCGCGCAGTTTCGGTCGCAATACCGCAGAGTCGCTGAGCAATATTGAGGGCAGGGCGTTCGGCAGTAAGAATACTGCGCGCTGGTCCGGTAACCGTCAATAATTTGGTTCCCTTTTGAACCTGATCGCCATCTTTGACATGGCGAGTTACTTGCAGTCGTGAATCATACTTACAAAAAACCCGCGCTGCCACATCTAAACCGGCAATGTACATGGGTTCTCTTGCATTCATATAAAAAGTTCCCAAGGCATCTTCTGGGATCATGAGTTGGACTGTTAAGTCGCAATGTCCGATATCCTCTGTCAGCCAAAGTTCGATGAGTTTTTCTGTTTGAAATATATCGTACATAAGGATTCCTTTATCGATGTAAATATGAAAGATACTATAAATTACCTTCAATAATTAGATGGATGGATCATTAATTATTAATTTGTTTAGTGAATGATACATTAAAATTTAGTGAACGCTACATTAAAAGCTCTTTTTTTCAATCTTTTAACTTTAATCTATGCAGGCCTTTAAATCAAATTAATTTGTGTTGGCAGATTTCTTATGTATGAGATGTCATGAGGAGGTAATATTTAAGAAATTAGTTGCTACTCACAGTAGCCTTCTCATAATTCATATTCATTAGACACTTCTAAGATATGCCTGTAAACCTTGCGAATACTTGATACGTTAATCAGGTATGCTCACAACTAAATCCATTAGTCAAATAATCATCGCTATTCTATCCATTACTGGCAATCCTGTTCTGGCAAAATAGAATCATTTACTAGTAGAGCATTATCGAAAAAGCCATTAGAGCTCCATTATCCTGGCAGATCAAGCGAAACTAGCAAAAGCGAAAGACATTCAAATACCCCAAAAAATCATTTAGAAATGATGAAACAGCTTTCTCTCGAGCAAGGAAGTTGATGTTTTACCGATGATCAAAATCGATATAAGCCAAGTAGTATTCGGCGAGGCCATTACCAGTAGCGTTCATCAGCTGGGCATGCTGAAGGATCATAAGGATAGACATTATCCAGACTAGCAAAGTCTCCTAGTCTGAAGGTATCCATACGGTAAGCTATTTTAGTTAGAAGCGTTTACCTACAATTTCATTATCGGAGTTCTCGCCTTTGTTATGGCCTATCAATTCTGAGCCATTAACTTTAACTATTGCTGTATGAAATTGCTGATTTCGATCAATATAGCCAAAGCTTAATTTATCTCCACTAATTTGGGCATTCAGGATTGATTGAGATGTGTTACCGATAGTAAGTACACCTCCAATTTTTTGATATCGTTGCGCGAGGTTAAGAACCACTTTACTTTGTGGTTCGATACCCGTGAGCGCCCAATTACCTTCAACTTTGGCTGGGACAACCCAAAAATAGCCTCTAGCCATACTGCTATCTATTTCTTTATCAGGTTCCCAGTCCCCCATATTAAAAGCATGCGAAGCGATTCGAGTACCTGGTTTCATATTCAGGATGATTGGACGAAGTTTGATATTGAGGTGGGGTAACAGGTACAGCGTAACTACCGTTGCCTTGCTAAAATCCTCAACAAAAATATCACCATTAATAATCTTCACTTTATTACCCACACCGGCTCGATTAGCATTTCTTTGCGCTAGGGCAGCCATATCAGGGTTAAACTCAATACCAATAGCATTCGCCCCAAACTCTTTAGCTGCGGCAATCGCAATTTTTCCATCCCCTGCGCCCAGATCGTAGACAAGATCTTTTGGCGTCACTTCAGCAATTTTTAGCATGGAGCTTACTAAATCATTACCCGTCGGTATCCAAATGACATCTTTTCCACTCTGGCCCATACTGGGGGTGTATTTATCATCGCCAACATCAAAACGATTTTGAGCACTTATTGGAATAATGAGTGCGAAACTGAGTGTAATACCGATCAAAAAGATATATATTTTAGAAATTTTCATAAGCTTTGAATTGGATTAAAAGAACACCCATATTTTATAACAGGACTGACTTAAAAAGTCACTATCAAAGTTGTTGGTAAATCAGTTAAAATCAAAGAATATATCTGCCTATAGCTCAGCTGGATAGAGCAACGGCCTTCGAAGCCGTAGGTCGCACGTTCGAATCGTGCTGGGCAGGCCATAATTATAAAGGGGGCGAAATGAGCGTTGGTAGAAGGGCCTTTGCCGATCGGTTACAAGAAAATCATCTGATTGTTGCTCCCGGGGTCTTTGAGATGGTTTCATTAAGACTAGCCGAGCGGATGCACTTTGAGGCTCTTTATATGACCGGTTATGGCACTGTGGCATCTTTATGCGGTTTGCCGGATGCTGGCTTAGCGACATTTTCTGATATGCTAGGTCGAGTTACTGCAATGGCAAGTATGGCCAAAACACCATTAATTGCCGATGGTGACACTGGGTATGGTGGCCTACTCAATGTGCGGCACACGATTCGAGGCTATGAAAACGCCGGGGCTGCAGCAATTCAGCTCGAGGACCAGGAGTTCCCTAAAAAATGTGGTCATACGCCTGGCCGACGTGTTATTTCTTTAGAAGAAATGGTCCAAAAAATTCAAGTAGCTGTTGATGCTAGAGTTGATCCCCATTTTAAGATTATTGCGCGCACTGATGCACGCACTACCCTTGGATTGGATGAGGCATTACGCCGAGGAGAGGCTTATGCTAGGGCTGGCGCAGATATTTTATTTATTGAGTCACCCGAGTCAATCGAAGAAATGGCGATCATTTGCCAACATTTCAAGGGAATTCCGATGATTGCCAATATGGTTGAAAAAGGACGAACTCCAGTACTGACTAAAAATGAATTACAAGAACTTGGTTATCGTATTGCGATTTTCCCAGTGACTGCTTTATTAGCAGCTACGCAAGCGATGGCAGCCGTTTATGAGCAGTTTAAGCAGATGGGTTCATCCGTCGATATAGAACAGGATTTATATGATTTTTCTGAGCTATCAAAATTGATGGGGTTTGAGGATGTCTGGGAATTTGAAAAAAAGTATATAGAAAGCAAGTAGACTCAATGATAAGAATGGGGAGATTTTCATGAAAATAAATTTACATCAGCGGATGCAGTGGTTTGGTATGAGTCTAATTAGCTGCTTATTTGCCATTTCACTTGCCCATGCCCAAAGCGTATATCCTGTAAAACCCATTCGTTTAATCGTGCCGTTTACTCCTGGTGGGGTTACAGATACCTCAGGTAGATATATTGCAGATCAGTTATCTACGAAGCTTGGCCAACAAATAGTTGTTGAAAATCGTCCAGGTGCCTCAGGTAATATTGGCTCCTACCAAGTCGCGAGTGCTGAGCCAGATGGCTATACCTTATTGCTAGGCTTTGATGGTACGCTGGTCATTAATCCACATGTTTTTGAAAAGATTTCTTTTGATACAGTCAAAGATTTTTCCCCCATCGGTAAAATTGGTGATGCAGTTTTAATCTTAGTAGCAAATAATAACTTTCCTGGTAAAACTGTCAATGACATGATTGCAATTTCTAAGAAAGATCCACAGGGTTTATCTTATGGAACTTCTGGAGCTGGAAGTTCGCCGCATATCGCTGGAGAATTATTAAAGCAAAAGACAGGAGCTAATCTTGTTCATATTCCCTACAAAGGAGGTGGTCAGGCGATGACTGATCTGTTGGGGGGGAATATTCCACTTGTCTACACTGCGGTTGCTGGTGCAAACCAGCATATTAAGTCGGGTCGATTAACACCATTGGCCGTCTCTAGTTTTCAGCGCAGTTCTAGCTTACCAGATGTGCCAACATTTATAGAAAGTGGTATTAAAGATTTTGAGTTGAGTAGTTGGGTTGGTTTATTAGCACCTGCAAAAACCCCAAGACCAGTTATTATGCGACTGAATCAAGCCTTAAATGAAATTCTTGCCTCGACTGAGGGCAAGGAAAGGTTAAATGCTATGGGTATAACCGCTACAGTTGGTTCTCCCGAAAAATTTTCTGAGCAAATTAAATTTGATTTAACACGTTTTGGTGCGATCGTAAAAAATGCAAATATTAAAGCAGAGTAACTGTAGTTTTTAAATGGCAATTGTTTTTAAATCGCCATGGATTCCATGGCTATTGACTTATGTTATTGCAATCATTAGTGGTTACGTAGCCAGTTATTTAAATTTCCCCCTGCCTTGGATGCTTGGACCACTTTTAGTCGTTGCATTATTGTGTGTGCTGGGGTTTAATTTAAAGGTTCCTGTCGCTGGTCGATATACTGGCCAGTGGATAATTGGCATTGCTATTGGACTGACCTTTTCGCCTTTGGTTGTAAAGGAAATTGTCCGTGATTTTCCATTTATCATATTAGTCTGCTTAGGCTCACTACTTTTACTTAGTTTTGGTACTTGGTTACTTTGGCGTATTTTTAAGATACCCATGCGAACAGCCTTTTTTTGCGCAGCTTTAGGAGGCGCATCAGAGATGACTAATCTTGCTGACCGCCACCATCAGCGAGCCGATTTAGTGGCGGCAGCGCACTCCCTAAGACTTTTAATCGTTCTTTGTATAGTTCCCCTATTGTTTCAGATATGGGGCACACCCGGAGATTTTGAACTAAACGCGCTCAATAGGAATTTTTCTATTCAGGGGAGTGGCCTTCTCTTATTGGGTTCTTTATGTGGCGTATTACTTTTTCGATTTTTAAATTTACCCAATGCATTTTTACTTGGGCCACTTTTAGTGGTTGCATTGATGGCTATATTCGCAATCGAGCTAACGTCATGGCCAAAACTCTTATCCAATTTAGCCCAATTATTATTAGGTACAGCACTCGGTGTTCGCTTTACAAAAGAGTTTATAGCGCATGCTAAAAACTTAGCGATAGGGATTTCTGTTTATACAGTCATTTGTATTTGCTTTAGTGTCCTATTTGCGTTACTTATTCAACAATTATCTGACTTAGATATTGAATCCTTGATTTTGAGTAATGTCCCTGGAGGTATGGCGGAAATGGGGATTACTGCAAAGGTATTTAAACTCAATGTACCGGCAGTCACAATTTTTCACATTTTTCGGATGGTATTTGTTATCCTAACCGCCGAGCTGATATTTAAGTACATCCTTGTTCGATTTGATCGACAACCAGAAAAATCTCAATAAAATTGAAATACATTCGCAATGAATGTTTACTACGCACTTTATTGAATTCAAGTATTTATCTACACCGAAAAATATACTTTAAGGGGTTGTGAATCCTAAAGTATTGCATTTTTCAATAAAAGGTGTAGGCTAAGGATCAGCTCTACAACTAAAGGGGGTGGATCGATGTCCAATATTAGCCCGACTAGCCATCTAAACGACTCTTCTTTATCTCAAGAGGCGCCGAGAAAGAAGTTTAAAAAATCTTTAGTACCTGATAATAAAGTACAAGAGCTAACCCCAAGCGCCATTATTGAAATTGAGCATATGTTAGAAAATACTGAGCAGAATATAGCAGATAAAGCTAACAAAAAATTACAACAATATCTTCAGATTGATAATCTTAAATAACTGTATTTTTTTAAGCGAGAATTTGCTGAGCAAATTCTAATAGATTTTTTTCCATCAATGGCCGACTAATTACTTGCACGCTTAAAGGTCGGTGATTGGCATCAAGTCCGATGGGAATACTAATCGCAGGTAGTCCTAAGTAATTAATAAAACCCATCAAGTGAAATAATCCCATCAACTTGTCTTGATGAAATTGTGGATGACCAATTTCCACTTCTTGCCAGTCTGGTAAAGAGCATGAAAAACAAGGGATGATAATCAGATCATGGTCGGTTAGGTATTGAGCTATAAACTGTTGGCGATGTTGGGTAAGACTATTTAGGTATTCTAGATATTGCTCTGGCGGTATATACTGCGCCCTTTTGCAGATTGATCGTATTGTTTTGGTAATGGTTGGATCATCTAATCGATTTGAAAATTGTTGATTTAATTCATAGGAAAAAATGAGTTCTGTGGCTTTTCGGTAGATCTCAAAGTCAGTGAAATTGATCTGATCTGCTTTTGGGAACCGCCCCAAAATAAACTGCGTTAAACCATTAAAAATTGTCTGACTGAGTAATTGCTCGGGAATCCAGTAGGCAATATTGTGCGCTGGTGCAATATCTTGCAGAGGCACCTCGGTTAGGATATTTAAAATCAGTTGTACATCTTGAACATGTTTACCTAAAATACCAACGGTATCTAGTGTAGGGCTCAGAGTCATTACTCCTTCTGTAGAAATGACACCAGGAGTAGTTTTTAAACCAAATATTGCGCAAGATGCTGCCGGAATTCGAACCGATCCACTGGTATCTGTACCTAAAGAAACGGGTGTCATTCCAGACGCAACGGCTACTGCCGAGCCACTGGACGATCCCCCGACCATCCAATGGGGATCAAGAGGGTTCAGACATCTAGGAAAATTACTGTTTTGTGATGTTGCTCCACAAGCATACGGAGCCATTACCGCTGTACCTAAAATACTTGCCCCTGCTTCATGCAGTTTTGTAATCGCTCGCGCACGGGTAACTTTTGCCTGTGCATATCCGGCATTGACACCTAATCCTGGCATCTGTTGTTCTAATTGAAAGATATCTTTATGAATCATTCCTACCCCGTGAAGTGGGCCAGGGAGAGTGGAGATTTGATTCGTCTCAGATGCAATACAGTGGTAGGCCAGATTGACGGAGCGTATTTTTTTCTGCTGTTCGAGAACAGTACTGAGCGGGTCCAACCGAGTAACGAGTTGTTGTATTGTGGGAAAACTCTCTAAAGAGGTAATAATCTTCCTACCTTTTTCAGAAAAAATTATTGGGCAGCATAGCCACCATCAATTAATAAATCAGACCCTGTTACAAATGCGGAAGCATCACTCGCGAGATAGAGAGCTGCTAGGGCAATTTCTTCAGGCAAACCAAGGCGACCAACTAAGTGCATAGGCCCCATTTCTTTACGAGCGTTCTCCATCGTCCCAAAACGCATCGTCATGCGCTCTGTTTCAATTGCACCGGGTGAAATCGTATTAGTCCGAATACCTTGCGCAGAATGATCAACCGCCATTGCGCGGGCTAAGTTAATTAAAGCTCCTTTAATTGCACAGTAGACTGCCCGATCAGCTATACCAACTCGGCCTAGTTGTGAGGCAATATGAATCACTGAACCAGTTTTGGCTTGAATCATATGAGGAATTACTACTTTACTCATGAGAAAAGCACCCGTTAGGTTGACAGAAATCGCTTTATTCCAATCGGCAAGAGAATAATCTACAACACTGCCACTTGGATCTTTAGCCGCAGCGCCGTTCAGAAGGACCTGTACTCCCCCAAAGTTTTTAACAACTTCCGAGACGGCGTTTTGTGTAGCTACTTCGTCACTTACATCAACATACAGGCCAATGGCTTTACCACCCATCGCATTAATTTCATCGGCAGTTCGCACAGCATTCTCTGTTAAAAAATCTAGGCAAGCGACTTGTGCTCCTGCTTGCGCAAAGGCAATGGCAATTGCTCGACAAATTCCTTGGCCGGCACCAGTAACGATGGCAACTTTGCCAGTCAGTGAATATTTATTGAGGATATTTTCCATGAAATTCTTTCGATTTAAACACTACCAAGATAGGCCTCTTTGATTTGTGGATCATTCACTAAATCTTTGCTTGATCCGCTGGTGAGGATGCGACCAGTTTGAAGAACATAACCACGTGATGCAGTCGATAGGGCATAGTGTGCATTTTGCTCGACTAGCAAAACACTCGTATTATTTGCATTAATTTCTCGAATAGTTTTAAAAATATCTTGCACAATAATCGGTGCTAGTCCAAGGGATGGCTCATCAAGACAAAGTAGCCTTGGCTCTGACATGAGTGCCCGACAAATTACGAGCATTTGCTGTTCGCCTCCTGATAAGGTACCAGCTGGTTGCTTAGCTCGCATTTTTAACTTCGGAAACATCGTCACCATTTTTTCGATTAAAGAATTCATTTTGGGACGGTTGTTTCGGTGGCAATACCCACCCATCTCTAAATTTTCGATGACGGTCAAAAACGGGAACACATGACGACCCTCAGGAACTAGTGCGATTCCTAATTGATTTCGTTCAAAGGATGGCATTTTCGTAATATCAATACCATCAAAAATAATCTTTCCTTTGCGGGGATACATAGCTCCAGCAATGGCTCTCATCGTGGTGCTTTTGCCTGCTCCATTGGAGCCAATTAAAGTAACAATTTCATTTTCTTCTACCTTAAAACTAATATCTTGGCAGGCCGCAACATCCCCGTAGGCAATTTCAAGATCAATTGCTTCAATTAATGTGCTCATATTTCAGTTCCACTTGACCCTAGATAAGCTGCGATGACTTTTGGATTACTTTGAACCGCTGCTGGTTTGCCATCAAAAAGATATTCACCATGATCCATTACAAATATCTCATCGGCGACGTTCATAACTAATTTCATATTATGTTCAACCAAGATGATGGTCATATCTTTATTTTGTAAATTTTTTAATCGACTCATGAGAAACTGAACTTCAACATCATTTAAGCCAGCAGCAGGTTCGTCCAACATGAAAACTTCTGGCCTAGTTGCAAGAGCGCGGGCAATTTCTAAAAGTCGTTGCGAGCCATAAGGCAGTGACCCGGCTCGCTCTTCGGCTTTGTCGGCAAGGCCCACAAAATCAAGTAGTCGAAGAGCTTCATCTTGACAATCTAACCGATTTTTTTTATAAGCTCCTGCGGGCAGAATATATTGCCAGAATGGTATTTTGTGATGAATATGAAAACCAGCGATCACATTATCTAAAACAGAGAGTTGTTTAAAAAGACGAATTTTTTGAAAAGTTCTGGCCATACCCAGTGGAACGCGTTCATGGAGTTCCAAATGGGTAACATCTTTACCTTTGTAAAGAATATTTCCCAGAGTCGGAAAGTAAGTTCCAGATAAAAGATTCAAAGTCGTTGATTTTCCAGCGCCATTGGGACCGATGATCGTTTGAATCGAGTTTTTCGAAACCTTTAATGAAATTTTTTCAACGGCTTTTACACCACCGAAATATTTACATAAGTTATTAACTTCTAAGATATTGTCTAGCATAGGGTCATCAGAAATGATTAAGTTACTTGATCAGCTTTGTTTTAATGAGTTGTATAGCTTGCAGGATGCCACCTGGCATAAACAGAACAACGAGAGTTAGGGACAGACCATAGACTAAAAGCCTAGCATCACCGATGCTACGCAATAGTTCGGGCAATAAGGTCAGTACAACTGCACCAATAATGGGGCCGATCATCGTTCCCATACCACCAACCACCACCATGGCTAAGTATGAAAATGATTCGATGACTGCAAAGGCGTCTGGTACTAGGGTGCCCACAAAGCTTGGATAAAAGGATCCTGCTAGACCGGCAATCATGGCACCCACTCCGAAGGAGAATACTTTCCAGAGTTTGGCGTTAATACCTAATGACGCTGCAGAGACTTCATCTTCACGAATTGCCCGAAGGGTATCCCCAATTGGGGATTTTAAAATATTGTTTAAGACAATATAAGAGATGAGTGCCACAAACGAAATTAAATAAAAGAGGTTCACTTGATTATTGAATTTAATCTCTAGTCCAAAAAGAGCAATAGGTGGAGGGGGCGCGATGCCATAGATACCTAATGGCCCAGAAGTCATAGTCCCCCAATTTAATAAGATTTGATGCAAGATAATCGCAAACGCCATAGACGCGATTGCTAAATAATGTCCTTTTAGACGGGTGGCAAAGAAAGCAAGTAATATCCCGATAATACCTGCTAATAAAGAACTAGTAGCCACTGCAAACCAAAAACTGAAGCCTGCTTTTTTAATGAGAAGGGTGGTTGCATAAGCTCCAACACCGTAAAATGCAGAGTGTCCAAGATGCAGCTGGCCGGTATATCCTAAGATAAGATTTAGGGACATAGCCAGCATAATGTTTAAAGAGATCGTAATAAGAATACTTCGCCAATAAGCAGAGCCACCAAGCAAGATGGGTAGAGCAATGATGAGTCCGATTGTGAGTAGATAGTAAACCCAGCTTGGGATTTTTTTTAGGATAGAAAGCTGTTCAGACATTTTCTTCTTTCTTTTCTGCGATCAAGCCTGTTGGTTTGACAAGAAGCATTATTAGAAGGAGTGCAAAGACGACGAGGTCAGTTACGCCAGAGTCCAAATATTGCGTTGTAAATGCTTCGATAAGACCAACTAAAAGGCCCGCAATAATTGTTCCTGCCATATTGCCAAAGCCACCAATAATTACAATTGCAAAAGCTTTAACAATGACCGAGGCACCTGCAAATGGAGTAAGTACTAATATGGGACCTAGCATAGCTCCAGCCATACCGGCCATTGCTGAAGCAATGACTATTGTCAACATAATTAAAAATGCTTGATTAATACCCATCAGGCCGGCTGTTTCGCGGTCCTGCGCAATTGCTCGAAGGGCTTTACCAATAAAGGTATATTTCATAAAAGCATACAGTGCAGCGATTGAACTAGAAGCTACAATCACGACTAAGAGGCTTTGTGTCGTGAAGAAAATTTTCCCAAGTCGAATCGTTTCGTCATATGGACTATCAAATTGATAAGGGACTGGACCAAATGCAATCAGAGCACCATTTTCTAGAAGAACGGATACACCAATAGTAGCAATGAGTGGCCTGAGCTCGTCACCTCGTTCACGCAGTGGGGCAAAAATCATTAAATTAACTAGGTATCCAAGGCAGCCCCCCACCAAGAAGGCCACTAAAATACTTAGGAGGTAACCGCCTCCCATCCACTTTACAAAAAAGTAGGCAGCAAATCCACCAAGTGTTACGAAGTCTGCATGGGCAAAGTTAATTTGATTCATTACCCCATAAATTAAAGTCAGGCCAAGGGCAACCATCACATATAGACAACCCATCACAACACCATTAATTGTTTGTTGGGCAATTAAGTAAAAAAAGTCAGACATATAGATACCAATGTAGATGCAGGTAAGAGTAATAACTGGTGTTATTACGAAAAAGTCCGTCACGATTAGTGGCGGACTCTATCTTTTTTATGAGTACGATATTACCAGTTCAGGGTCTTCCAGCTCAAGTCAGGATTTGTTTCTACATAGTGAATCACAGACATATTTTGATTCTGACCATTTGGACCAAAAGTGATTTTGCCGGTAGTGACTTCGACATCTTTCATCTTTAAAAATTCATTTCTAATCGACTCAGAATTAGTTGCACCTTTTCTAACAGCTTCGGCAATTATTAATATCTGGTCGTAAGCATGGGCATTAATATGCGTTGGGACAGTGTCTGCACCATATTTTGCTTTAAATGCTTTCACGAAATTTTGAACTACAGGACGTGTTTCATTCGGATCAAACTGCGAGATTCTAGTATAGCCAACCGCAGCCTTACCTGCTTTTTGATCAAATCCCCAAGGGACCCAAATCGTTGCAATGGGGATCGCCTTGCCACCGCCACCCTTGGTAACACCAGCTTGGGCTAGAGCTTGAAAGAGTTTAACGGTTTGACCCTCTAGGGCAGAAATAAGTAAAACATCCACATTACCCATGGAGGCAACTTTTGTTGCGATTGCAGTGAAGTCATTGACATCTCTAGCAAACTCAAGCCGACCTAGGATTTTACCGCCATTAGCTGAGAAGGTTTTTTCAAACGTATCTGCAATATCGATACCCGCATTCGTTTTTTCGTTCAGCAAAATAGCATTTTTTGCATTCATTCGTTTGGCAGCATTGGTCGCTAAACTATCTGTTTGTTGTCTAGCATCTGGAAAAATTCGAAACGCATACTTATAACCAGATTCAGTAAATTTGACAGTTGCTGAGCCAGCATTGAGGAGAGGGACTTTTGCATCTTCAAGTACGGATATAGCAGCAAGGGTGGCATCGGAACACTCTTCGCCGATGACAACATGGGGCTTAAAGTTTTCAAGTAATCGTTTGGCAGCATTCGTTGCTGGCAGGGGTTGACATTGAGAATCTTCGTAATTGATTACTAACTTATAGCCATTAACACCAGACTTATTAATTTGTTCTAGAGCAAGGTCAGCTCCTTGCTTACCCATGACACCAAAGTAAGCACCGCCACCAGAGGCTGGCAGGAGGGCACCAATCCGAATTACTTTTTCTTGGGCTTGACTTGAGATCGGTGCGGTAGCTAAAAGTGTACAGGCTATAAGACTTGGTAGCATTAAGCTTAAAAAACCACTTTTCGTTATTTTTTTTGCGGCGTATTGCATAAGCATTTTTTCTCCTAGCATTGTTTAATTTAAAAAAACTTTGTATCTCGTTTTAGACTAACTCATATCATTGATTATTTCAAGTAGGTGTAATATTTAGTTTTATTAAAAAAAGTAGATGGATTTATGGCAATATTAATTACTGGTGGAACTGGCTTTGTTGGCCTAAACCTTGCCCAGCAATTATCAGCAATTGGTGAAAAGGTAGTCTTAATGGCGCCCAAAGCCATGCCAATTGCACAGCAAAACCTTTTTGATGAGCTCGGTGTAAATTACGATTTTTGCTCTGGTAGTGTGAGCCAAGTTACTGATTTAAATCATATCTGTCGACATTATGGCATTACAAAAATTGTTAATGCGGCCGCTATAACGGCAGATCAACTGCGTGAGAAAGACCATACAGAGGAAATAATGGCTGTTAACTTGATGGGTTCATTAGCGGTTTTTGAGACGGCTTTACAGAACTCTATTGCGCAAGTAATTCAGTTAAGTTCAGGGTCTATATTTGGCCACTTAGGAACGCATGACTCGCAAATTGATGAATTATTAAGTCCGGTTTTGCCAGTAACTATCTATGGTATTAGTAAACTGGCTGCCGAAAGAGCCGCCATTCGATATCGCCAAACCAGAGGTCTGAACATCACTACAGTACGATTGGGTTTGGTTTATGGACCTTGGGAGTATGATACCGGGCACCGAGATACACTGAGTTTGCCACTACAAATTTACTGGGCCGCGAAGAAAGGTGAACATCTTGTTGTACATGACGCTGTTGGCACAGATTATGTGTATAGCCGAGATGTGGCAGCAGGCTTAACGAAGATCCTTGTTAGGGGCAGTTCTTCACAAGAGCTTTATCATTTAGCGAGTGGACTAACTTGGTCATTATCTGATTGGCTTGTTTGGTTAAAACAACTATTTCCTTTATTTAGTTATGAAATCACAAATCAGCTTGAGTCGTGTACGATTGGTCAAAATGGACCATTGCCGCGCTCGCCGATGCGTATTGCACGAATCAAAAAAGATTTTGATTATCAGCCCCAGTTTCATGGAAAAATAGCATTTGACGACTTCATTCTTCATCAACAACAACTTAACCATTTGACTTAAATATGACAGCACTTAAAAAATTTAAAGTTTTAGATTTAACCCGCGCCAGAGCCGGCCCGACTTGCGTCAAACAATTTTCTGATTTTGGTGCTGACGTGATAAAAATTGAAATGTCAGCAAAAACTGGTACTAGTCAGTTTAGCGGTACGCGGTCAGGACCTGATATGCAAAACTTACATCGGAACAAGCGATCCATGACCTTGGATTTAAAAAATCCAGTTGGTCGTGATATTTTTTATCGTTTAGTTAAAACTGCGGATGTGGTTGTAGAAAACTTTCGTCCGGATGTTAAATTACGCTTAGCGATAGACTATGAGACCTTAAAAAAGATTAATCCCAGAATCATCTTAGTTTCAATTTCTGGTTTTGGTCAGGATGGTCCTTACTTAAAAAGGCCGATGTTTGATCAAATTGCGCAAGGTATGAGTGGCATTATGTCGGTGACTGGCGCACCGGGCGGAGGTCCGATGCGTGCAGGTGTTGCGATTACTGATATTACTGCTGGATATATAGCCGCCTGTGGAGCATTGACAGCTTTACTTGAAAGAGAAGTTTCTGGCCAAGGACAGTGGGTCCAGAGCTCCTTAGTTCAAGCAGGCGTGGCTATGATGGATTTTCAGGCAGCTAGATATTTAATGGAAGGTGATGTTGCGCAGCAAGTAGGCAATGATCATCCAACGAGTATGCCAACTTCTTGTTATCAAAGTAGTGACGGTTATATGAATGTTGCTGCAACTGGTGAGGCCATGTGGCTGAGTTTGTGTGATGTGATTGAGCATCCGCATTTAAAAGACGATCCCCGCTTTCATTCTGAATCAATGCGTGTGAAGCACCGAACCGAGCTAAGCCAAACTTTAATTCCAATTTTTAAAGCAAAGCCAAAGGCGTATTGGGTTGAAAGACTAAACGCAGTGGGTGTGCCTACAGGTCCGATTTATGATATGGCAGAGGTATTTAACGATCCGCAGGTGATCTCGCAAGCAATGTCTGTGGAAGTTTCACACCCTAGTAAGCCGCCACTCAAGTTAGTGAATCAAGCTGTGAAGTTATCTCGAACGCCGGCCAAGATCACTAAACAAACTCCGGATCTTGGTGAGCATTCGGATGAAATCCTAAAAGAGTTATATTACACAGAAGAAGAAATTTTAGAATTTAAAAAACAAGAAGTGATTTAAGGGAGATTGTATGGCATTCGCAAAAACTGATGATGGCATTAATTTGTACTATGAAGAGGCTGGAACTGGTCAACCGCTTATATTCGTTCATGAATTTGCGGCTGATTACCGGAGTTGGGAGCCGCAAATGCGATATTTTTCCAGATATTTTCGCTGTATTACCTATTCAGCAAGAGGATATCTTCCCTCCGATGTTCCAACGGATGTCAAGTCATACTCGCAAAAGCGGGCGATGCAAGATATCGTGGCGGTCATGGACCATTTACAGATTGAAAAAGCGCATATTGTTGGATTGTCGATGGGGGGATTTGCAGCACTACACATGGGAATTTATCAAGCGTCGCGCGTTTTATCTCTAGTTGTGGCTGGTTGCGGATATGGCGCTCAACCTGAGAAAAAAGAAGGCTTTCATGCTGAGGTTGAAGCAGCTGCAAAAATGTTTGAGGATTTGGGTAGTGTTGAGGGTGCTAAGAAGTACACAATTGGCCCAACACGCGTGCAATTTCAAAATAAAGATCCGCGTGGTTTTGCTGAGTTTGCTACGCAAATGGAAGGACACCCTGCCATTGGTTCTGCTAATACCTTAAGAGGTGTCCAGAAGATGCGTCCATCGCTATGGGAACTCATTGATGGTATGCGCACCATTACAGCGCCCACGTTGATTATTACAGGGGATGAAGATGATCCTTGTTTAGAGCCGGCAATATTGATGAAGCGAAACATCCCTAGTGCTTCGCTAGTGATTTTTCCAAAAGCTGGGCATACAAACAATATTGAAGATCCTGACTTGTTTAATAAAAATTTAAGTGATTTTTACTTTATGATTCTTGCTGGCCGTTGGTCTTTGCGAGATAGTCGCTCCTTAGCGACTGGTATTCTAGGCTTTAAGTAATTTGTATTTTAGTCAGGAGGAGACCAAAATTAAAACAGCATAGAAAGCTTGATTACCAATGATTCATGTTGGGTATTTATAGTAGTGGATTTATTAGAATTAAAACGAAATTTTATAAAAGAAGTTTTTGAAAGGAATGAAAATGGATTTGCAATTAAAAGGTAAAAAAGTATTAGTAACTGGCGGTTCTAAGGGTATTGGTTTGGCAATTGCTGCGGCGTTTGCAGCTGAAGGAGCTTTGCCAATCATTACTTCCCGTGATGCGGGTAATTTAAAAAATGGTAAGGCATTGATTGAATCGAAGTATGCCGTCAGTTGTCAGACGGTTGAATTAGATTTAGGTGCGCCAAAATCAGCTGAAGCTCTTTTTGCGCAGGTTGGAAATGTCGATATATTAATTAATAATGCTGGCGCTATTCCAGGTGGAGTTTTAGCTGACATTGATGAAACGCGTTGGCGCGCTGCATGGGAATTGAAGTTATTTGGTTATATTAATTTGACGCGTATTTATCTTGCGGCAATGGAAAAGCAAGGTGCAGGGGTGATTGGAAATATTATTGGTATGGCAGGTGCAGCGCCACGCGCAGAATATGTTTGTGGAGTAACTGCTAATGCTGCTTTAATGGCATTTACGCAAGCTGTTGGGGGTACAAGTCACAAACATGGCGTGCGTGTTTTTGGTATAAATCCTTCTCCGACTCGAAGTGATCGGATGGAGAATATGATGAAAGCAAATGCTAAGAATAAATTGGGTGATGAAGCCCGGTGGACTGAGCTAACGCAAAAATTACCATTTGGACGCATGACTGAGCCTGATGAGATTGCGCACTTGACAACATTTTGTTCCTCTGTGTTGTGTGGTTATTTAAGTGGTTCAGTAATTAATGTCGATGGTGGACAAATGTTTGCCCCTGTATAGTTTTTAAGTTGTAATAAAAAAGCTCTCACTAAAGATGAGAGCTTTTTTATTCGTCGACTTTACCGATTTGGCGGACTGTATCTTGTAATTTTTTGATTTCTGATTTCCAGAACTGATTAAAATCTTCCCCATCGAGGTAGTCTAGAGTGGAATTGCTTTTGACTAGTGCCACTTTAAATTGTTCATCTTGAGTTGCCTCCCGCATTGCTTGCGTGATTACTTTTAAGATGGGCGCTGGGGTTCCTGCAGGTGCAAATAGTGAAGTCCATAGAGCATACTCGACTGAGATATTTGACTCTTTGAGAGTTGGTATTTCTAAAAAAGGCGGTAGCCGTTTAGATCCAGTTTGGGCAATTGGGATCAATTTATTCGCTTGCGTTTGTGGGAAAGCTACACTTGGTGCAGAGGCTACAGCATTGACATGACCGCCAAGTGCAAGGTTCATTGCAGGTGCGCCACCACTGGTCGGAATATGTTTAAATTTGACGCCAGTAGCATGTTCAATCATCGCCATGGGTAGGTGGGTTGCCCCGTAAGTTCCGGATGATGAAATAGCGATGTTGCCTTGAGGAGCGGCACGCTTGATGAGATCTTGGATCGTTTTGATTTGTGTTTCTGGATGAACTGAAATAATTGCTGGATCAGAGGTGATTTGTGCAACTGGAATTAATTTGTTGAGTGTATAGCTCGAATTTTTATTGTAGAGGGCATCAATTGCGGGCTGGGTAATTAAAGACGGCGATGTCAGCAGAAGAGTGTATCCATCTGCACTCGTGTTCGCGACAAAAGCATGACCGATAGCGCCATTAGCGCCGGGTTTGTTGACAATTAAGACAGGTTGCTTGAGTATTTTTTGTAACACGATCGATAGATTTCGTCCGACATTATCGACAAAGCCGCCAGGCGGATTTGGATTGACAATGGTGATTGGTTTTGAGGGAAAAGTTTCTTGAGCAAGGCTTAATTGCGTTAAAAATATGCATGAAAAAAGAATTAGTAGATGATTATTGATGGTAGATTTCATGAGAGTCTCCTGGAGTTTATTTTCTAATGGTTTGCGACATCGATCTTTGCTCTCGAATGAGTTCAAAACTATATCGATAGCGATCGTCTGGATGATGACTTGTTGTAATTTGAAAAGTTTGTTGATCTTTACCTTGATAAGAGCGCATGACTACCAGGGCGGAGGTTTGTTTATCTACACTCAGCTCATCAATGTATTCGGGGGGGACTTTTTGGGAGTAAATTTCTACTTTGGCCCGTTGGATGACTTCATCAAACATTTCAACTATTTGTTCACTGATTGGGATAGTTAAATGTTTTTTGTGTTTAACAACGCCAGCATATTTGGGTAAGATGTAATAGGTGGTTAGGCAAAGCGGGATATTGGAGTTATTTTGAAAACGCAGTGAGACAATCCGAAACCACTCCATATTGACCGGACAATGAATCGTATTTGCCAGAGTGGCATCAGTTTTGATATAGGACATAGCCAGAATTTTTCTGACCATCACTCCGGGATAATCTAACAGTTCGTTGACTGAATTCACCGAATGAGAAAGAACAATTTGCGGTTGGGTAGCTAATACGGTCGAACCTGTTCGTGGCCGACGCATAATGAGGCCATCATTTGCTAGGGTAGTAAGTGCTTGCCGAAGAGTTGGTCGACTTGCCTTAAACTGCTTACAGAGTTCCTCTTCGGTTGGTAGGCGTGCTCCTAGGTGGTATCTCCCCTCTTGAATATCTACTCGAATTTTTTGAGATATTTGCAGATGTAATGGGGTACTTTTCATGAAGTTTGTAATCGAATGATTGGTACAGAAGGCCCAAGCTTATAGATTTCTTCCAAAGCTAGCATCAGTTTTGGCACCATCTGCTTGACTGGCTAAGCGCGCTTCTTCACCTCTAAAGATTAACTCGATTTCCATACCATCGGGATCTTTAAAAAAGATTTGATATTGATCATTATCCGGAACTCCAAATTCAACATTCTTGATTGAATACTCCTTTAAGACTTGACGATAGTGATTAATATCTTGTGTCCAGAGTGCAAAGTGGTCAAAGGCATCTGTTTTTGCTGGATTAGGTTCTGGGCTACGTGCGGTTGAGATGTGGACGATCGGTTGATCGCCTAGATACATCCAAGCACCAGCTCTACCAAAAGGTGGACGAGGGCCATCTTCTAGACCTAAAACTTGGGAATAAAAACGCCTGGATGTTTCAAGATCTTTGGTACTCACATTAATGTGTGCAAAACCTTTGATAGGCATATGGTCTCCTTTAAAAAGAAAGTTCTTTTTTTATACAATGTATTTGTAAAGACTAAATCATTATTTCTAATTGAGCAATAGATTGACTTCATTTCTATTCAATTTAATATTATTTATTAATATCAATTAGTTGTAACACTTTGAGTTGTTGGATAGGGTAATCCCTAGCTTGTTTGAATTGTATTGACAATTGATTCACTAGCAAATA
>CAIQHU010000079.1 GCA_903871735.1 uncultured beta proteobacterium | reverse complement strand
TCTGTTCTGAGGAAGTTATTGATTTCTTGATTGAGTAATTTCACTATCTCAGGTGGTGTACCCGTTGGAGCAAATACACCGTACCAAGAATCAATATGAAAACCTTTGATCCCAAACTCTGCAAAGGTTGGAATTTGGGGTAGTAAAGGAGATCGCTTTTCAGAGGCAATGGCAATTGGGAATACTTTTCCTTCGCTGATTTGTGCTAGGGCTGTTCCTGGGCTAGAGAATGTCATATCCACTCGACCGCCTAGTAAATCAGTCATCAAGGGTGCAGCGCCTTTATAAGGGATATGAAGGATAGATGTGCCGGTAAAGGATTTAAACATTTCACCGGCTAGATGAGGGATTCCGCCGTTCCCTGGTGATCCAAATGAATATTTTTCTGGATTTTCTTTTAATACTTTAATGAGTTGAGGTACGGTACGAGCTGGAAAATCTTTACCTACGACTAATAAGTTAGCTTGCTCCATGACCATGGCAATGGGGGTAAAGGCTTTACTCGTATCAAACGGTAATTTTTGATGGAGTGATGGATTAATCGTGATTGCTCGGGTTGTAATCATGAGGGTATAGCCGTCCGGCGAAGCTTTTGCTAGAAGGCCGGCTGCTACTGCACCGCTCGCACCTGGCCGATTTTCTATAACAACTGGTTTTCCAAGATTTCGAGATAAATAATCAGAGAGCATTCTACCGGCAGCGTCTAGAGGCCCAGCTGGTGCGGAACTTACAATCAGAGTAATGGGTTTATTGGGAAAATTCTGTGCCAGGGACGGAGCAGAAATACCGGTATAGAAAAGGGCAAGTGCAATGAATGGATTTAAAAAAGACCACTTATCCGGCGAGTGAATTTTTATCATGAAAGGATTCCTAAAGAACAGTAGTTAAGCATTACCTTTCCAAACCGACCCAAAGGTAATACCAATATTTTTAAAATTGTCATAGACCTCATCACCATATTCAGCGCGGACTTTTTCGCCAAGTACGGGGTCATACAGGACATCATTAAAAGTATCTTCAATACTGCCTTGGACGATTGCAACAATCAGGGCGCGGCTATCGCTAATATTAGTAACCTCTCTAAAAACGCGCGCGGGCAGAGCAATAAAATCAAAGGGCTCAAGATCAACATGATACTTTCCACCGGAACCCCAAGAGACTCGGTATTTACCAGTTAAGCAAAGAAAAGACTCAATTGTTTTCATGTGCGCATGCATTCTTGGGCCATGGCCTGGTGGATTATCTAAAATAGACACTTCCACACCTGGGTTACCAGAAATTGCTGGAATAGCAGCAGCTCGCTTATTGCCTGGGGGCGACATTAATTTATAGACACAGTCGGCAGCTAATTTGGCATAGGCCTCACCGGGGATCCCCACATTCGATTCGTTATAGTTACGTTTGGTAGGCTTTAAATCTTTAAAGCGAGCAATGCGCTTTTCCATCTCTTCTGGAGTTGGCTCGAATGTTTCTAATTCAGTAGTTAATTCAGTAGTTATGGGATGATTCATCAGGGTCTCCTTATGATTTATTTTTACGGCTTATTTTGATGATTCTTCAGGATAGCTCTTTGGCTAACTTGATTTAATACGACATAGATATATTAGCATTACCCCAAGTGATTGTGAGTTTTTATAGTGAATTGTTTGTTACTGAAGGCATATTTTTTTTGACAACTTGAGATGCCAAATCATCTGAGCGTAGTTTGATGTTCCTTATAGGATATTTCTAGTTAAGCGATTTTAAGCTAATTACAACGAGATAAAAACAGAATAAGACTTACCAAGAACGCATAAAAAGCTTTGAATCCAATAAATTAGAACTCAAATAGATGACCGCTTTTAGAGGCCTTGACTCGCAAATAACTATCATTATGTCGATTTGAGGGGAAGGCATGCGGTACGCGTTCGACCACTTCGATGCCATACTTTGTCAGTGCAGCTACTTTGGCAGGATTATTTGTCATCAGTCGTACACGACTTACTCCGAGCATTTTTAGCATCTGGGCTGCGGGTAAGTAATTACGCTCATCAGAATCAAAACCGAGTTGTAGATTGGCATCCACCGTATCAAGTCCAGCATCTTGTAATTGATAAGCGCGCAGCTTGTTCGCCAAGCCAATGCCACGACCTTCTTGGGCTAGGTATAGCAAAATACCGCTACCACCCCGGACCATCTCATCGATGGCGCCGCGTAACTGATTGCCACAATCACAGCGTAAAGAGCCGATCAGATCCCCGGTAAAGCATTCAGAATGAAGTCTGACAAGAACCGGTTTTGTCGGGTCTATATCTGCTACGACAATGGCGAGGTGCTCTGTGCCTCCATTATTTGGACGAAAGGCTACAACTTGTGCATTTTCGACATTTTCGAGGGGGACACGGGCACGGCTAACTAGCTTTAATGCGTAGGCTGTTTGTGGGATATAGGATTCAATTGAGCTGACGCGCACGGTGAGGGTATCTGGCGTTTCTTCAGCTTGGGTAATGAGTGTGGCTGGTAAGAGCCGAGCCAATTTAGACAGGGTAATACTCGCCTGCGCAAGTCGGCTGGCATCATGCACAACTAGACCAGTTAAATTGGGTTGATGCACTAAAACCGTTGTGGGATTTGAGAGAAATTCAATGATTTCTAGCGAGAGAGAATTGGGATGAGAAATCATGCTTGCGGGTCGAACAGTTTGATCAATACCCAGGGCATTGGCCCGCGTACCTGTTAGGATAAGTCGTGGGGCTGTCGTTTGGCGGTTCAATACCTCAAGCTGGTCTGCAGTTAAGAGTTCGGCAGCTAGCATTAGTATGCTGTTTGAGCCGTCAACCAGCTTAACTAAGGCGCCTCTGCGCAAATCTGAAATAGCACGGTCAACTTCGATAAGAGGATCAGGTATCGCCAAAATAGATAAGAATAATGAAAAGTTTGAAAATATGACGTTATAAGGTGAATAAATTGGTTTCTGATTAATTCATGATGAAAATGATGAGAATTATTCAGTGAACAATGTAAACCTAAGTATTTCTATGAACGGCGGGTATCTTTGCAAAAATGAATACAGCTTAATTATAATTGAAATTGACTCAAATCCCCACTATCCCATCTAGACTTGTAGCTTCCTCCCTTAAACTGAAATATATTTGAGATGGTTGCCACCTGAGATTGCTTTGAATTGTCCTAGCACAATGGCAATAAAAGATTTAAAACTAGATATCCAAATTGTGCGAGACGAGTAGGATTTTATGCTAGATGATGCCCGGTTTGAATATTGTTTCTCGATAGTAGGACAAATGCAATTAATCAGGTTTGATACCTAAATTCTTGGCAAGTTTTTGTTGTCTCGTTACTTCTGATTTGATCAGCTTATCCATATCTTCGGGAGAAGAGGAGACTAGGTCGACACATCGCTCTGAGAAGCGATTCTTGAGTTCGGTTTGATTTAGGACCTTCACGAATGCCTGGTTAAATTTTTGGATAATTGAATATGGCGTTCCGGTTGGAGCTAGGAGTAAGTTTAAAGTGCATGGAATATTCTCGTATTTTCTATTTAGATGAGGTGCTTTATATCGCCTTGATATTTTTTATAAAAAAGAAGTACCAGCCCTTGAAGACTACTTTTGATATT
>CAIQHU010000078.1 GCA_903871735.1 uncultured beta proteobacterium | reverse complement strand
GATATTGTTTTTATTGAATCGGGCGGTGATAACTTGGCAGCAACTTTCAGCCCAGAGTTGTCAGATTTCACGATTTATGTTATTGACGTGGCTGGTGGCGAGAAAATTCCTCGTAAGGGTGGACCTGGTATTACTAAATCAGATTTATTGGTGATTAATAAGATCGACCTTGCGAAATACGTTGGCGCCAACCTAGAAATCATGGAATCAGACACGAAGAAAATGCGACTTGGTAAGCCGTATGTAATGACTAATCTAAAAAAAATAGAGGGCGTTGCAGCTATTATTGCGATGATTGAGAAAAATGGCGCCCTAACTCCCTCAAGAACCCCTTAGCTTTATCTAGTTCAGGAAATCCCATTGATTCGTTCAAGAACAATTACAAATCTCTGTAAAAAGTAATCTTGAGGTAACTCCTATTCAGACTCTATCTACAATAAATTGACTAGTTAACTCTATTTCATCACAGTTGTTTCCAGGTCCTTTACGATCTACTACAATAAAGTCCGACACTTCATCAAGGCTTACCAAAGGGTGGTGCCAAACTCCTTTAGCATAACTAACGCCCGTAAATCCATGGGCAATAAAGGCACATAAGTTTTGTGTAATTTCTATTTCCGTTTGATAGCAAGGTTTAGCAACTATTACTAAATAGCGCTGTAGTGGATCTTTAGTTAGCGGGATAAAGGCCTGACTACCCAAAGGATGCCTCTCCATCACAGATAATTGGAATGGTAGTTGAAAAGCTTGACCTCTAAATAGGCTAATAATTGGAGCGCCGCCATTTGACTGAACATCGACTTGAGAAAGAGCGTGGTATCGCTCAGTACTACCTCGATTAATTGGAAAATGTTCAGCACCATCGAGCATCAATAGTTCTCCGAAGGGGGCAAAATTTTCTCGTGTGAGTTGAAGTAATTTGACATGAGTCATCCCTTGGTCCCCCATAGACGTAGTCGTGATATCCCACCATCGGGAAAGATATTCAACCGGATATGGGAGACAGGGCCTAAATTTTGGATATGAGCCGAAACATCATGCTGCTTATCCATCTCTAATTTTTGTTTTGGCAAAAGAATTGGCCAAAACATACATTCGGTAATGATTGATGTATCGGTACCAGCGGTAACCATACTTGCTTGAATCGAGCACTGATCAGGATAATTGCCCTTGAAGTGACAAGTATCTACTTCAATTTTTTGAATAATTGCTGGGCCAGCTAAAGCAATTACACACCAATCATAACCAGGCTCTCTTCGTCTTCTAGTTTCCCAACCATCACCCATATTTTGGCCCCGATGTGGTTGGAGAAGATTTGACGCTAGCCCAAAATGCTCATTATTTGCAGTAATCACATAGGCACCATTTTCGGCGGCAGCAAAATTAATCAGAGTATTGGGCGCTGTTTGATCCCATTGCATCTCTGGTTTTCCATAGACTCGTAATCTAGCAATACCCCCATCAGGAAAGATGGTTATTTTTAAATGGCTGACTTTTTCTGTGGGTGGTACTTCAAAATAATGATGTTGATTTCCCAGTAAGTTTGCAGGCGATAAGACGTTAAACCAGGTTGTCTGAGAGCTAGGTACTTCGGCGGAGTAACAGCCTTGTATAGATATAGCTGGCGCATAATTACCAGTGAAGTGGCTCGTATCGATATCTAATCCCACGATAGTGCCGGGTTTTGCTAATTGAATAATTGCCCAGTCGGAGCCTTGTTGGCGTTTTCTTCTAGTTTCCCAACCGTCCATCCATTTGCCATTCAAATCATACTTGCCGGGTACGAAGATTGCGGGTTCTGGGTTGAGCATTCTTTCTAATGGAGCAAAAAATTCATCGGAGCAACTGATTGCTTTTGCACCAAGATTTGCATTCGCCAAGTTGACATATTTTTTAGTAAATAGAGGCGCAAGTGGATCAATGGTTGGGATACTCATTTTATTCTCCTATGGATTATTTGTATTGAACCAGCGTTTGAGTATGAGGCGTTCATCATCGGTAATTCCAGTCGCATTATTGATCGGCATTTGTTTGGTTACCACGACTTGTTGATAGATTAAATTCATTTGAGATTGAATGGCTTGAGGACTATCTAGTCTAATATTTTTATTAGCAACATTTTCATTATGACAAACTACGCAGCGATTTTGTATCACCAAACTTACCTCAGAGAAATTGGGTGGAATGTGGTCACTAAGTGATTTTTGTGGTGGGGGCGGTGCAATTAGAAAAATAGGAATTAGTAAAAAGATGATCCCTACAACAAGAATTAAGTAGTTATTTTTATTCTTATGGCGAGCGACAAAAAAGAAACGAATAATGGCACCTGCGGCCATGATTAGAATAAGTACAAGCCAATTATTTGGCGCGTTGTACACCATACTGTAGTGATTTGAGAGCATGGCAAAAAGCACTGGTAGTGTGAAAAAAGTATTGTGTACACTTCTTTGTTTGCCGCGTTGGCCATGAACTGGGTCAGGGGAGCCACCGGCCCGCATCGTTTTTATAACGGTTTTTTGTCCTGGAATGACCCAAAAAAAGACATTTGCAGCCATGATAGTGGCTAGCATTGCCCCGGTTAATAAAAAAGCAGCACGACCAGCGAATAGATGGCAAGCAATGATTGAGGCTAATGTAACGTAAAACAGTAAACAGATGGCTACTTTTTTATCTGCTGCGTCCCCAACTCCAAAAAATCGGCAGATGATGTCATAAACAATCCATCCAGCGACGAGATAAACCAGTGCTAGTGCAATTGCGAGGTGCCCACTCATATCAAAAATCTGTTTATCAACAAGCATCACTGTTGGATTAAAAAGATAGGCTACTGTAAATAACAAAAAACCAGTTATCCAAGTACTGTATGCCTCCCAATAAAACCAGTGAAGATTTTCAGGGAGCGTTGGGGGGGTATTGAGATATTTTTGAGGGTTATAAAACCCGCCACCATGGACTGCCCAAAGTTCTCCGCTAACCCCTGCTTGGGATAGTTTTGGATCTTTCGGTTGGATTAGGCTATTGTCTAGCCAAACGAAATAAAATGAGGCTCCAATCCAAGCAATGCCAACAATAAGGTGCAACCAGCGTAGCAAAAGGTTGAGCCATTCAAAAAAATAGGGTACTAGATATTCCATCGCGCAAACTCCAACTTCAAAAATGCTTGTTTATGCACAAGCTTTCTTTCAGTCTTCTGCCACGGCGGAACTGCAGAAGTCGTTGACCACGCCCATATAGAGGAACCCGCTGCGGTCGGTAAGTATTTATTATAACCTGTAGTAATACCCCTTTTATGAACCTCTATAGGTCGAGTAACTCCAAGGGGTTACTACCAAGGGTACATGATAATTTTCATCGCCACTCCCAACACCAAAACGAATAACTACCTTGTTTAGAAAAGGTAATTCATGAGTATGTTGATGGCGTTTCTCAAAATATTTTCCTATATCAAATTCGATTTGATATTCGCCAGCTAAGAAGTTAGCACCCTCGAGTAGAGGCTGGTCGCAGCGACCATCTGAATTTGTTATGGCACTTATAACAAGGGTTTTTTGATCCTGTGAACTGATTTTGAAAAGCTCTAAATGGATTCCTTGCCCCGGTTTGCCAACCGTGGTGTCTAAAACATGCGTCGATAGTTTGCCCATTAATTTAATAGTTTAAAAGTTGTTGACCAACATAGGTTATTAAAAAGCTTTTGATTGAATCTAATACTGGTAAATATGCCACTC
>CAIQHU010000077.1 GCA_903871735.1 uncultured beta proteobacterium | reverse complement strand
GCACCAGAATGTCTTGTTGTCGAAGAACTTGTCGATTTTTTTCTAGGAGTTTATATGTTGAATTTTATGGACGTCATTCCAGGACAAGTTATTGATCTCAAATACGGCAGCACAGCAAATGTCGTAGAAAATGTTGGTGATGGGATTTGGTTGAAAGTGCTAGATGCATCAGGCGAAGAAGATCTGGTGTTCTGCGAGGACATTGCAAGAGTTCTGGAGAATTGAAATGAAAACTGAATCTGCACTCAGAGCCGACTTGGCTGACTGCTACCGCCTTTTTGATTGGTTAGGCTGGACAGAGCTGATCTTTAACCACATCACGCTCAGAGTCCCAACACCGAATGATCAGAAACCTGAATATCTCATCAACAAGTTCGGGCTTCATTATTCAGAGGTACGTCCCGACAATTTGGTGAAAATAGACATTGACGGAAACACGCTAGATGGCTCCGAAGCTAAGGTCAATCGCGCAGGTTTTGTCATACACAGTGCCATTCACGCTAGTCGTGAAGACGCCCACTGCATCATGCATGTTCACACCACGGCGGGATGCGCAGTTGCTAGCAAGGATGAAGGTCTTCGCCACGACAATTTTTACAGTGCCATGCTGTTTAACGATGTTGCATACCACGACTATGAAGGTGTTACGACCAACTTAGACGAGCAACCAAGGCTAGTCAATTCTCTTTCAAAATGCAACCACCTTATCTTACGGAATCACGGATTGCTTGTTGTTGGACCTGATATTCCAACAACATTTAACAGGCTATGGACGCTCCAAAGAGCCTGCGAGATCCAACTGGCTAGCGACGCTGGACTTGGGCCAAATCGAGTCATTCCTGAACACATACTGAAGACAGTACCAGCATCACGTGTGGCGTCAAGCGGTGAAGTGCACAGGTTGATTTTCGATGCAATGTTAAGGCGCGCAGGAATTACTTGATTTTCATGAATACGATTGCTACGTTAACGTTTTGTAACCAAGAATCGAATCAGATTTGATAATTAATTGAGTGATTAGTTTTCCACGTTTCGTGAGCACAGTCATTTTGTTAAACAATGCCATACTGTTTGCTTCTCAATGCGAAATGAAGAATAAAAAAAGTTTGAGACGGAAAAATGCTATTGATGGAAGCATATAAAAATTAAGTAAATTTGAATATTTCACAATTTTATTCTTAAACTTCCTTTTCGTCGATTGGCTAAAGGAAACTCTCGCATGTCTAATTTATTGGCTTGCTTTTGCATACGTTCAAGCATTGAGTCCAGGAGTTTAATTTCATCTTTAGAGATTGTCTCCAATATGTACTTATTAATTAAAATTACGATTGGCAAAATTTGTTCATAAACATCTTTTCCAGACTTGCTTATATTGATACGAGCAACTCTTCTATTTTGTGGATCGACATTGCGTTCGAGCAATCCTTTTGTTAACAATGAAGAAACAGCTTTAGAAGTGGCCGGTGGAGTTAATTCTGCAAGTGAGGCCAAAGCTGAAGAATTTATAACTTCCTCTGTGCTGAGAATTGCAAGAATTACCCACTCGCGGCGAGTTATCCCAAACTCCCCTTCGCAGTACCTCAAGACCACCCCGCCACCCTTAGCTCTGAGTTGGTTTATTCGATACAAAAACATGTCCTGAATTCCACGAGGACGACTTAATTTGTTGAAAGGCGACTCCAAATTCTCATTGATTAGGGTTTTCATGGGGAAAGATTGTTTTCAATAAGTATTGATAATTAGCAGAAGATGGGTCTTTTATGCGTAAGGAGTGCTCATGAGCAAAGTTGATTTATCAGAAGGTATTGACATCGTTCGATTGGGCGGCAATATTGGAGCAGAAATTCACGGGTTGGATCTTCGTAAGTCAATATCGAAAGACCAGTTTAAAGTACTTCAAGATGCTTTTTACAAGCATGAGGTTTTGGTTTTTAGAGACCAAGATATCACTTTGGACGAGCAAATAACCTTTGCAAAGCTTTTTGGCGATTTATCAATTCATCCATTTAGCCCAAACTTAGAAGACAAGCGCGAAGTCATCGTACTGGATTACTCAGCTGACAACCCACCAGCACTGACTGACCAGTGGCATTCAGACGAAACCTTTCGCAAGGCTCCACCTGCAGCAACAATATTGCGAGCTAAGGTGGTACCCGAATATGGTGGAGATACTTTGTTTGCAAGTATGACTTCAGCATATGCCGGACTCTCTGAGCGAATGAAGCAATATATCCATGGTTTAGAGGCTGTTCATGACTTTAAACCTTGGCGTCAT
>CAIQHU010000076.1 GCA_903871735.1 uncultured beta proteobacterium | reverse complement strand
CTGGCTTTTTAGCAGCAGGCTTTTTAGCCGCTGCTTTTTTAGCAGCAGGCTTCTTAGCAGCTACTTTTTTAGCAGCAGGCTTCTTAGCAGCTACTTTTTTAGCAGCAGGCTTCTTAGCAGCTACCTTTTTAGCAGCAGGCTTCTTAGCAGCTACTTTTTTAGCAGCAGGCTTCTTAGCAGCCACCTTTTTTGCTGCAGGTTTCTTAGCAGCGACTTTCTTCTTGGCTATTGCCATTCTATGCTCCTTCACGTGAGAAGTTAATACAGACTACGGTTAAGAAGACCCACGCATTTTGAACTGAGATTCTTGCTAGAAAATCAGCACAAGTTCGTGAGCCATTCATTTGCCCAACACTCACACAACGTGCTGGACTAATGAATTGCGAAAAAAAAGCCGAGCATTTTAGATAGCTCGACTTTTTTAATTTTTGACAACTGCTTTTGAAATTTGTTGGGTAGGTTATCAGTTGCTTATCTTTATTTTTAAGGGAAACTTTCCCCGTCCGGTTAGCCGAACTTTTTAAACTCCAAGTAACTTGCTTACAACTAATATCCAATCCTTCGATCTCCAGATCTCAAGAAGCGAATTGAGTTATTTAATCCCAACTCAGTGCGCCTCCAGTTTGATATTCAATTACTCTTGTTTCAAAAAAATTTCTCTCTTTTTTCAAATCAATCATTTCTGACATCCATGGAAAAGGATTCTCTTCATTTGGGAACAATGCGTCAAGTCCTATTTGCATACATCGACGATTGCAGATGTATCTAAGGTAACTTTTGAACATCGGTGCATTGAGTCCAAGCACTCCACGAGGCATCGTATCTTCAGCATATTTGTACTCTAACTCAACGGCTTGTTCAAACAAATTTTTCAATTCATCTTTGAACGCAGAAGTCCATAAATGTGGGTTCTCCAGCTTTATTTGATTGATCATATCAATACCGAAATTACAGTGCAACGATTCATCACGCAAGATGTATTGGTACTGCTCTGCTGCACCAGTCATTTTGTTTTGACGACCCATTGCAAGGATTTGCGTAAAACCAACATAAAAGAATAATCCTTCCATAATGCAAGCAAAAACAATTAACGATCGTAATAATTTTTGATCATTTTCCGGTGTGCCAGTTTTAAAAGATGGGTCCGTTAAGACATCAATAAACGGTATTAAAAACTCATCTTTCGCGCGAATTGAAGGCACTTCATGATATGCATTAAAAATTTCTGCCTGATCTAAACCGAGTGATTCCACAATATATTGATAAGCATGTGTATGAATCGCTTCTTCAAAAGCTTGACGCAGTAAATACTGGCGACATTCTGGCGCAGTAATCTGCCGATAGGTTCCTAAAACAATATTGTTTGCTGCTAGCGAGTCTGCCGTAACAAAAAATCCGAGATTCCTTTTAATAATGCGTCGCTCATCTTCCGTTAAGCCATTCGGGTCTTTCCAAGTGGCAATATCTCGAGTCATATTGACCTCTTGTGGCATCCAGTGATTCGCACATCCTGCTAAATATTTTTCCCAAGCCCATTTATATTTAAAAGGGACTAACTGGTTAACGTCTGTCGAGCCGTTAATAATTCTTTTATCGGCAACATTAACGCGTCGATTTTTCTCTTCATCAGTCAGCTCTACAACTGGCACAAGCGGTGCAATTGCAACGTCTGGTAAAGGTGTGTTGGTCATTGTAGGAGTCGCTAATTTTTTTTCCTCCTGGACCGCTGGGGTGCGCTGTAAGCTCACTTTTTCTACTACCGGGGTATCATCTTCCCAATTCAACATAAAACTTTCTCCAAATTCCTAAAATAATCGTTCAACAACAAATCAATTCAAACTTCTAAACGCTTGTGATGTTAATCACAACATTCACAAGCTATTGGCACGCTTCACATTCTTCAAATCCAGGATCACCTGGTCGCATCGTACAAACTGCACCATCGGCCTCAATCGGACCTGGGGCAAAACTAGTTGCGCCACTTGCTTGATTCGATACAGAGTTCAAGGTACCTTTATCAACAGTTGACTTTTCGACTTGCGTAGCTGAAGTAGTGCGCAGGTAATAAGTCGTCTTTAAGCCACGTATCCAGGCCAACTTATACGTTTCATCTAATGTTTTTCCAGAGGCTCCGGCCATATAAATATTGAGAGACTGAGCTTGATCAATCCATTTCTGGCGACGAGACGCAGCCTCTACAATCCAATTTGGCTCGACTTCAAAGGCTGTGGCATATAAGTCTCTTAAATCTTGTGGAATACGATCAATTTTGGCGAGTGATCCGTCAAAATATTTCAAATCGGCAATCATCACCTCATCCCACAAACCACGCGCCTTCAAATCACGCACTAAATACTCGTTGACCACCGTAAACTCACCCGACAAATTCGACTTCACATATAAATTTTGAAAGGTTGGCTCTATACAAGCAGATACTCCAATAATATTTGAAATAGTCGCAGTCGGTGCAATCGCAATGCAATTAGAGTTTCGCATGCCATACTGCGCGATACTCGCCCGCAATCCCGTCCAATCCATCTGACTTGACTGGTCCACTTCTAAATAACCCCCACGCTCCTCGGCAAGCATTTGCACAGTATCTTGCGGCAATAAACCCCGATCCCATAATGAGCCCTTATAACTGCTATAAGTCCCACGTTCTTTTGCGAGTGCATTAGACGCCTTATAAGCGAAGTAACATACGGCTTCCATGGATGAATCCGCAAAATCGATTGCTGCCTGACTTGCATACGGAATCCGTAACATGTGCAAACAGTCCTGAAAACCCATAATGCCAAGACCAACCGGACGATGCTTTAGATTGGAATTACGCGCTTTTGCTACAGCGTAATAGTTAATTTCAATCACATTGTCTAGCATGCGCATCGCAGTTTGGATGGTTTTCTCAAGCTTTACGTGATCTAACACCAACTTGCCAGAGGCATCCGTCATCATGTGAGCCGTCAAATTAACTGATCCCAAATTACAAACTGCAATTTCCTCTTCATTCGTGTTCAAGGTTATTTCTGTACACAAGTTAGAAGAATGGACCACTCCAATATGCTGTTGCGGGCTTCGAATATTACAAGGATCTTTAAAAGTAATCCATGGATGCCCCGTTTCGAATAACATCCCAATCATCTTGCGCCATAATTGATTGGCTGGTATACGCTTAAAGGGTTTTAATTCGCCACTATCTGCCTTTTTTTCATAAGCAATGTAAGCCTGTTCGAAATCCTTACCGAATTTTTCATGCAAGTCAGGCGTGCTAGATGGCGAAAATAGGGTCCACTCGCCATTCTCCATCACCCGCTTCATAAATAAGTCTGGAATCCAGTTGGCCGTATTCATATCATGTGTTCTGCGACGATCGTCGCCAGTGTTCTTGCGCAACTCTAAGAACTCTTCAATATCCAAATGCCATGTTTCTAAATAAGCGCAGACTGCGCCCTTTCTCTTACCACCCTGATTTACGGCAACCGCCGTATCATTGACCACCTTCAGAAACGGCACGACCCCTTGTGACTTGCCATTAGTTCCCTTAATATGACTTCCCAAAGCGCGCACATTAGTCCAGTCATTACCAAGACCGCCGGCAAATTTAGATAACAATGCGTTTTCTTTGAGTGCTTCATAAATTCCGTCTAAATCATCTGCAACAGTTGTTAAATAACAACTTGATAATTGCGAGCGTAAACTGGCTGAATTAAATAAGGTTGGCGTACTTGACATGAAATCAAACGTGGATAGATTTTCATAAAACTCAATGGCTCGTTCTGTTGGCTGCGCCTCTTGTAAAGACAAACCCATCGCAACCCGCATGAAAAAAGCCTGCGGCATTTCGATTCGTTGCCCATCAATGTGTAAAAAATACCGGTCAAATAAGGTTTGTAACCCTAAATAGTTAAATTGCAAATCGCGCTCTGCATTCAAGGCATTGCCAAGTCGAGCAATATCAAAAATCTCTAACATGCGTGGATCAAGCAACTCCTCCTTTACCCCGCGGCGCAAAAATTTTCCAAAATACTCTGGATAAACTTGTTGCATACCACCTTGGGCAATCTCCACACCCAAAATATCCCTACGAATCACATGCATCAAAATACGGGCTGTCACTAAACTATAAGCAGGGTCTTTTTCAATTAATGTTCGTGAGGCCAGAATTGCCGAATCAAAAACCTGCTCTATCGGGACGCCATCATAGAGGTTTTTAATCGTCTCACTCAGAATAGGAGCCGAACTAATTGTATTTCCTAGACCATAGCAGGCGGCTTCAATGATATTTTGCAAATTCGTCATATCTAAAAGCTTTGTGACGCCCTTGTCCGTTACCTGGATCCCCGGATGATCTAAGTTAGCAATCGCTTGCTCAGTGTGGTTACTTTGTTGCGTCAAGCGCTCTTGATTTCGCTTATCTCGATAGAGGACATAAGCGCGAGCCACGTTATGCTCTCCACTTCGCATCAAGGCTAACTCTACTTGATCCTGGACGTCTTCAATATGGAAGGTTCCGCCATTGGGCCGACTGCGTAATAAACCGCGTACAACAATGTGTGTTAATTCCTCAACTTGCTGACGCACCCTAGCTGAGGCAGCACCCTGGCCACCATTTACTGCTAAAAACGCTTTCGTAAGCGCTACAGCAATTTTTGATGGCTCAAATGCAACTACCGCCCCATTACGACGGATAATTTTGTAATCTGTTAACTGGGTTGCATGGGTTGCACCCACACCACCAGACAGAAATCCCGAAGAAGGGGCTTGTGATAACGGTGTTGTTGCCAAGCCACTCGCTACAGGGCTTGTTCCAAATTGGCTGCTGGGATCAGCAAATGTCATAAATACTCCTAATTCGATGTTCGTTCATATTTGTTTTAACTATCAACCCTGTCCTGCGAGATCAAATGGTTGTCCATATCTCCTACGCATTCAAGCCTCTACGACACATATTTACTCGTTTTTTTGGCCTGAAAACCTTTTTTATGAAAAACTTCCTTTTTTCATAAAAATGCAGCGGGGATACTACCCGTTGTGGTTTTGTTGAACCGTAATACTAAGTATAGGTAATTTCACAATAGTTTGTCGATGTTTTTTCACAACTTTGATGCAGAATTTTGTGATTAGTGCACACTAACCAAAATCCCTTATATTTTTTAAAAAAGATGTTTGCGCTTACTTTGGCTAGCAAGCCCTATTGATGATTTTATTTATCGATTGTCGATTCCAAAGGGAAGCTGGTCGTCAGAAATATTCGCTAACTCTTGAATACGCCTCCAGTCAAAAGTTTTCCCCGGATCGACTTTTCTTCCTGGTGAGACATCACTATGACCAACAATATATCTCAAGGAGTATTGCTTTTGTAAGATCCCAATAAGTTTTGCTAAGGCAAGATATTGCGCCTGCTCAAAAGAAATATCACCCGTACCTTCTAACTCAATTCCGATTGAAAAATCATTGCAACGTTGGCGACCGAGCAAAACAGATTCTCCAGCATGCCAAGCCCTCTCTAAGCAACTAACAAATTGGTATAACTCCCCACCGCGCTTAATTAAGAAATGGGCCGATACTTGTAGGTGGACAATCTCTTTAAAATAGGGGTGGTCTTCCTCACGTAGCTGATTCGTAAAAAATTCTTCAATTGCCACTCCTCCAAATTGACCATCAGGTAGGCTGATGTGGTGAATGACTACCGTATCAATCTTGCTTTCTAGAGGTCTTGGGTCGTGGTTGGGCGATGGTAAAGACTTGGCATAGCCAAGCCAACCCTTGACATCAATAGAGTCGGCATGTGCTAAAGAGCAAAAGTGTCTGGTCTGATGCGTAATAGCATCACTAATGGGTAAGTGAATCGCACAATGATTACAAGAAACAATCTGCTCAACTTGCTGAGCTTGTTTTTTCTGGGCAAATAGTTCTGCATCTCGCCTAGCTTGTTCTTTTACCCTCTTGGCTTTTTGTGGTCGATATAAGAAAAACCAATAAAAAAAGCCGGCTAGCGCTAAAAACTCAACGAGTTTGATCATGAAAACGTTTTTAAACTTTATTTAAAACTACTTCAAATACAAAACGACTACCCACATAAGCAAGTAGTAAGACAACAAAAGAGCCCAATACCCAACGCAATGCCTCTGTGCCCCTTAAACCAACTTTCCAATGAGCATATAGTAAGCCCCCAAACATGCTCCATGAAAGCAGTGCAAAAACAGTTTTATGATCGAAAATCAACGCGCGTCCAAACAAGGCTTGACTAAAAAAAACGCCAGAAAATACGGCAACAGTTAACAAACAAAATCCAATACCAATAATGCTAAATAAGACACGCTCCATCGTCATTAATGGCGGTAATTGATCTAACAGTCGAGACGGGCTACCGAGCAACAACATTTCTACCAACGATTTATTGGACTTGCTATGGTTTGATCGCAAATTACGGTCCTGCCAGGTCATTAAAGTAGCCTGCAAGGCTGCTAAAAACATAACACCATAGGCTATGTTTGCGGTAATAAAGTGCAGCTTAAACCCAGGCGAATGAACTGATTTCGTGGAAATAATTGATCCCTCAAAAAGTGCTGGTAAGAAACTAAATAGTGTGGCTAAAACCAACACTAAGGGAAGCATCCCCTGCAAAGGGAAAAACCAAGACTCAATCCAATACAACGCAATCCCAACCCAGGCCATCAACGATAGAGCCTGTGCAAAACCAAAAACTAAGCCCTCTGACGTAAAAATATCCAAGTAACAGGCATAACCATGTAACACGAGTAAAATAAACAAAACAAAATGAATCGCCAGATTTTGTGGTGTCTTCTGTGTATCCCTTAGGCTCGTGGCATGTGCAGTAGCATACGTTTTATGATGTTCTTGTCGGTTCAAGAACATCATAAAAAATAATGTCAAGGCATACGCTAGGCTAGATAATTTAAATAACATATGATTAGTTTAATACCCCTATGCTAGAAAATCTAACAGACCGCTTAGGTAGAGTGGTTAAATCTATCCGCGGACAAGCCAGGCTTACCGAATCAAATACCGCAGAAATGCTCAGGGAAATACGTCTGGCGCTATTAGAAGCTGACGTTGCCCTACCTGTTATTAAAGATTTACTAGCTAACATTAAACAAAAAGCCCTTGGTGAAGAAGTAGTCTCTAGCTTAACACCAGGACAGGCTTTAGTGGGAATTGTCAAAGAGGAATTAGCCCAAATCATGCATGGCGGTAGTTCCGGGCGAGATGGGGTAGCCGGACAGCTAAATCTTGCGACTCAGCCACCGGCGGTCATCCTCATGGCTGGATTACAAGGCGCAGGTAAAACAACGACCGTAGCCAAACTGGCAAAATGGCTGATTCGGACTCAAAAGAAAAAAGTCTTAACCGTCTCCTGCGATATCTACCGACCTGCGGCGATTGAGCAATTAAAAATGGTCACAGATCAAGCTGGAGCCGATTGGTTTTCTAGTGACGCTTCACAAAAACCGGTTGATATTGCGATCAATGCTATCGACTGGGCTAAAAGACACTATTACGATATCCTTCTAGTCGATACTGCGGGGCGCTTGGGGATCGATGAAGCAATGATGCAAGAAGTGTCTGCCCTGCACGCTGCCGTCAAACCTATTGAAACTCTATTTGTTGTTGATGCCATGCTGGGCCAAGATGCGGTTAATACGGCTAAGGCTTTTCATGCGGCACTTCCTCTTACCGGTGTCATCCTTACCAAATTAGACGGCGACTCGCGCGGCGGTGCTGCTTTGTCAATTCGACATATTACTGGGGTGCCACTCAAATTTATAGGCGTATCTGAAAAACTTGATGGGCTAGACCCTTTTGATGCAGACCGGATGGCCGGCCGTATTTTAGGTATGGGAGATATTCTTGCTCTAGTCGAAGAAGCTCATAAAACAGTAGATCTGAAAGCAGCAGAAAAACTCGTTGCAAAAATTAAAAAGGGTGGGTTTGACTTATCCGATTTTCGTAATCAAATTACCCAGATGCAAAATATGGGCGGAATTGCTAACCTGATGGATAAACTGCCTGCTCATATGGCTCAGGCCGCAGCTAAGACGGATATGGGAGCTGCAGAGAAAAATATTCGTCGAATGCAGGGCATGATCGATAGTATGACCCCCCAAGAGAGAGCAAAACCTGAAATCTTAAAAGCCAGCCGCAAGCGACGCATCGCTGCCGGTTCTGGTGTTCAAGTTCAAGAAATTAATCGAATGATCGCTCAATTTGAGCAAATGCAAACAATGATGAAGCAGTTTAGTGGTGGCAAAATGGCGCGGATGATGGGGTCGATGGCAGCGAAGGGCCTAGGTAAAGGACTCTTTAAGTAATATCAAGACCTCAAGCGGCGCCCCCTTAATGAGCTAGCTTTTTTATCTGGCTAGCTCTTTGAGCTTTTCAAGCACCGCATCCATTGAAATTTTGGCAGCTTCAGTTTCGGTTCTTCCTTGAAACTCTACAAAGCCTTCTTTTAAACTTCTCTCACCAATCACCACTCGATAAGGCACCCCAATTAACTCCCAATCAGCAAACATGGCTCCAGGGCGTTCACCTCGGTCATCCAGAATCACTTCGATACCAAGAGATACCATGTGCGCATAGAGCTCGTCAGTTGCTTCTTTAACCATGGCAGATCGATCATAAGATACGGGACATATTACAACCTGATACGGTGCAATCGCTGCAGGCCAAATAATGCCCCTGTCGTCATGACACTGCTCAATCGCTGCACCCAACAAACGCGTAACACCAATACCATAACAACCCATAACGAGCGGTTGGGCTTTGCCTTGTTCATCTAAAAAATTGGCTTTCATGGCAGCTGAGTAACGTGTGCCCAACATAAATACGTGCCCAACTTCTATGCCGCGACAAATTTCTAACTGACCTTGACCATCAGGCGAGGGGTCACCAACCTGCACATTTCTTAAATCAAACACCTCCGGCTCCGGTAAATCCCTGCCCCAATTGACTCCCCGTAAATGAAAGCCAGTTTCATTAGCGCCACAAATAAAATTTCCCATCTGCGCTACGGTTCGATCTGCAATGACACGAACATCAGAACCTACTCCAACTGGACCAATTGAGCCAGGTGCGGCGTGAAAAGATCCTTGGATCTCTTTTTCAGTAGCCATTCTAAAATGAAGAACCCCATCGACCTTCGATAACTTGACCTCATTGAGCGCGTGGTCTGCCCGAATCAATATCGCCATAATTTTGCTTGCGCCAATAACTAATTGGCCCGCCTCGTCAAACTCATCAACCGCTATCGCAATCGTCTTAATAATGTGCGTAATATTTTCCTGTATCAAACCTGCCACGTCTTCACACTTACTAATTCCAGGCGTAGCAAATTTTTCGCAGGACTGATCTGGCTCTGGCCTTTGCTGAATCAAGCAAAGAGCTTCTGCAGCTTCTAAATTAGCCGCATAGTCAGATTGTGGGCAATACGCAATGGCGTCCTCCCCAGTGTCTGCAATAACGTGGAATTCCTGACTACCACTTCCACCAATAGCACCATTATCAGCAGCTACCGCCCGGTAATTCAGTCCTAATCTCGTAAAAATCCGGTGGTATGCCGCAAACATCTTGGCATAGGATTCTTGCATGCCAGCGATACTCTTATCAAATGAGTATCCATCCTTCATCAAAAATTCACGACCACGCATCACCCCAAACCGAGGCCTTCTTTCATCCCTAAATTTACTTTGGATTTGATAAAAATTAATTGGTAATTGCTTATAGCTTTTGATTTCATTGCGAGCAATGTCCGTTATGACCTCTTCGGAAGTGGGTTGTAAGACAAAACTGCGATCATGCCGGTCTTTTAGGCGTAATAGTTCAGGGCCCATCTTTGCCAACCGGCCAGTTTCTTCCCAAAGTTCGCCAGGCTGCACAAATGGCATGAGTAACTCGATTGCTCCAGCTCGGTCCATTTCTTCACGGACAATCGCTTCTACCTTACGGATGATTCGTAAGCCAATTGGCATGTAGTTATATATCCCTGCGCCGAGTTTACGAATCATTCCGGCCCTCGTCATTAACTGCTGTGAAATGATTTCTGAGTCAGCCGGGGCTTCTTTTAGAGTGGAAATAAATGTTTGAGTAGCTTTCATGAATTCTTTATAGATATAATCAATTCATTGATTTTAAAGGATTCGAATAACGATCATGCTCGATAAGGAAGGTTATAGGCCTAATGTTGGCATTATTCTTCTAAATCAGCGGAATGAAGTATTCTGGGGTAAGCGTATAGGACAGCACTCTTGGCAGTTTCCACAAGGCGGCATTCAACAAGGCGAAAACCCCAAAGATGCAATGCTTCGTGAGCTGCAAGAAGAAATAGGGCTCTTGCCAGAACATGTCCAAATTATTGGACGCACAAAAGATTGGATACGCTATGACGTACCGGATGAGTTTTTGCGTAGACAAAACCAACAGCGACCGCGGCGCGTGGCCTATAAAGGCCAAAAACAAATTTGGTTTTTACTCCGCATGATTGGTCAAGATAGTGCTATTAATTTACGTGCCTTTGATCAACCGGAATTTGATGCATGGCGTTGGAGTTCATATTGGATTGCTCTAGATGATGTAATTGAATTCAAACGCAAAGTCTATGAACTAGCCCTATGTGAATTAGCTAAATACCTGAGTCGTAAAAGCTCACTCAATCTACTTCCTTGGGGCACTAGCTTTGATCAAATACCCCACAATGGCTTGAAGTCTAATTAACCCACAGATGATTTTCTTTTCAATTTGTACCTCATGAACTCAAAAACGCATTTCACGAAAATCATCATTATCTGGCTCAGCATTTTTTTTACAAGCTTTACAAATGCCCAGAACACGGTTGACGAGTTGGTAAATCCTAATTTAGTGGCGTTCCAAGAGGATGAAGTCACTTTACCAAAGGCGCCAATTGGTAAAAATCTTTTACAATTTTTTCCTTCCTCAAACGCGAGCTTGAATTTTTTTGTTGACTCTCAAAGCTTATCTTTTGTAAAAGATCTCATTATCAAATTTACCGTTCAAATACAAAATTCTTCTGGGGTTGTTCAAACAGTTTATATCGGTATGAGTTGCGAGCGTTATGAGTACCGGCAATATGCTTTTTTTGAAAAAAGTGGCGCATGGCGAGTTTCTGAAAATACGAGTTGGCGCAGAATCCCTCCTTCTGGATACAACCAATATCTCCCCTACATTGCTAAAAATGGCTTTTGTATCAGCAATTCTGTGAATTCAAGTCAGACAGACGCCCTTAAAACCTTATTTGACTCTAAATCCCCAACTTTTCTACCTTAAGTTATATCTAGGTATTGGCTACAGAATTTTATGCGTATTTGCTTCAATATTTTTTAATTATTGATTCTATCCAAACTCAATACAACACGCGATTAGAGTGGACTCGTTAATTGCGTACCAACTAATTCGCCTTGAGCAAGTCTTAATAAAACATCTGGTTCGTTACCAGATGCGATAACTGTATGCGTATGATTTCCAGCAACTAACTTAGCAGCAAGGACTTTAGTCAACATTCCGCCCTTGCCAAGGTCTGATCCCACTCCCCCTGCTATCTGTTCTAACTCAGAATCCCCAGCAATAGCCTCTTGAATTAATGTGGCTTGCTTATTTTTACGAGGATCCGCTGAATACAAACCATGCTGATCAGTCAGTATCACTAGAACATCTGCAGCAATTAAATTACAGACTAAAGCCGCTAAGGTATCGTTATCACCAAACTTAATTTCATCAGTTACAACTGTGTCATTCTCATTAATAATGGGTACAACGCCCAATTTCAATAGCATATTGAGCGTGCCTTTTGCATTCTCATTACGCTCCTCGTTAGCCAAGTCGGCATTAGTTAATAATACTTGCGCAGTCCGAATACCATACTTCATAAATGCAGTTTCGTAGACCTGAATTAATCCCATCTGACCGACTGCCGCGGCAGCTTGCAATTCATAAATTTCTTGGGGGCGTTTTTTCCACTGAAGCCGTTGCATTCCTTCAGCAATAGCACCAGAGCTCACGACCAAAATTTCTTTACCGAAGGACTTGAGTTCTGTAATTTGTTTGGCCCAGCGATGAATTGCTGCCTGGTCCAATCCTTCGCCATGATTGGTAACCAGCGTAGAGCCTACTTTAATAACTATTCGTTGCGCTTTTTTTAGGACAGAGACTGACATCACAAATTGTCCTTTTCAAAAGAATTTTGAAACCTGACATCAGCGTCCCGCTCTTCTTGTTCATCTCTTTTGGTATTTTGATCATCTAAATAACCCTGAATTGCAAAACACAATGTCTGACAACCTTGACCGGTAAGGGCAGATATTTCAAATACCGGCCCCTTCCAGCCGTAGGCTTTAATAAATGCCTTTACACGCTTGATTCTCTCCACAGGCTCAATCATGTCAATCTTATTAAGTACTAACCAACGCGGCTTAGAGTGCAGTCCTTGGTCATATTTGAGTAGTTCGTTCACAATTGCTTTAGCTTGTGCAACGGTATCAACTAACTCATCAAATGGTGCTAAGTCAACTAAATGCAGAAGTACGCCAGTGCGTTGCAAATGTCTTAAAAAACGGTGTCCAAGTCCTGCGCCTTCAGCCGCACCTTCAATCAAACCTGGAATATCGGCAATGACAAAACTTTTTTCTGGGCCACTTCTTACAACCCCAAGATTTGGGTGAAGCGTTGTAAATGGGTAATCGGCAATTTTTGGTCGGGCATTTGATACTGCAGTAATAAATGTTGATTTACCAGCATTTGGCATACCTAATAAGCCGACGTCTGCCAACACTTTT
>CAIQHU010000075.1 GCA_903871735.1 uncultured beta proteobacterium | reverse complement strand
TTTGGGCGGACAGACTTGCTTATTCAAGTTAATATCTGTACAATGTACATATGATTTCATTGCGATTTGAATGGGAGCCCAGAAAAGCGTCAGCTAATCTTAAAAAGCACGGCGTTTCATTTGAAGAAGCAAAATCTGTGTTTTATGATGAAAATGCTAAGTTAATTTCCGACCCCGATCATTCGGAGGATGAAGATAGATTCATCTTGCTGGGAGTAAGCCATTCTCTTCGTGTGATTTTGGTTTGCCATTGCTATCGAAGTGAGGGTAATGTCGTTCGTATTATTTCGGCTCGTAAGGCAACTACTAAAGAGTCAAAAGCTTATTAAAGGTGACGAGGATGCGCAAAGAATATGATTTCTCAAAAGCTCGTAAAAATCCATATGCTTCCATGCTCAAGAAGCCTATCACTATCCGCTTGGACGAAGATTCAGTGAGCTACTTCAAATCTGTGTCAGAAGAAGTGGGCATTCCCTATCAAAGCCTCATTAATCTCTATTTGAGAGATTGCGCCGCTTCGCATAAGAAATTGAATCTTAGCTGGAAGTAGTCTAGAGATAGGATCAAACATCCTGGGCCCTGGTTCGATTCCGCCCCGGGCCACCAAAATCAAATAGTACCTTGCTTTGTGCGGGGCATTTTCTTTTGGTCGGGCGGATGAGTGTTTAGACTAAGTGAAGCTCAATCTTCTTACCAAGTGCGGCAGCATATTTTCTAAGAGTGCTTAGACTCGGAGAATGCTTACCGGTAGCCAAAGAGCTTTCTAATCGAGCAACTGCTGGAGCTTGTGTACCCATCAATTTGGCAATTTGGGATTGAGTCAATCCAGATTCTTTTCTTGCCGCAAGAATTTCATCAAGAATAGCGAACTCTTCACGATTGAGTTTATCTACCTCGGCTTTAACAGCTGAGTTCTTGAGCATCTTACTGACCATTTGTTTATGAGTCAGAGTGTTAGTTGTTTTTGTTGTCATTCTTTAACTCCTTCATGCGTTGCTTAGCAAGTTTTAATTCTTTTTCTGGTGTTTTTTGAGTCTTCTTTATAAAACTGTGAAGCATAACAATTTTTTGTTCTATCATCGTACAAAAGAAAACTCTCGCAATACCCTCAGCACCTTTCAGTCTTAATTCAAAAAGACCACCACCAAAAGCATCGGTATGCGGCAAACCCAAATTTGGACCATACTCAATCATTCGATCAGTCAAGCCAATGTAACGAGATTGAAGTGTTACAGGCAAATTCATGATGTCTTCTTGAACTTCTTGACTAAAATAAATGATGGAATATGCCATGCGTATATAATAACAAATTTGTTATTATCGAGCAAGAGAAAATTGTCCTTCAAAAGGACAGTCTTGACGCAGGATTAGACCTCCTAAAGCTGTGGTTCGATTCCGCCCCGGGCCACCAAGAATCTCAGAAACCCTCACTGGTTAGTGGGGGTTTTGTTTTATGTGGAGACCGTATTGAAAAATGGCCTAGTGTTGGGATCCTAAAGTGGGGGTGATGGATCCTGTCTTCCCGTTTTGACTATGAGCGACTCACGCGACTCCTATCAACAAAAAAAGCTCAGCGTCTAATACTTAGACGCTTAGTTTTCCAAGGATGCCAAATCCGGTCCTACCTTTTGACTATACGAGTGGTCTTGTTTGGGTTCAGCGTCCGGTTACGTAACGCTTGATATCTGCTTGATGAAGTGTCTTTTAAAAGGACAAAGATAGTTTTAGTTAGCCAGTATCTTAAAAAGAGGATGGTTCGCTGGCATTTCTATGTCTTCAACAGCTTCGGCCATATCTGGAAAATATTCAATCACTTTATCAGACTCAGGAAATAACATAGACCATTTGGTAAAACTTCTAATATCAATAGTTTTCATAGATAGTAGTTGGATATCTTTATGCCGAGGATCTCGTTGAATCTTACTCCAGATATGTTTAATAGCAGTTTCATCCCCTTCTATAACTTGAGCAAATTGCTTGTTCTTATAGATCAATAAACCAGTAATGTTATGTTTTTGATTATTAAGAAAGGAATGCGCTAACAATCTCAAGTTTCCCAGAAAAGAAATCTCCTCCACAGTATTGCTAGTATAAGATAAAGAAATTAATGGGTTACAGTTACTCATAACCCAATTAAACCATTTAAGGATTTTTTTAGCAATATAAGTCGCCCTAGTAATTTCCCTAGAATTAGGCATCTTAGGCCCTGGTCGATTCCGCCCCGGGCCACCAAGAACCCTGTGACATTGCAATAGTTCAATGTCCTTTCTTTAGCAAACAATGGGAAGTATGTTTAATCCTGGCATTCAGGATGCCAAATCCTGCTAGACCGTTCGGATCATGTGCGACTCTCGCGACTCCAATCATGTAAAAGAGCTCAGCGTCTAAGTATTAGACGCTTGATTCCTTTGTGTGGTGAAGTGTCCTATTAAAGGACAGTTTGTAATGAGATAGTTATTTCAATAAACCTCGGCATTTAAAGTAATACCGTGCACCCGCTTCCATTTGTTTTAATCGCGCATGTTCTTCATCGGTCATTTTGTAGCGTTTGGGCTTTTTCTCATGTAATTGAAAAAGTAATTCTTCCATTAATTCTGCACATTCGTCAAAGTAACTGCCAGGATCAACGTTCTTTAAATACTCAATTGCTTAATCGTACTTGTCCATGATCAGCCCAATCCGGCTGCACCTCGGTCTGCCTACTACGCATCTTGTACAAATTCAGATGGCGTGGCTGACGGCCGAGCGCGTCGACAGGAATATAGCCAAGTTTTGGGGAAGCGGGTACTCCGGAATCTTGAATTTCGGGGAGTTATCTACGCAGATTGGCTCCCGGAGGGGCTTTCTGCGTAATAGATATATCCATAACAGTATATTTTAGAGGCAATTCCCTCTTGCTCAGGGCAGGGCCAACCGGAGGACCTCCTGAGCCAGCGCGCCGTCGGGCCGAGCCAGTTGCTCGAGGATCGAAAAGTGGTCGTCGCCCGAGGTGATCAGAATCTGCGCCGGCCGACCGGCCGCGACCAGCTGCGCCGCGTACTCCCGCGACTGGCGGACCAGTTCGGGAAGTTCGGCTGCGCCCACGGCAACGGTCGTCGGGACCGCGGGTAGTGGTAGATGGCATGGGGAGTTAGTACTGGCTTCTTCTTTAGTCATTTCCAGTGGCTGATTCAGGAAAGAGAGCCGTATCGGCTCGAGGTCAAACAAGCCACTGATGGGAAGGGCCGCCGTAACGCCCGGCTGCCCGGCGGCGATCGCCGTAAGGTGTCCACCGGCGGAATGTCCGGACACCACCAGGCCAGCGCCGGCGCCCAGCTCTGTCCGCAGGCGCGCAGCCAGCCAGGCGACCGACGCCCGGATCTCGGCCACGATCTGGCGCATGCTGGCTTGGGGGGCCAGCGTGTATTCGACCAGGGCGACGTTGATGTCGTGGGCGAGCATCCCCTCGGCAATGAAGGCCTGCGGTTCCTTCTCGTTCCACTGCCAGTAACCGCCGTGGAAGAAGGCCAGCGTCGGCCGGCCCTGAGTCCGGGCGTGGAAGAAGTCCAGCCGTTGGCGCGCGCCGCTGCCATAGGCCAGATCCCGGGTGACCCGGGCCGAGGCGTAAAGCGTCAGGCTGCGCCTGTCCCAGTCAGCCTTGATTTCGGTAAGACGGGGTGCGACGGCGCGGTTGTTGTAGGCGGCGTCGAGCTCGGCCTGCGTAAAGTCCCGGTAGATCTTGCTCATACCCGGACCTCCCCGAGCACGGCCACGGCCTTGGAGAAGTCGGCCCCGGCCGCGGCGAGGATGCGGCCCGTCAACTCGAAGATGTACTCGGTCTGGCGCACGATGCCTCCGGCTCCAACCAGGTTGCCCTTCTCGTCCGTCAAGGTCATGCCAGAAATGTAGAGCAGGTTGCCGACACGCACGCCGGGCGAGAAGGTGAAGCAGTCGCTCCAGCCACCGGGTGCATAGGGAACATTAATATTGATTGGCCTGTCAGGAAAACGGTTTTGTACATGTGTAAACCCTGCAATTAACAAGAGACCAACTGTAGCAATGTGAAAAAAAAGTCTCTTTAATTTTTTTTCTACTTGTCTGCACATAAGCTGCATTTCGATAATGTTTATGATGTATAAAATTGCTTATTTCCAATTTGGAAATTTAATTGATTAATTGCCTTTAATATTTGACGATTTACTGGGTTATTCTAACTGAAAATAATCAATTTTTCAGGGTTTTGCTTGAGAAAAAATTAAATAAAACCTCCATACAACCACACTGCCCAATCATTAAATGAGACCTTGCTAATAAAAAAAGACCACTGTATACTTGTGCAATATATTAGACAAGTAAGGGATCTTCATGCGAGTAATTAATTTTTCTGATGCCAGAAACCAATTTAAACAAGTGATTGATCAGGTAGTTGCTGATTGTGGTGTGACTATTATTTCTCGAAGAGATGCCGATGACGCGGTTGTTATGTCCTTAGATACCTATAACAGCATGATAGAAACATTCCATCTATTAAAATCTCCAGCTAACGTAAAGCATTTAGAGAAATCATTGGAGCAATACCGAAAAGGGCAAACTAAAATCAAGGTTTTGGTAGATGCGAAGTAGGTTAGTTTGGACAAATATAGCTTGGTCAGATTATCTCTATTGGCAAGTACAAGACAAGAAAACACTTAAACGAATAAATTTGCTGATTCAGGATGCCATGCGGGATCCAGAGGATGGTATTGGTAAGCCGGAAGCCCTAAAAGAAAACCTATCGGGTTTATGGTCTAGGCGTATTGATAATACGAATAGATTAGTTTACGCAATTGAAAAAGAACAATTGGTTATTATTGCCTGCCGCTACCACTATGAATAATATGAGGGAGAAGAATGATTTTTCACGGGCGCGACCAAATCCATAGGTGCCCCACAAGAAAAATAAGGTCTAGAAATTTGATCAATATCCTAGGCCGTGGTCGATCCCGCCCTGGGCCACCAAAATCAACTAATGCCCTGCTTTTATGCATGGCATTTTCATTTGGGCTGGCAGGATGGTTCCCCGGGGGAGGATCCAGTCACTTAGGCAGCAATTTTAGATTTGGTCGAAATGAGGTTTCCGTTGATGACCTTTTTCTCAACGAGCTTGATTGATTTAGATTCTTTTTTTATTTCACCAAGAAGTAGATTAATAAAAGTCTGCCACCCATCACCCTTAGACTTATAAAAAGCTAAGGTATCGCTATCAATCCGTAAGGTAACTTGTACCTTGGTGCCGCTACCTAGTGGCCGACCTCGCCCACGAGTTAGAGTTGGCTTCACTTTATCCCACTGCTTGTCTGTGAGGGGGCGTGAATTAGGATCAGACTTTGCGGCTTTTGTAATTGCCGCATCCTCTTTGGCGCTAGGTCTAATTAGTTTCTTCTTCATATCTATCAATCTCACGGTTATTGGCTTTTCTCAAGCTAATGATTCTTCTGCTTATTTTTGTATCAACATAAACCACACAATACAACCGATGCTTCATTGGTGCTAACGCGACACTACGAATTTCACCATAATCTTTTCTGTTATCAATCCAACTTAAAGTATCAGACCAATTTAAAAATTTAGCCTCAGATTGGCATTCCCCCGATTTAGTAGACACTTCTCATAACGCAATTTGACGCTTTTCAAACTCAAGAGGACTTAATTGGTTGAGATGCTTATGACATCTCACTCGATTATAAAAGCCCTCAATATATTCAAAAATTCATTACATAAATGAAACTACAATAATTCAGGGTATTTAACACATAGGATTAGACATCCTAGACCCTAGTCGATTCCGCCCCAGGTCACCAAGAATCTCTATAGCCCACAATTTGAGCTATTTTCTTTGATATTCATTTGGGGGTGGATATCATTATCAAATGGCTTTGATAGAAAAACTCAAGAACTGGGCTCAACTGCTAAAGCAAGATGTATTGATGCTTTGGTTTGCTACCAAGAGTCCCAATACTCCATGGGTACCCAAAGCCATTTGTATTTTTATCGTTGCATATGCCTTGAGTCCAATTGATCTGATTCCTGACTTTATTCCCATATTGGGCTATGTTGACGACCTACTTTTGTTGCCAATTTTGATTTGGCTGGCTGTCAGACTAATACCAAACTTTATCCTACAAGAGTCTAGAATTCGAGCTGATCAATGGCTTATACAAAATCAATCCAAACCCAAGAGTAACTTAGGCTTTTTGATCGTTGCTGTTATTTGGCTATTAATGATATGGTTGGCATACCTACTTATTAAGAGCCAGATATCCTAGGCCCTGGTCGATTCCGCATTAAGCAACCAAGAAATACCAAAACCACCTTCGGGAGGTTTTATTTTGTCCTCGCCATAAGTGTAGAATTTATCTATGACAAATCTTAATCAGCTTCCTACAGATCTCCCCATTCCTCAAGATGATGGTTCAACCAATCATTTGAAGGGAATGAAACTACCCAATGTTTCTTTAAATACCACTAATGGTAAGACTGTTAACTTTGGCGACATTAAAGGTAAATTGGTTATCTATTGCTATCCAATGACAGGGCAACCTAATGTTGCCTTGCCTGATGGTTGGGATCAAATTCCTGGGGCAAGAGGTTGTA
>CAIQHU010000074.1 GCA_903871735.1 uncultured beta proteobacterium | reverse complement strand
GTCTCAACTGTGGGTATGGATTTAGTTCATTGGAAACTTACAAAGGTTGAGGTTAAACTATCGGATTTATTTTACCTGAACCAACCAGTGATGTTCTGGAAGTATAGTAGTGATTCTGTTGGTTTTCTACTCCACCTTTTTAATGTATCCATATATAAGTATAGCAAAATTGAGAAAACGTAAAATAGTTTGAATAAGAATGGTAAAGTAACCGGTTCCCTAGTATTCGTTTATAATAATACAGAACGTGGAACTGATTATCAACACGATAGGTTTTTTATAAGAAAAATATATTCTGTTATGAGAATATTTTGCTATTTCAGAATTTGCTCACAGATTTGAACCTGAAAATTTAAATCACATAATATGATAACTACAACTTGCAAAACCTCTGATTACCTTACAACAGATGAGATTCTTCGTTTAATTAGATATTTTAGGAAAGAGAATAATTTAAGAATGTGTTTGCTAATTGAGTTTGGTGTCAAGACTTTACTTCGTTATTCCGATTTGAGTAGGATAAGGTGGTCTGATATATTAGATAAGGACACACTCTTATTAAACGAAAAGAAAACAAATAAGAGGAGAGAAATATCAATTGGTAAAACACTAAGGGAAAGTATAAAGACCACCTATAATCAACTTAAATCACCCTTTCCTGAGGAATTGGTATTCCAGTATACTTTACAACATACCAATTTGCTATTGAAGAATGGGGGTAGGTTTGAAAGGATTAAAAATAAGAATATATCAACCCACTCACTTCGCAAAAGTGGTAGTAGGTTCATTTGGCAAAATAATGGTCATTCTGATGAGTATCTAATCAAATTATCATCAATACTAAACCATAGTTCAACTTCAATTACCCGAAGGTATCTGGGTATTAGTAGGGAGGAGATTAAAGATATATATCAAAGTTTTGATGAGTTGATGTAAAAAAAAGGGGTTGCAAAACAACCCCTTTCAAATTCACATTAAATCAATATAATTTACATCCTTACTATTTCTCCATTCAAATCAAATAATTGAGTTTCTTTATTCAAAGTCTGTACTTTAAATACCTCCTTGTTCTTATCACTTAGGGTTTCTATTTTTTCGTAATTCGTAGGGATAATTGTTTTTCCATTCATATCAATAATGCCATACCACCCTTGAATTGATTTAACTTTAAAGTAATCTCCAGATTGATGGTTGATTTTTTCAATTTTTTCATAAATGGGAGAAACAATTACTTTATCATTTTTGTCTATAAATCCATACCACCCTTGGATAGTTTTAACCATTCTCCAATCTTTATGGTATTGACCGTCTTTATAAACCTTTTTATAAATGTTCTGTGAATACCCAACACTAGTTATAAGAGTCAAGAGTGTAATCAATACTTTTACTTTCATTAATGGTAATTTTAAGGATTATTAATACTACTAAGACGATTTTTAAATAAAAAAGTTACAAACGATATTATTTATTTTTTAAAGTCAAGTAAATTTACCGGTTATGTTTCCATAACCAAATACATAATAAGTACATAAATTTATTGCATAACTAATTGAATATCAAGCACATTCATATCCTGTCTTCCCGACACAAGAGCATCAAGAAATTGATGCTCTTTTTTTATGCAATCAACATGCGTACTAACTGTCTTACATGCGCAGACTTACCCTATAAATGTCGATGTTGGATTAAAATCAGCTGTTTGTTAT
>CAIQHU010000073.1 GCA_903871735.1 uncultured beta proteobacterium | reverse complement strand
GGGAAGATTAATTATGGTTCGCCAGGTATTGGCACGATTGGCCACTTAGGTATGGAGCGCTTTACATATCACGCTGGGATTGTATTAAATCATGTGCCTTATAAGGGTGCGGCCCAATATTTAAATGATTTATTGGCAGGGCATATACAGATTGCATTTATTCAGTTTGGCCCGTGCATACAGCAAATCAAGCAGGGTAAATTATTTTCATTAGGGGCAACTTCAGAAAAGCGTTCACCTTTATTACCTGATATGCCAACGATTGCTGAGCAAGGCTTATCGGGATATTCAAGTTATAACTGGAATGGGTTGTTAGCACCGAAGGGCACTCCTGCACCTATTATTAATCGCTTATACGAAATTCTATCGACACAATTAGCTACCAAGGAAAATCAGGACTTATTTATTAATCAAGGGCATGAGCCTGGTAATTTAACCCCAGAGGGATATCGTAAATTTTTACAAGCCGAGTTAAATAAAAATGCTGAGTTAGCTAAAGCTGCCAATATCAAAGAATAAGAAGACAATATGACTGAGAAAAAAGATCCACCCTATTTTATGTATTTTCCGGGGAATTATCGCTGGTCTGCAGCATTTATTAACATGCTTAGTTCTGGACCCTATGGAGGATCAGAAATTGGCGAGTTACATAAAATTGGCTCAAGATTAAAAGGCAAAGCACCAGATGATGACGAGGCTTGGTTTGATGCTTGTGCGGCAGTTGCAGATGGTGTACGCGCCTATGCTGATCAGTTTGCTCAGAAAAAACATCGTTTTGCAGCGGCGCATGCGTATCAAAGGGCTGCTAATTACTATCACATGGCTGAGCGCTTTAGAACTCCTAAGGATGAGAAGGCTTTAAGTATTTATCAAAAGGGTATTGATTGTTTTCATGCTTTTATCAAGCATACTGACTATCGGATTGAGATTGTTGAAGTACCTTATGTTGATGGCAGTTTGCCGGGCTATTTTGTTCATGCACAAAATAGTACTCAAGAAAAAAATCCATGCGTCGTTTATTTTGATGGCTTAGACGTTACTAAAGAAATTCAGTTTATGCGTGGCGTACCAGATTTAATTAAACGTGGAATTTCTGTACTAATTATGGATGGTCCCGGGACTGGTGAGGCAATTCGGCTTCGAGGTAAGTATTTACGGTATGACTATGAGGTTGCTGGAAGTGCATGCATCGATTATTTAGAAAAGCGTAAGGACGTTGTCGCCGATAAGATTGGTATTGTAGCGATTAGTTTAGGGGGGTATTACGCGCCGAGATGTGCGGCGATGGACGAGCGCTACGCGGCCTGTATTGCTTGGGGCGCGCAGTGGGATTACTATCAAACTTGGAAGGGGCGAATCGAGGCGCAGTTTAAGACTTCTTTGTCAGTTCCTGGGCATCATATTAATTGGATTTTAGGAACAAATACTTTAGAGGACTCATTAAAAGCCTTAGAGCCTTTTAAATTAGATGGTGTTATGCAAAAAATGAAGTGCCCATTTTTATTGGTTCACGGCGCTGAAGATGAGCAAATACCTTTAGCTGATGCCCAAAAACAGTTTGACGCTTGTGGATCTAAAGATAAGACATTGCGTGTTTATACTGCTGAAGAAGGTGGCTCACAACATTGTCAACGCGACTATTTAACGCTGGTTGTGGCTGATATGTGGAATTGGTTTGAAGAAAAGCTGGTACGAAGTAAATAAGCTTTCAATGAATACTCTACTTGAGTAGAGTATTAAAAAACAGACTTAGAAAATATAAAATGAGGAGGCAGTAATGGTCCAAATGCGTTGGTGTTTAGTACTTTGTTCTTTGGTTTTTTCTTTGTTGATGAATCAGTCTATAGCCCAACAACAAGCATCGAAAGATTATCCCAATAAACCAATTCGTGTAATAGTTCCTTACGCGGCTGGTGGGCCCATGGACTTTATAGGCAGATTTTTAGCCCAAAAACTATCACCTGTTTTTGGACCGAACATGATTTTAGATAATAAGCCCGGTGCTGGTGGGGCGATTGGCACTGAAATAGTTGCTAAGTCAAGCCCAGATGGCTATACGATTTTGAATACATCATCTAGTCATGCTAGTTTGCCGGTGGTGAGTAAGTCGCTAGGATATGATCCGGTGAAGGATTTTCAGCCGATCACCTTAATTGCCAATAGTGTTGGATTTATTGTCGCGGTCCGAGGCGATTTTCCAGCAAAGAACTTGCAAGAATTTTTATTAGAGGCTAAGGCTAATCCCGGAAAATACAACTATGGCTCAGGCGGTGTTGGAAATGTCATGCAATTTGCCGCTGAGTTTTTTAATACAAGTGCCGGGATTAAGTTGCAACATATTCCATTTAAAGGAGTTGGGCAAGCGATTACGGAATTATTAGCAGGTCGAATTGATGTGGTGATTGGCCCTGGAGTTGTGCTCGCACCCCATTTAAAGTCTGGCAGGATTAAGGCCTTTGCCATTACGGCTAAGAAAAGGTGGGTTGAGTTCCCAGACTTACCAACTACCGAAGAAGCCGGTTTGAAAGGTTTTACATATATTCCTTTTTATGGCTATTGGTACCCAGCTGGAGTTCCAAAGGAATACGTTGTGCGGATGCGTAATGAAATTGCGAAGGTGTTAGAACAGCCTGATGCGAAAAAAGCTTTTTTAGATCAGGGCTTTGACGTGGTTGGTTCGACTCCTGAGGAATTTGCCAGAATAGTAACATCAGAGATTGAGCTAAATAGAAAGCTAGCACAGACAATCGATTTTTCAGAGAATTAATTATTTAGGAAGTGTTATGTCTTTACCTTTGGATGGAATAAAAGTTATCGAAATCGGTAACTTTATTGCAGGGCCTTTTTGTGGCATGTTACTTGGTGATATGGGTGCGGATGTGATTAAGATAGAGCGCCCCAAAAATGGTGATCAAACGCGAGCCATGCCCCCCATGGTGCAAGGTTACAGTGCAAGTTTTGCTGCCTTAAACCGTAATAAGCGCAGTTTGGTTCTTGATTTAAAGCAAGCGCAGGCGATTGCAATTGTTCGGCAACTCGCTAAAGAGGCCGATGTATTTTTAGAAAATAATCGGCCTGGAGTTCTGGAATCTTTAGGTTTGGGCGCGCAAGATCTCAAGGCCATTAACCCCAATTTAGTATATGTTTCGGCTTCGGGATTTGGACAGTCTGGACCGGATCGAACTCGCGCTGGCGTGAATTTAATTGTGGAGGCTTTTTCTGGAACTTTATCGGTGACTGGATTGCCTGGTGAGATGCCGATGCGACCTGGGGTTCAAACGGCAGATATTTTTGGCGCGATGTTTGCCACCTATGCGGCTTTGAGTGGACTCATTAGCGTACTACGAGGCCGTGGTGGCCAGATTGCTGATGTTTCATTAGTCGAAGCATCTATTGCGGCTGCTGCTTGGGAGACGGCATTTTTTCTAGCTACGGGTGAAGTCCCTGAGCGTCAGGGGCATCAACACCGCCTGAATGCTCCGTATCAATTGTTTTTAACGAGTGATCAACAATATATCGCTATTGGCACGCCCAATGATGCTTTATTTAAGCGCTTTATGCAGGTTTTGGGTTTGGAGTCATGGTTGGAAGATAGCCGTTTTTCAAGTTACGTTTTGCGTAAGCAAAATGAGTCCAGTTTATTGGAGGTGGTATCACCTGTGATTGCCTCAAGAGCGGTTCAGGAACTAGAGGAGTTATTACGCGCAGCAGGTGTGCCATGTTCCAGAATGAATAATATTAAAGAGGTCTTTGAAGATCCCCATATTATTGCCAGAAAAGTTGCAGTTGAAGTAGACCATCCCGTGATGGGCAAGATGCAAGCAGTTCGCAATCCTGTAATCCTAGAGACAGGGGCATTAGCGATTCGTAGACCCGCACCATTATTAGGCGAGCATACTAGCGAGATTTTGCAAGAACTAGGATATACCCAGGATCAAATTAAAGCCTGGCAGGAATCAGGACTGTTGATGTTAAGTCCGAAAGCATAGTTACTGTAGTCAAAAACTACAATGAGATAACTGTAGAAAATTGATAAAAAATATTGAGACAAAAGGATAGACGATGAAAATTTGGCGTAGCTTATTATTTGTACCTGCCAATCAAGAGCGGATGATGAATAAATTAGCTGATTTACCTGCTGACGGATTTATCTTTGATTTGGAGGATACGGTTCCAGACCCTGAAAAAAATAACGCGCGTCAAATGACTTTGGAATATATGCCAAAGGTGATGGGACAAAGAAGCTGGATTCGGATTAACAGTTTATCGACCGGATTTTTTCATGAAGATATTGAAACGTTTGTTGGCGCCAAGGGCTTGGTAGGTTTTATTGTGCCCAAGCAAGACTGCCTTGGTGATGTGCAGGCGGTTGATCGAATGATTGCCAGTGTGGAGATTGCGCGGGGCATTCAGGTTGGCAGTACGCCTATCATTGTGATGATGGAAAGTGCTAATGGGGTTTTAGATTCGCGTGCCATTATGACAAGTTCTACCCGCATCGAAAGTATGATTTACGGTGGTGGTGAAGATGGTGACATGAATGTTTCCTTAGGAGCTACCTGGACTAGTGAAGGTCCTGAGATGATGTTTGTACGGCAGTTTTCTTTGGTGTCTGCTAGGGCTGCTGGTTTTGAATGTCCTCTAGACGGAGTCTTTTCGAATGTTCGTGATCCAGAAGGGTTTCGCAGTGACACGCAACTATCTCGTCGCCTAGGTTTTCGGGGAAGAACGGTTATTCATCCCAATCAGATTGCTGATGCGAACACGATTTACACACCGACACAGGCGCAAATTGAATATTACTCTCGCGTAGTTGCTGCTTATGAAGAGGCATTAACAAGAGGCGTAGCTAGTACGACAGTAGATGGTAAGTTAGTCGATTTAGCAATGGCTAAAACAGCTCAGCGTTTATTAGATCATGTGGCGGCAATCAATCAAATTGAAGCCATTACTGGTTTTGCACGAAAAAAGTGAGAAAATGATGATTGATGCTGCGATGTTTGGATTAGGGCGTTGGGGGAAAAACCTAGTTCGTTCGGTGCAAGGAAAAAGCACAAAAATTCAATTTAAATATGGTGTTGTTCAGCATCCTGAGAAATATGATGATTTTGCTCAAGAAGCGGACTTCAACGTAACTGCGGATGCACAGGCTGTGTTAGCCGATCCACAGATTTCGGCGATCATATTAGCTACGCCGCATATACTGCACGTTGAGCAAATCATTGCGGCTGCTAAAGCTGGTAAAGCAGTCTTTTGTGAAAAACCTTTAGCATTAACTTCTGCACAGGCACTCAAGGCAGTGCAAGCTTGTGACTTAGCGAATGTGCAATTAGGTGTTGGGCATGACAAGCGTTTTTGGCCCTCGATGCAAGAATTAAAAAGGCTTGCAAACTCTGGTGTGTTGGGAGACTTAACCCATGTCGAGGGTAACTTTACGAATGAGAACTTGACTAACTTTAAAGCTTCTTGGCGCGATCACGCTGAAAACATCCCTGGCGGAAGTTTAACGGCTACTGGGATTCATATTGTCGATGCTTGCGTGAACCTGTTAGGGCCTATTAAAAGTGTGCAAGGAATCTATCGACAGTTAAATGGTGGTGCACAGGATAGTATGGTTGCTCTGTTTGATTTTAAGTCTGGTGCAACAGGGATACTTTCATCTCCAAGACCCTCCCCAGTTTTTTGGCGCGTCCATCTTTTTGGGTCAAAGGGTAGTGCAGAAGCGCGGGGCCAAAATACGGTACTGCTCAGTCTTAGTGGAAAGCCTGAGGAAGTTTTCCAATTTGAAACGATTAACGCATTACAATTTCAGTTAGAAGCTTTTGCTGATGCGATTGTCAACAAGCAACCATACATTATTTCCCCGCAAGAAATTTTAAACACAGTTGCGGCTTTTGAGGCAACAGCTAAGGCCGTTGACACGTCGACTTTGGTTCTTTTGTAATGTATGCGTGAGCAGTAGATCGGAGTCATTGACTTGGACTGCGTTGTAAGAGTTTGATTTGCTAACTCAACTGGCCTAAAGTACTGAATGTTGCCCCGATCTTCAATACCTTTCCTACTTAAATCTTTAGTACTTTAATCAGGTATGGGTTATTTGCGAATTTATAGATTCACTGGAGTGAATGTTCTATTATAGTAGCTTAATCTATTTCAAATATACAGGATAGGAGAAAAATGAGTAAACTCGTAATTTGGGGTCGAACAAATTCGATCAACGTCCAAAAGGTTTTATGGACTTGTGCCGAGTTGGAATTAGCATTTGAGCGCATCGACGCTGGCTTACAATTTGGTGTTAATAAGACCCCAGAGTATATGCAAAACAATCCAAACGGTTTAGTCCCGTTGATTAATGATAACGGCTTTATTCTGTGGGAGTCCCACGCCATCATGCGCTACTTAGCTCGAAAGCACGACCATCAGGGTGCAATAGCACCTCAAGACCCCCAAAAAGATGCTTTAGTAGATCAGTGGTTGGATTGGTATAACACCGTGGCTTGGCCAGCAATGAAGCCGCTCTTTTGGGGTTGGGTAAGAACTCCCGCTGAGCAACGGAATGTTGACGAGTTAGAAAAAGCTAGGCTGCAGATGGTGGTGATTTTGGAGATGCTTGAAAAACAACTTGGTAAGGCAGTGTATGTTTCGGGTGCACAATTTACCCTAGCCGATATCCCATTAGCCTTATTGGCTTTTCGCTGGTTTAATTTAGCATTAGAGCGACCAAGCTTTCCTAATCTATCCAAGTGGTATGAAGAGATTGCAAAGCGTCCCGGATTTCAGAAATATTCTTCTGGGCCGTTAACATAAATGATTGACTAGGAACTGGTATGAAGATTGTAGAAATTCGGGAAATCAGTGTCCCCTTGAAGTCGAGTTTACGAAATTCCGTATTTGATTTTAGTGAGATGACCACTTCGGTTGTTGCTGTTATTTCTGATGTGATTCGTTCGGGTAAACCTCTGATTGGGTATGCATTTAATTCGACAGGGCGATATGCTTGTGGCGAACAAATGCGCTCTCGCTTAATTCCTAGGATCCTTAGTGCAGAACCAGATAGCTTATTAGATAATCAGGCAAGCAATATTGATCCAGCTAAAGTTTTAGCGCGGATGATGCTACGTGAAAAGCCGGGTGGCCATACTGAGCGATCGGT
>CAIQHU010000072.1 GCA_903871735.1 uncultured beta proteobacterium | reverse complement strand
CTATTACAATATCGAAATCACTTTTACTAAAGAGAGTCATCGTAAATGCTCGACCTACTTTTTAGCAACACTTCGCCTTTTATTGGATTTGATCCTTAACGAGATACACATATTGCGATTTAAAGATTGAATCCAATAAAAAATATCCCTATATCCTCAAAGCGAACTAATAACTACCATCTTTAGTTTTCGTTTTAGGATACTGAAACTGGGTCTTCCATATCGGATGCGTGCGTACAAATAGTTGGATTCCAAATGCCAATTGAAGGTCTATGGTTAGATAAAATTCGAGAAAGTACATACCAGTCAAAGACGATTATATGAGATGCGTTCATCATGAGTAAGGTCTAGGCAGTCTTTTGCAAAACCTCCCCTGATATAAAAGGTTAAAGCGCTCGAAAGGGCCCCTAATAGCCAAAAAAATATAAATCCAATTGAATAAATAGCTTCACTTGACAACGTATTGGCATGATTAAAAAAAACTAAATCCGCTGGATGTATCAAACTAAAAAATACTCCCTCAGCAATTAAAGCACTCATGAATGCGGGCCAAAATATCCATATAAATATTCTGACGTTCATTTTCTGATCTCCTCAATCTTTAACCCAATTTTGACTATGTCTTGGATTAAGGGTTGATCGACATGCATTGTCAGGGCAAGATAAATAGTAATTATGCAGCCAAGCATTGCCAAAGATGGCCCTAAGATTAACAACCAAGGCCAAAGTTGTTTCCACCAAGGTAAGATGGTAATCATTTTTTTCACTATATTTCCCTTCTTTTAAAATTCAGGAATAATAAAACTTGATTTTTCATTAATGACTGTTTCCTCGTATATGCTCGAATTTTGTGGATAGATTCCTACAATACGAATATGAATTGGATAGATATCCGCTGCTTGATTAGTATTTTCTAAAGTAATCTTAATCGGAATTAATAAATTACTTACTGGCTTAATTACTAGATTATTAAATCCATTACCTGTTGAATCTAATACTTTTAAATTATCTAAGCCAACTGCTTGAAGGCTTACTGTCATAGCCTTCTCTGATACGTTCATTATTTGTAAACGATAAACATTTTCTATAATTTGCCCACCCTTAACTACTCGACCTAATGAGCCACGATCTCGCATCACATCAACTCTTAACGGATTGCGTGTTGTTAAGGTTTTAATAAAAATAATGCTACATATTACGATTAACAGACTGTATATAAGGACTCTGGGGCGAGTTAAATTTCTTAGTATCAAATTACTCGATTCTCTATTCAACATTGCTCGTTCAGATGTATAACGGATTAATCCTTGAGGATAATTTATCTTTTCCATCACTTGATTACAAGCGTCAATACATGCACCGCAGCCGATGCACATATATTGCAAGCCATCACGAATATCGATTCCAGTCGGACAAACTTGTACACATATACTGCAATTGACGCAATTGCCTAGTCCTAACTGTAATTTATCACTGGCCTTATTCCTTCCTCCTCGCGGCTCACCAAGTAACTTGTCGTATGTAACCACAAATGTGTCTTGATCGACCATTACACTCTGAAAGCGTGCATAAGGGCACATATACTTACAAACCTGCTCGCGCATAAATCCAGCATTTCCCCAAGTGGCAAAACTATAAAATAAGAACCAAAATATTTGCCAAGGACCTAATGTAAGTTCTAAAAATTGCTTACCTAGTTCTCTAATCGGAGTAAAAAAACCAATAAATGTGAATCCCGTTAATAAAGAGATAACTAGCCATAAACTATGCTTTGATAATTTAATTCGCCATTTTTTAATATCCCATGGCCACTCTAGACTATCTAGACGAATTCTTGCAAATCGATCGCCCTCAACCCAATGCTCTATCCACATAAAAATTTGAGAATATACAGTCTGGGGACAAGCATAACCACAAAACAACCTTCCTGCGATAGTCGTAAATAAAAAAAGACTAAATGCTGATAGGATTAGTAGCGCCGATAAATAAATTACATCTTGAGGCCACAACACAATTCCAAATATATAGAATTTTCGTTGTATTAAATCAAATAAAACAGCCTGCCGACCATTCCAATTTATCCAAGGTAATCCGTAATATAAAATTTGTGTCAGAAAAATAAAGATAATTCTCCATGACGAAAATAGTCCCTTAACTGATCTGGCATATATATTTTTTCTTACTTCGTAAAGTGACTGTTCAACTACCTCAGTAATTTTATGCTTACCAATACTCATTTGGGATTATTAGATTGGATTCTTTCTAAGATCTCTGGCTTTGATTGATTTGATAAACTCCAAACATAGGCTGTTAAAATTTTCATTTTTTCCAGACTGATAGTATTTTCATGTGCTGGCATCATGCCATTCCGTCCATTTCGTATTGATTCCTTCAAACTTTTTTCACTTCCTCCATATAACCAAATATCATCCGTTAAATTTGGAGCACCTAATATTTGATTTCCTTTTGCATCTATTCCATGACAAGCAGAACAAAACTGTTGAAAGGCTAATCCACCTCTTTGATCTTGTTCTTGGTTTCTACTCGAACTCGAATAATTTTTTAAATAACTGACTAAATCAATAATTTTTTCATCCCCTATTCCAACAAAGGATGGCATCACAGCTATTCGGCCTTTATGAATAGTTGTTTCTATTGCTTGGATATTCCCTCCATACAAAAAATCTTGGTCAGTTAAATTTGGGAATCCAGTCGAACCACCAGCATCCGATCCATGACATTGGGCACAATAAGTTAGAAATAAACGCTGTCCGATTTCTTTCGCTTGAGTATCCTTTGCAACTTGCTCTATAGTCATCGAAGCAAATCGTTCATAAATCGGCTTCAAAGCAACACTCGCTTCGTCTACTGAAGCTTGATGCTCTGCCTGGCCACTATAATTTAATCTTCCAGGATAAGACCCGAGTCCAGGGTATAAAAAAAGATATCCAATACCAAATAAACACGAAATTAAAAACATCCACATCCACCATCTTGGTAACGGATTATTTAATTCAGTTAAGTTTTCATCCCACACCTGATTATTTTCGATCTGATTACTATCTATATCTATTCCCACAGATTTTTTACTTTGTGACAACAGCAGCCAAATACAGACCATGATCCCAATGATGGTAAAAGCTGCTATAAATACACTCCAACCACTTTGTATAAAATCGCTCATATTAAATTTCTTTTTGGTATTCTTCTAATAATAAAAATGGAATATTCGCAGATTCTTCATTAGCAGAATATCTTTTTTCAGACCAGGCCCACCAAACAATTCCTATAAAAACGGATAATCCAATTCCACTAGCAAATGCCGATAAATATGCAGCGATTGTTTGGATCATTTCATTTCCCTTCGTTTATCGTAGGATTAGAGGTTTTTATACGCTCTTCTAGTTGTATCACTTTTCGGTTAGTTCCTAAACCTTGTAAGTAAGCAACTAATGCATCTTCTGCCGTTTTACCCTCTAATTCTTTAGGAGAACTGATGATGTCGTCTTCGGAATATGGAACACCTAAACGTTGTAAAGCCCGTAAATGAAATACAATACTTAAGCTATCAGCCTTTTCATTTTGCAAATATGGATAGCCTGGCATATTTGACTCCGGTACTAAATCCCTTGGATTTCTGATATGTAAACGATGCCAATCATCTGAGTAACGTCCGCCTACTCTTGCCAAATCTGGTCCAGTTCGTTTGCTACCCCATAAAAATGGATGGTCAAAAACAGACTCACCAGCAATTGAATATGGACCATAACGTTCTGTTTCAGATCGTAAAGTACGTATTTGTTGAGAGTGGCACCCAACACAACCTTCTCTTTGATAAATATCTCTACCGGCTAATCTTAAGGCAGAGTATGGGGTAATTCCAGGACTAGGGTTTGTTGTTGAATGCTGAAAAAAAAGTGGAATAATTTGTACAAAACCAGCAATACTCACTACCGCAATCGTCATTAATATCAATAAGCCAATATTACGTTCCAAAGTGGCGTGTGAAAAAAATGGATGTTTATTTGACATAACAACCCTTAAATAGATTGAAAGTTTGGAATGGCTGGCTCAATAACCTGCTGACCATAAAGTGTTTTAAAAACGTTATAAGCCATGAGCAACATACCACCTAGATAGCAAAAACCACCCAATAATCTAATTACGTAAAAGGGATATGTCGCCTTTACGGACTCAACGAAGCTATAAGTTAATGTTCCATCAACTTCAAATGCCCGCCACATTAATCCCTGCATGACTCCAGCAATCCACATTGCAGAAATATATAAAACAACTCCTATGGTTGCAATCCAAAAATGAATTTCTATCCACCGAATACTATACATATCTTTTTTTCCTACCAACCGTGGAAATAAATAATATAGTGATCCGATTGTTATCATCGCTACCCAACCTAATGCACCAGAATGAACATGACCAATAGTCCAGTCCGTATAGTGCGATAAGCTATTTACTGTTTTTATAGACATCATCGATCCCTCAAAGGTCGACATCCCATAAAAAGATAATGCAACTACTAAAAATTTCAAAATAGGATCTGTCCGTAATTTGTGCCAAGCACCAGATAAAGTCATGATTCCGTTAATCATCCCTCCCCACGAAGGAGCTAACAAAATAAGTGAAAACACCATTCCTAGGGATTGAGTCCAATCTGGTAGGGAGGTATATTGCAGATGGTGCGGTCCAGCCCACATATATGTAAAATTTAAAGCCCAGAAATGAACTATTGATAGTCGATAGGAATAAATTGGTCTTTCCGCTTGCTTAGGAATAAAGTAATACATCATTCCTAAAAAACTCGTTGTTAAGAAAAATCCTACCGCATTATGTCCATACCACCATTGAATCATGGCGTCTTGGACACCTGCATATGCCGAATAAGACTTCCATAAGCCGGCTGGCATGGCAATATTATTAACAATGTGCAACATAGCAATTGTCAAAATGTAAGCTCCAAAAAACCAATTCGAAACATAGATATGTTTTGTCTTTCGCTGTATGATCGTTCCAAAAAAAACAATCGCGTATGCAACCCAAACAATCGTAATTAATATATCAATGGGCCATTCTAGTTCGGCATATTCTTTAGAACTTGAAATCCCTAAAGGAAGAGTGATTGCTGCCGCTACAATCACTACTTGCCAACCCCAAAAGGTAAAAGTTGCTAATGATTGACAAAACAAGCGTGCCTGACAAGTTCTTTGTACTATGTAATAGGATGTTGCAAATAATGCACACCCACCAAATGCAAAAATTACAGCATTCGTATGCAATGGACGTAAACGACCATAGCTTAACCATGGAACATTAAAAGTAATTTCGGGCCAAATTAGCTGGGCTGCCAATACCACGCCAACTAACATACCAACAATTCCCCATATAACTGTTGCTACAGCAAACTGCGTAACTATCTTATAGTTAAAGTGATCTTTTTTAATTATTTCCATGGCTAAAGCCATATATCTCCCTATCAGATAATTTTGCTTGATCCAACGCTCAGTGCAAATTATCGTTTTAGAGCTCACAAACAACTTTGACATAGGTCAAAAACATGTGTCTATTTATTAGTTTTTATTCGATAAATCATCATCTAATAATATTGACTCTGCTGGACCGGTTAAATCATCAAATTGACCAGCATGTATTGACCAATAGAGTAAGAAAAGTAAGGCAACTATAAATACGAATGAAATTGGGATTAGTAAATATAGGCTTGTCATAAAATTTATTCAACTAAACTACAACTTTTCTTAATCGCCAGGAATTCAAAGTTACTAATAAAGAGGAAATTGCCATTCCAGCTCCAGCAATCCATGGATTTATTAATCCTAGCATTGCAACTGGCACAGCAATGAGATTGTATGTAAATGCCCATATTAAATTTTGTTGAACTATAACCCTTGTTTTGTAGGCTAATTTAAAGGTATTTAATAAAGTTATAAATGAGCCTGACAATAAAACAGCGTCAGAGCTGGCTATGGCTAGTGGAGCCCCTTCACCAATTGCAATTGAAACATTAGCCATTGCTAAAAGTGGAGCGTCATTTACACCATCGCCAATAGCGCAGACTGTTTTATTCATACCTTGAAATTGCTTTAGTATCTGGAGTTTTTCTTCCGGACTACAACCCCCATAAAAATTCTCAATCCCGAAATAATCTGCCCAACTTTTTACGGTAGTAGTGTTATCGCCAGATATGATAATTAATTGAATCCCCTTACTACGCAAAAAATCTAAAAAATTATTGACTCCTGGTCTTGGCTGATCTAGAAGTGTTATTTTTGCAATTACTCCCTTAACATCTCCAAAATACACACATCCATAAAGATGATTTTCTGTACTTGAATTATCAAATGGGGCTTCTATCCCAAGAAATTTCGAGCTTCCCAATATCCAACCATGATTAGTTAACCCCAATCCATGAATATTTTCCGTAACTTGTTCAAATGGAGTGGGGGTAACCTTTTTCATAGAGGAGTATTTGATTAACTCTTGAATAATTGGATGTTTTTGCCCCTGCCCCATACCGGCGATGATTGATAATACTTTTTCAACCGTAAATTCGTTCCGATAGATTTTAATTTCTTGAACGGCTGGTTTACCAATTGTCAACGTACCAGTTTTATCCATCATCATTACATTGATCTGACTAAGGGTTTCAAGAGTATGCCCCTTCATTATCAATAAACCTACCTTAGCCAATGCTCCTTGGGCAGATGCAATTGCTGTTGGTATAGCTATCGATAAAGCGCAAGGACAACTTGCAATGAGTACACCGACCATTACCATGAGAGCCCTTTGAGAATCAACCCAAAGCCAAATCACATAAGATCCTATTGACGCAATCAATAATAGTTGTATAAACCGTGCGGCCCACTTTTCAGATAACCCAACCAATGGTGGCTTACTAGCTAAACCAATATCTAATAGTTTAGCAATTCCTGCTAAACGTGTATTTTGCCCAACCTCCTTTACAAAAACCGCAATTGTTTGATTTATATTGTATGTTCCAGCGTATAAATAATCACCGATTTTTTTCAATACAGGCGTTGCTTCACCTGTCAGAAGCGCTTCATTAATACTCGTCTGCGATTCTAATAAAATTCCATCAACTGGAATTATTTGACCAGGAGCAATATGTAATACGTCGCCTGCTGAACATCTTAGTACTGGAATTGATTCAATTTTTTTGATTAAGGGATAATTTAAAAATCGATCACAAACTACAGGTAACTGATTCACTAAGGCTTCCGAACCACTCTGAGCACTTTGACGAGCAATTAATTCAATATAACGAGCCGCTAATAAAAAAGCTACAAACATCGTAATTGAATCGAAATATGTCTCACCCTCTCCAAGCAATAAATTAATAGTTCCAAAAATAAAAGAAATACCTAATGCCAGTGCAATTGGAACATCCATCCCAATCGATCGATTCAATTGATACACTTTAAGACTGTCCCAAGCAGAACTAAAAAATGGCTGTGCGGAGTATAGAATGACTGGCAAAGTTAACAACCAACTAGTCCAATGTAAAAAACGTATACTCTCCAGTTCTAAATCTGAAGAACTACTATAAGTTGGCCAAAGATACATCATCACTTGCATCATCCCAAGAATCGCTACTCCCAAACGAAATAAAAGAATTCTCCTCTGATACTGAGATTTTTGAATATTTTCGGATGCCTCATAAGGTACTGCATAATACCCAATTTTCTGAATCGAAAATAGTAACTCTGATAAAGATACTAATTTTGAATCGTAGCGGATATTCGCTCGCAGAGTTACGTAATTGATTTGTACATCATGAACACCTTTGATTTTTTTTAAATAGTTTTCACAAAGCCACACGCAAGCAGCACATCTAATTTTTTCTAGAGTAAGAACAGTTTCAAGTATTCCCTCACTTATTTCTTGTGTAAATCTTCTTAATAGAATTGGATCATCATATACCCGTAATGAATTTATGATTAAATCATTTGATTCGGCAAGAGCTGGCTTAACTTCAGCAGGTATTTGACGTTCATAATATTTTTCTAGACCTTGGTCATGAATAATTTTTGCAATGGCTAAACAACCTGAACAGCAAAAAAAATAGATGACGTCATCTAGACAAATCTGCAATGAAGATTGATTTTCTAAATCTGAGTGGCAATGGTAACAACTCGAAGTTTCCTGCATTAGCCTAGAATATTTACTATATAGAAATTGAAATAAATTAAATCTTAGCCAAATAATCGAGCCCCTTGCATCTAATCAAGGACCAATACAAATTATTTGCTTGAGGATATTTT
>CAIQHU010000071.1 GCA_903871735.1 uncultured beta proteobacterium | reverse complement strand
CATCCATCGCGCATTCGGGTCTATTCTGGTTGACAATCTGGTCTAATCTCAGCACTATAGACAACAAAAAACCCCTTAAGTTGTTATTCTTAAAGGGTTTTATTGTTAATGCTGGGTGTTTATAGTACTAGGGCTGGTGGAACCGGCGGGAATCGAACCCGCGTCCGCAAATCCTCTACATGAAGTTCTACATACTTAGTTGTGTCATTTGATTTAATTCAACCAGCGCAGACCAACATGCTTTGATTAAACGATTCGCTTTAGTTCTAGCTTCGTTGATAGCGACCCTCAACGACACGATCCGATATAAATGACCTCGAATGGTATTTCTACCCCAGTCTATCGGCAAACTGGTTCGAGGGCGACAGCCCTTAGGCTGCTAGTGCGTAACGTTCGTCGTTAGCAGTTATTACAATCCCATTGATTTACGAGATAACGGGTCCTCGGTATGCCCTGCATGCTTCGCAATCCACGTCGAAACCAAGTCGGTCCCATAGTAAAAATACGCAACAAGTTTATTCTAGTCGGTTTTTGGGGAAAATGATATCAATTAGATCAGTAGGGTGATAGGCTAAGTGATCAGCCCCCCATGAATCGGGCGGTTCGTGGTTACCACAATAGCCATAAGCTGCAGCGACTGTTTGCATACCAGCGGCTTTACCAGCAACAATGTCTCGCAAATCATCCCCAACATACAAGCTATGCTTGGGGTCAATTTCAAGGATTTTAGCTGCGAGCAAAATCGGGGCGGGGTGTGGTTTTGCAAAGGGTGTTGTATCACCACTCACAATAGCCCGAGTTCTTTGATCAAGTCCCATGCTTTGCATAAGGGGGTTGGTAAATCGTTCTTGCTTATTAGTGACTATTCCCCAGGGGATATTGGCTTGATCCAGTAAATTTAACAAATTCTCAATATCATCAAAAAGTCGTGTGTGAACATGGATTGCCGCCTGATAGTTATTTAGGAACTCATCTCGTAAGTCGGCAAACGAATCATCATCGGGTTTAATTCCTAAACTAGCTTCGATTAGCCCGCGAGCACCAGCCGATGCTAGTGGTCTCAATATTTGGGGATCAATCGGATGTAAATGCCTATCAATCCGCATCTGATTTGCTGCGGCAGCTAAATCGGGGGCTGTATCGGCAAGCGTGCCATCGAGATCAAAAAAAACGCTTCTAAAGTTAGTCGATAGGCGCATTATAGGAGTGGTTTTTTAACGGCAATGAGATAGTTCACATCAACATTTGAGCCGAGTGAGTAACTACCAAGTATGGGGTTGTAATGTAAACCTGTAAGGTCCACGATTTCTAGGCTCGCATCTCTTAAAAAATGGGCTAACTCAGATGGTTTAATGAATTTTGCATAGTCATGCGTTCCTTTGGGGAGCATTCTAAGCACATATTCCGCGCCAATCACTGCCATTAAATAGGATTTAAGATTCCTATTTAATGTACTAAAAAAAAGCATTGCTCCTGGCTTAGCTAGTTTTGTGCAAGCTGTAATAATTGATTGTGGGTTTGGCACGTGTTCGAGCATTTCCATACAGGTAATTACATCGAAGGTTTCGGCAGACTTGTTTGCCAAATCTTCTGCACTGATACATTGGTAATTGATTTGGACCTGAGATTCAAGACTATGCAGGTCGGCAACGTTAAGGGCCTTTTTTGAGAGATCAATACCACTTGTGATTGCCCCGGATTGCGCCATCGACTCGGACAAAATTCCCCCGCCACATCCTACGTCAAGGACCTGTTTGTTGCGAAGATCGATGTGTGATTGAATCCACTTTAACCGAATGGGATTAATTTCATGGAGCGGTTTAAATTCACTAGTTGGGTCCCACCAGCGACTTGCTAGGGCACTAAATTTATCGATTTCGGTTTGGTCTTTATTTTCAACAACCATGATTGGGGCAGTATTAGTGTTTGAGGATGAAAACCTATTATCCAATAAAACTTCCAGTTTGGAAGAAATGACTGATAAAACGGCTGTTAGTAAAAACGTCAAATCAAGATTTTTAGGCGAATAAAAAAGCCCGTGTTAACGGGCTTTTTAAATGCTGGTAGAGAGTTCGACAATCAAAGATTTTTAAATAAGAATACGAAAACAGCTTAAGTAAAATACTTTTTATTCCTAATCACTCTACCGCACGAACTACTAAAAACTTACTTACCTACTGGGCGTGTACCAACAACTTCTACAACGGTACGACGATTGAGGGCGCGTCCTGCTGCTGTTTTGTTATCGCCAACTGGGTCAGCAAAAGCCTTACCTTCAGTGTAAACACGATTTGCCTCAACACCATTCTTGACTAAGAATGCCTTAACTGCTTCTGCACGTCTTAATGATAGAGCTTTGTTGTACTTTAAAGTTCCAACAGAGTCTGTATAACCAATGACGATAATTACCTCAACAGTTACACCTTTGAGTTTGGCAGTTAGGTCGGCTAGCTTTTTTGTACCTTCTGGTTTGATAACTGACTTATCAAAATCAAAAAGTGCATCAGACAACAAAGTCACCTTCGTAGAGGTTACTGCTGGTTTTGCTGCTGCTGGTGCTACTTTTTTAGCAGGTGCAGCAGGCGCCGCGGCTCTTGGAGCTGGTGCAGGTGGCTTTAGAGCGCCATCACAATCTGCAGCAGCAGTTGCTGGGGTCCAATTTGCATCCCTCCAGCACAGGGAAGAGTCAGCGCCAGAACGTAATTGTGTACCGCCAGATTGCCAGTTATCGTTTGATTTGGCTTGTTGAGCTTGTGTAACACCCATAGTGCCTAAAAGAGCCACAGACAGCAAAGCTCCAATTAATGATTTACTAAGAGATTTAGCTTGTTGTTTCATATTAATTTCCTCGATTCTTAAATGTACTTCTGTGAATACTTCAGTGAATTAAGTGATTTTTTTAATGCACTTAATTAATGCTGATTTATTGTAGCATCATCTTTTTGCGATTTCTGTTATTAGTCCCTTGATTTGTAAGGAACTGTCTCATTCATCCAACATTATCGCTAATGCACATGTTAAAATCGTTACATGGAACAAGTCGCTAAAGAAACAATACCCGTATCACTAGAAGATGAAATGCGGCGGTCCTATTTGGACTACGCAATGAGTGTGATTGTTGGCAGAGCCCTGCCAGATGCCAGAGATGGTCTAAAGCCGGTCCACCGGCGGGTGCTTTTTGCCATGCATGAGCTCAATAATGACTGGAATAGGGCTTATAAGAAGTCAGCCCGTATTGTTGGGGATGTGATTGGAAAGTACCATCCCCACGGCGATACTGCGGTTTATGACACGATAGTCCGAATGGCGCAGAACTTTTCTTTGCGATATATGCTGGTTGACGGACAAGGTAATTTCGGGTCCGTAGACGGGGATAATGCGGCGGCTATGCGTTATACCGAGATTCGCTTATCGAAGATTGCCCATGAATTACTCAACGATATCGACAAGGAGACAGTCGATTTTGGCCCCAATTATGACGGTAGTGAAAAAGAGCCGCTCATATTACCTGCCAAAATCCCTAATTTACTCATTAATGGGTCTTCTGGGATTGCGGTTGGTATGGCAACGAATATCCCGCCTCACAATATTGATGAAGTAATTGCTGGCTGTATATTTCTCTTAGAAAATCCGGATTGCACGATTGACGAGCTGATTGAGTTGATTCCTGCACCTGATTTTCCGACAGCTGCCACTATTTACGGCATTCAAGGAGTGCGCGAGGGGTATCGAACTGGCCGTGGGCGAGTCATTATGCGTGCCAAGACCCACTTTGAGGACATGGAAAAGGGGCAACGTCAATCGATTATTGTGGACGAGCTTCCGTATCAAGTGAATAAAAAGAATTTACTAGAGCGAATCGCTGAGTTAGTTACTGAGAAGAAGATTGAGGGTATTTCAGATATTCGTGACGAATCTGATAAGTCTGGTATGCGGGTCGTGATTGAGCTCAAACGAAACGAAGTGCCCGAGGTCATATTAAATAATCTCTATAAAAACACTCAATTACAAGATAATTTCGGTATGAACATGGTGGCTTTGGTAGATAACCAGCCACGCTTACTGAACTTAAAGCAAATGCTTGAATGTTTCTTGCGACATCGGCGAGAAGTTGTTACACGTCGAACGCTTTTTGAGTTGCGTAAAGCCAGGGATCGTGGGCATGTTTTAGAAGGTTTAGCAGTTGCTTTAGCGAATATTGATGAATTTATTGCATTAATTAAGGCAGCGCCAAATCCTCCAGAGGCTAAAAAGGAACTACTCAATCAGGTCTGGGACTCGAGTGTTGTGCGAGAAATGTTATCGCGCGCATCGATTAGCACTCAGGGAGGGCGGCAAGCCTATCGGCCGGAACGTTTACCAGCAGAGCTTGGTTTACAAGCGGATGGTTTATACCGCTTGTCTGAGGATCAAGCTCAGGAAATTTTACAAATGCGTCTGCAGCGTTTAACGGGTCTTGAGCAAGATAAGATTGTGCTGGAGTATCGGGAAGTCATGGATGAGATTTCTGATTTATTAGATTTATTATCTCGACCAGATCGGGTAACGGAGGTTATTCGATCTGAGTTATTACTCGCTAAAGCCGAGTTTGGACAAGAGGGCTCTGATACAGGGCGTCGCTCGCAGATTGAGATGAACGCAACGGAGTTATTTACTGAAGATTTAATTACTCCTCAGGACTTGGTTGTAACCCTATCCAATACGGGTTATATGAAGAGTCAACCTCTAACCGAGTACCGTGCCCAAAAACGGGGTGGTCGTGGCAAGCAAGCCACTACAACCAAAGATGAAGATTGGATAGAGACTTTATTTGTTGCCAATACGCACGATACGATTTTGTGTTTTTCAGATCGCGGTAGATTGTATTGGTTAAAGGTTTGGGAGGTCCCGCAGGGTAGTAGGACTTCACGTGGCAAGCCAATTGTTAATATGTTCCCCCTAATAGAGGGCGAGAAAATTACTACTATATTGCCAATTAAGGGCTATTTAGACAGCCAGTATGTCTTTATGGCAACCCGTTTTGGAGTCGTAAAAAAATCCCGGTTGAGTGACTTTTCTAATCCGCGTAAATCGGGGATTATTGCGGTCGATCTAGACGAAGGTGATATTTTAATTGGTGCTGCAATTACGGATGGTCACCATGACGTGATGTTATTTTCAGACGCTGGAAAAGCCGTGCGGTTTGATGAGAACGATGTTCGTCCGATGGGGCGGACTGCGCGTGGAGTGAAGGGTATGAATCTTGGCGAGGGTCACGAGGTGATCGCTATGTTAGTTGCCCCGAGTGAATTAGAGGGTGTTACGATTGCAAGCGACGCGGGTCAGGTCTCGCCAAGTAGCGTATTGACGGCGACGCAAAATGGCTATGGAAAGCGCACGCCAATTGCCGAATATACGCGTCATGGTCGAGGTACGAAGGGGATGATTGCGATTCAAACATCGGATCGTAATGGCAAATTAGTAGCTGCCGCACTTGTCTCGAATGAAGACCAGATTATGTTAATTACCAGTGGTGGTATTTTAGTTCGAACACGCGTCTCAGAAATCCGAGAAATGGGACGTTCTACCCAGGGCGTCACCTTAATTAATGTTGACGAGGGTACTTACCTATCAGGATTGCAGCGAATTGCTGAGAGTGAAGACGCTGTAGATGGTGAGGATATTTTATCTTCGGATGATCTAGACTCGAGTGTTGGTGACGATCCCACCGAGACTTAATCTTACCAATATTTAAATTTGACCAGGTCCGCAATATGGTATTTGACAATCGTGTTTATAACTTTGCACCTGGTCCTGCAATGCTTCCCAAAGAGGTCTTAGAAGAAGCTAGTCAAGATATTTTGAATTGGCAAGGCCTTGGAGCAGGTGTCATGGAAGTCAGTCACCGCAGTAAAGCATTCATGGCCTGTTATCAAAAAGCCATAGCAGATCTGACGGATTTAATGCAAGTTCCTAGCAACTATCAAATTCTTTTATTGCCGGGTGGGGCAATGGGGATGAACGCTGCTATACCGATGAATTTAATGGGATTAGCTAAAAAAGATCCGCAGGCTGATTTTGTTGTGACTGGTGTCTGGTCTGCTAAGTCGATTAAGGAAGCCGGTAAATATGGTAATGCCCGGTTAGCGGCAACGAGTTCTGCCCAGCAATATACAACTGTTCCGCAGAGAAATTCTTGGCAATTATCAGCAGATTCCGCATACGTGCATATTTGTAGTAATGAGACTGTTGGTGGCGTTGAATTTGATGAACCGCCTGATGTCGGTGATGTGCCCTTAGTTGCTGATATCTCTAGCCATATGCTTTCACGGGTGATGGATATTTCTAAATATGGGGTTCTATTTGGTGGGATTCAAAAAAATATCGGTCCTGCTGGCCTCACAATTGTGATTGTTCGAAAAGATTTAATTGGGCATGCGATGCCGCTGACTCCGACCATTTGGGATTGGCAAGTGCAGGCTGAGACTGATTCAATGATTAATACGCCACCGACATTTAATATTTATTTTGCTGGTCAAGTTTTTGAGTGGATTAAACAGCAAGGTGGAGTTGCTGCAATAGAATTAATCAATCAAAAAAAATCGCAGCTTTTATATGATTTATTAGATAAAAGTTCTTTGTATGATGCCCGGGTAGATCGTCGATATCGCTCGCGGATGAATGTCACTTTTTATCTCCAGGATGAGTCTTTACAAGAGCGTTTTTTAGCCGAGTCCCAGGCTGCTGGTTTATTAGGGTTAAAGGGGCATAAAAGTGCAGGTGGCTTAAGGGCAAGTATTTACAATGCGATGCCGCTTGCGGGCGTAGAGCAGCTAGTCGCTTTTATGAAAGAATTCGAAAGGCGTTCTGCATGACAAAAGATAATCAGGAAAAGCAGCCTCAAGAGGAACTGCGTCAAGAAGAACTACGTTTGGCCCCATTACGAATCAAGATTGATGAAGTAGATCGGCAATTAATCGAGTTATTAAGTCGGCGGGCAGGACTTGCTCTTGAGGTTGGTCATGTTAAGCAGGAATTTGGATCGGCGGTATTTCGGCCAGAACGTGAGCGGCAGATTTTAGAAAAGATTGCTCAAATCAATCCTGGACCTCTCAAGAATGATGGCTTACAAGCAATTTGGTTAGAAATTATGTCTGCCTGTAGAGCCATTGAAGAGCAGCTTACAGTCGCTTATTTAGGTCCTACTGGAACTTTTTCTGAAGATGCCACGTTGCAATTTTTTGGTCATTCGATTGTACTGATGGACTGTCATAGTTTGGATGATGTTTTTCGATCGGTGCAGGCGGGGCGGGCTACTTATGGAGTGGTGCCGATTGAGAACTCTTCAGAGGGGGCGATATCTAGAACCTTAGATTTATTGTTAGATACCAATTTGATTATTAGTGGGGAGATTTCTATTCCGATTGAGCATGCGCTCTTATCCGTTTCGACAGATTTATCGCGAGTCAAGCAGGTTCTTGCTCATGCGCAAGCATTAGCCCAATGTCAAGAGTGGTTAAACGTTCATGCGCCGCATTTGCAAAGGCAGGCAGTTAGTAGTAATGCGCAGGCTGCTAAATTAGCCTCAGTCGATCCTGAGTTAGCAGCGATTGCTAGTTTAGGCGCTGCTAAGCATTATGGCTTACAAGTTGTGCATGCTGCAATTCAAGACGATGTGCACAATCGTACACGATTCGTGGTGATTGGCCAGCACGCTTGTGCGCCGAGTGGACATGACCAGACCTCCTTGATTTTATCGGTGGCTAATGAGCCTGGTGCTGTATATCAACTACTCGCGCCACTTGCTAAATATGGTGTTTCGATGACGCGGCTTGAATCTAGACCAGCCCGCAGGGGCACTTGGGAGTATCACTTTTATATTGATATTGAGGGTCACCAGTCAGAAGTACATATTGCCAGTGCCTTACAAGAATTAAGGAGTATGGCGGCTTTTTATAAATGCGTTGGGTCTTATCCAAAGAGTAAGATTTGAATTCATGGAAGAGGTTTTATGACGAACCAAAATAAGACTTCAGCTATTGGCTTAGATCAAGTCAAGGCAATAGCACCATACGTTGGAGGTCGACCAATCAGTGAAGTTGCTCGGGAGTTTGGTTTAGTTGAGGACCAGATTATTAAGCTCGCATCCAATGAGAATCCTTTGGGCATTCCAGAGTCTGCAAAGCGGGCGATGGCTGATGCGATAGCTGATCTAGGTCGCTATCCTGATTCAAATGGCTTTGAATTAAAAGCAGCAATTAGTCGAAAAATCCATGTGCCAAGTGATTGGTTAACTTTGGGTAATGGTAGTAACGATATTTTAGAGTTAACTACTCGGGCAGTTGCGCAGGGTGGTGACGAGGTTATTTTTTCGAAGCATGCTTTTGCCGTATATCCTTTAGCAACCCAAGCTGTTGGCGCTCAAGCCGTTGAGATTAATGCTAAGCCAATAGATCTTGGGCATGATTTAACTGGCATGTTAGCTGCCATTACGTCAAAGACCAAATTAATTTTTGTAGCCAACCCGAATAATCCAACGGGTAGTTTTTTAACTGGCCAAGAAATTGCTGATTTTTTAGGAGCAGTTCCCCAGCATATAGTCGTCGTTTTAGACGAAGCCTACAACGAATACTTACCTGCTGAGCAGCAGTATGATGCGATTGCGATGGTTCGCCAGTATCCTCATTTACTCGTTTCTAGAAGCTTTTCTAAAGCCTATGGTTTGGCAGGTCTACGGCTTGGCTATAGTGTGGCACAGCCAGAGTTAACGGATTTACTAAACCGCATTCGGCAACCCTTTAATGTCAACACATTAGCGCAGGCTGCTGCCATTGCAGCCCTGTTTGATCAGGAATTTTTAGATCAAGGAGCCACTTTGAATCGGCAGGGGTATCAGCAATTAACCACAGCATTTACCCAGATGGGGCTGCACTATTTACCATCCTCTGGTAACTTTATCTTGGTGCAAGTTGGCGCAGATGATGGAGCTGGAGCCCGAGTCAATTTAGCCTTATTAAAGCAAGGGGTGATTGTTCGTCCTGTGGCTAATTATGGCTTACCAAAATGGTTGCGAGTTTCCATTGGATTGCCTGCAGAAAACGCGGCATTTTTAAGTGCTCTTGAAAAATCTTTAGCGCCACTTTATCCGCATTCGTAATGCCATGTAAATTATCAAATATCAATAAAAAACCACGAAAGTTTATTTTGTCGAACACCACTTCGTTGACTTCTGCTAAATCTGTTATGTTTCGCACTGCTGGTTTAATTGGTGTTGGTTTGATTGGCGGCTCATTAGGTTTAGCCATGAAAAGTGGGGATCTGGTCGAGCGGGTTATTGGCTTTGGGCGAACCCAAAAAAATCTAGATCAAGCCAAGCAAATCGGTGCGATTGATGAGGTTGTTGAACTGGCCACTTTATGTTCACAATCTGATCTAATTATTTTATCTGTGCCGGTAGCGCAGACGCAGGCTATGCTTGAGCAAATTTTGCCACACCTTCGTGAGCAGACTGTTGTGATTGATGTTGGTAGTACCAAGTCTGATGTGATTGCCTCAGCTAAAGCCGCACTTGGTGAGCGGGTTAATCAATTCGTAGCTTGCCATCCAATTGCTGGTGGTGCACAGCACGGTGCATTAGCTGCGCGCAAAGATTTATTTGTAGATCGACAAGTCATGATTTGTCCAATACCAGAGAATCGGCTTGACTTTATCAGCGTAATAGAAGAGTTTTGGCATCGTTTAGGGTCATTAATTTTTAAGATGTCAGCGCTAGAGCACGATCATATTTTTGCGACAGTTTCTCATTTGCCGCATTTGCTGTCTTATGCATTGATGTTACAAGTTGCCAATGCAGATGATGCCGATAAAAAATTTACGCATGCAGGAGCAGGCTTTAGAGACTTTACGCGGATTGCTGCCTCTAGTCCAGAAATGTGGTGCGATATCACTTTAGCAAACCGAACCGCTATTTTGCAAGAATTAGACACATATTTACAGATTGTTAGTCATTTGAAAGAGTCCATTGTGGCTGAAGATCGCGTCACACTTGAGCAGTTATTTACGCTTGCTAGCATTTCTCGTAATCGCTGGCAGGCTTAGCAATGTCGAGCAAGTTAATGCAATTATTGCCTACTAAAGTAGCCCGTGGGGAAATTGTTTTGCCTGGATCTAAAAGTATTTCGAATCGGGTTTTATTGTTAAGTGCGCTGGCGCAAGGTTCGACTCGGTTACATGGCTTATTAGATGCTGATGATACCCAGGTAATGCGTATGGCACTCGAACGTTTAGGGGTGCAATTACATACGCATCTCTCAAAGAGCTTCGATGTTCAGAATGAGGTTCTGATCGTTGCAGGTGGTGGCGGCACTTTTCTGCAATCGCAGGCTGATTTAATGATGGGTAATGCTGGCACGGCGATTCGGCCGCTGACTGCTGCTCTGGCGATTTTGGGTGGTGAGTACCATTTGCATGGTGTAGCTCGCATGCATGAGCGTCCGATTAAAGATTTGGTGGATGGTTTATTAGCGATTGGGGCTCGCATTGATTATCTGGGTCAGGAGGGTTATCCGCCGATTCAAATTCATCGGGGAGTAATTCAGGTAGAGGAGCCAGTGCGGGTGCGTGGAGATGTATCGAGTCAGTTTTTGACAGCATTACTGATGGCATTACCATTAACGCGTTCGACCAAGCCGATCCAGATTACAGTAGTCGGTGAGCTTATTTCCAAACCGTATATAGACATCACATTGAATCTATTGCAGCATTTTGGAGTAGAAGTAAAGAACGACGCCTGGCAAACTTTTACTATTCCACCGCTTGCTTCGGGGATGATCAGTCCCTATGTCTCACCCGGAGATTATTGGGTTGAAGGGGACGCTTCCTCGGCATCTTATTTTTTAGCTGCAGGTGCACTGGGTGGCGGTCCATTGACTTTGCGAGGAGTCGGCCGAGATAGTATTCAAGGGGATATGGCTTTTGCGAAGGCCTTATCCATGATGGGTGCCAATATTACGCAAGGTAATGATTGGATTGAGGTCCGTGGCATTGATCATCCCGATGGACAATTACAGGGCATTGATTTAGATTGCACGGCTATTCCAGATGCGGCGATGACTTTAGCTGTGTTGGGCCTTTTTGCCCGTGGTAAAACGCGTTTAACTGGGATTGCCAGTTGGAAAGTGAAAGAGACGGATCGTATTTTAGCGATGCAAACTGAGTTACGTAAATTTGGTGCGCTAGTCGAGTCGGGAGATGATTTTATAGTGGTGCAAGCTCCAGCGGAGTGGCAATCCCCTGTTGCTGGGGTAGATACGTATGACGATCACCGTATGGCAATGTGTTTTTCCTTAGCGGCTTTTGGGCCATTGCCGGTTTTAATTAATGATCCAGATTGTGTTGGTAAGACTTTCCCAAATTATTTTTCAGAGTTCTTAGCCTTAATTGGGCAATCACCTACGCTGGAGCAATAGTGGTTTTCGATACTCAAGATTTGCTAGATCATCACAAGTTGCCGGTCATTGCTATTGATGGCCCTTCTGCTTCAGGCAAGGGGTCAGTTGCTCAACTAGTTGCTAAGCATTTGGGGTTTCATTACTTAGATAGCGGGGCTTTATATCGCTTGGTTGGCTTGGCTAGTCTTTGGCAAGATATTGATTTAACTGATGGCATTCGGTTGGGTGCGGCGACGAGCCGATTAAAAATTCATTTTGATGCAGATCTAATTTACTTGGATGGACAAGAGGTTAGTGCGGCGATTCGGACTGAAGAAATGGGTAAGAGAGCGTCCGCGGTGGGTGCGCAACCTTTAGTAAGACAGGCTTTATTTGCCTTGCAACGGAGTTTTTTGCAGGCTCCGGGATTAGTCGCTGATGGCCGGGATATGTCTACGGTAATCTTTCCGCAGGCGAAGTTAAAGGTGTTTTTAACTGCGCGTGTGGAAATTCGTGCACAAAGAAGACATAAACAATTGATATCCAAAGGAATTTCTGCTAATATAGACATTCTGACGAAAGATTTAGTAGATCGTGATGGCTTAGATACATCGCGCCAAACAGCTCCACTAATAAAAACGGCAGATGCTTTTTTGCTAGACACGAGTGAGATGGGTATAGAGCAGGCGGTTCAAACCATCTTAACTTGGTATAAGTTGGCGTAGTAAGTCAGTTCAGTAAGTCAGTTCAGTAAGTCAGTGCAAATAAGTAGTTTGTAGCAACACAAGTAGTAACACAAGTAGTAATACAAGTATTACAGCGGTAACAAGTATGAAAGATGTATTAAAAGCCCCTTTTTGAATTCTGGCGCGCCTATTTTAGGTTCAATAATGTGCCACAACAAGGGATTTACAACCTAACCCGTTGGCAATGCCAACCAGATAAGTGAAATTCATGTCCGAATCTTTTGCAGCCCTATTTGAAGAGTCTTTAGCCCGATCCAATATGAAAACTGGGCAGGTGATCTCTGCTGAAGTGGTCCGTATTGACCATAATTTTGTAGTCGTAAATGCAGGCTTAAAGTCTGAAGCATTTATTCCCGTGGAAGAATTCCATAATGACCAAGGTGAAATAGACGTTCAACCGGGTGATTTTGTTTCTGTGGCGATTGACGCCTTAGAAAATGGTTACGGTGATACGATATTATCCCGTGACAAGGCCAAGCGTCTTGCTTCTTGGATGAATCTAGAAAAAGCTCTAGAACAAGGAGAGATCGTCACTGGAGCAGTTACTGGTAAGGTTAAAGGTGGTCTGACTGTTATGGTGAATGGCATCCGGGCTTTTTTACCTGGATCCTTATTGGATACTCGCCCTATTAAAGACACATCGCCATTTGAAGGTAAGACGATGGACTTTAAGGTCATTAAATTAGACCGTAAAAGAAATAACGTTGTTTTATCTAGACGAGCAGTGGTTGAGGCAAGTCAAGGAGAAGAGCGTCAGAAGTTAATGGAAAACCTCAAAGAAGGTACTGTTGTTCAAGGGATTATCAAGAACATTACTGATTACGGAGCGTTTGTTGATTTAGGTGGGATTGATGGTTTGTTACACATTACTGACTTAGCTTGGCGTCGCGTGAGACACCCGAGTGAGGTTCTCACAGTTGGACAAGAAGTAACGGCAAAAATTCTACGTTACGACCAAGACAAAAACCGTGTTTCTTTAGGGATCAAGCAATTAGGTGATGATCCTTGGGTTGGTATTGGCAGACGTTATCCACCCAATACGCGTTTATTTGGAAAAGTCACAAACTTAACTGATTACGGTGCGTTTGTTGAGATCGAGTCGGGTATTGAAGGTTTAGTGCACGTTTCTGAGATGGACTGGACCAACAAAAATATTGCTCCTGGTAAAGCGGTGCAATTAGGTTTAGATGTTGAAGTCATGGTTTTAGATATTGACGAAGACAAACGTCGCATCAGTCTTGGAATGAAGCAGTGCAAGACGAATCCATGGGATGAGTTTGCTAGAACCCATAATAAAGGCGATAAATTATCTGGTGCAATTAAGTCGATTACGGACTTTGGTGTCTTTATTGGACTAGACGGCGGCATTGATGGGTTGGTACATTTGTCGGATATTTCTTGGAATGAAGCTGGCGAAGAAGCTGTGAAGAAGTTCAAGAAAGGTGATGAGATTGATACAGTTGTGCTTGCTATTGATGTGGAAAAAGAGCGGATTTCTTTAGGAATTAAGCAGCTCTCTGGCGATCCATTTAATAACTACACAGCCGCGAATGACAAGGGTGCGTTGGTTACAGGTACGATTAAAACTGTCGATGCCAAGGGTGCGACTGTGCATTTAGCAGACGAAGTCGAGGCGTATATTCGGGCATCTGAAATCTCAACGGATCGTGTTGAGGATGCGCGTAATATATTAAAAGAGGGTGACTCGATTTCTGCGATGATCATTAATGTTGACCGTAAATCACGCAGTATTAATTTGTCGATTAAAGCCAAAGATAGCGCTGATCAGCAGCAGGCTATGAGTAAGTTACAAAATGATGCTAGTTCAGGTACAACGAATTTAGGTGCCTTGTTAAAAGCAAAATTCGATAATCAAGGGTAATCAGCCAATACATCACTGCCTTTGGCAGTGATGTTGTTTTTATTCAGGACTAAACGTATGACAGACTCTGCTTCTTCTACACCTACATCTCAGTCAGTAGAGACATCTATTACTAGATCGGAGTTAGTTGATTTATTAGCTGAGCAGTTTCCTCAGCTATTGCCAAAGGATGTTGAGTTAGCGGTTAAAACTTTGCTTGATACTATGACGGGTTCTTTGTCAAAGGGTAAGCGAATTGAGCTTCGAGGGGTTGGTAGCTTTGTGTTGCATCAGCGACCCGCGCGGGTTGGTCGTAACCCGAAGTCTGGGGAACAGGTATTAATTCCAGAAAAAAAGGTACCTCATTTTAAGCCTGGGAAAGAACTTCGGGAGCGGGTTGACTATAAGGCGAAGCCAGTTAAAGATGGCCAAAGTGAATGATGCAGATTTTGCATCTAGTTTGGCGATTCCTACTGATTGCTAGTCGGGTTGGGTTTTTTGTATTATTTTTCATGATGGCCTTACTGAATTCTCATCCAGTAGAATTCAACTGGTTTGTAGGGCAATCCTTGCAAGTTCCACTGATTATTCCTTTGCTAGGCGCTTTTTTATTAGGCTTATTGCTAGCTGGTCTGGCCTTTTACCGCTTTGTTCGTAAGGCACAGTAAAGATGGAAATTGAGGTTCAATGGTTAGGTGTATTACCTATTGTATTTGGTCTAGGCTGGTTAGCTGCGCGTTGGGAAAAGCGCCTCGAGGATATGGAGGACGATGTTGCGCAACAAAAAAAGCAAAGATCGACTTTTAGAGGCCTGAACTTACTACTCAATGAGCAACCAGATAAAGCGATTGATGCTTTAGTCGAGGTTGCTAAATTAGACCCTGAAACCACAGAACTCCATTTTGCTTTAGGAAGTTTATTTCGTCGACGTGGGGAGACCGAGCGAGCGATTCGGGTACACCAACATCTAGTCGGTCGGGATGACATTGCCGCGCGTGATCGTGCCCACGCTGGGTATGAGTTAGGGCGTGATTTCTTACGAGCAGGCATGTTAGATCGTGCCGAAGCTAGCTTAAATCAAGTAGGTGATGGTCGATATTTGATTCCTGCTAAAGTGGCTCTGTTGGAAATGTATCAGATCGAAAAAGACTGGCGTAAAGCGATCATTGCGGCATCTGAATTAGCTCAACTAGAGAAAAAGGATTACCAAGATCAGATTGCGCAATTTGATTGTGAAATTGCTCTTGAGGCGATGCGAAGGCAAGATTTGGTTGCTAGTCATCTGGCCTTAGATCATGCTTTCATCGCAGTACCTGAGCATATCCGAGCCACGATTTTACGGGGTGAAGTATATATTTTAGGACAACGTCCTAAAGAGGCGATTACTACTTGGAAGTTAATTGAAGAAAAATACCCAGCGTTTTTGCATTTAGTGGCTGATCAATGGATTTTGGCTCACCAAGAGTTGGGACAGGAGTCTGTTGGACTTGAACGCTTAGTCGCACAGTTACCTGAGCATGGTTGGGGCGAATTACTCGATATTGTTTATAAACACGTTTTGAGGCTACAAGGAGCAGCTGCTGCTGAACTGCTCATGTCCCAAGTTTTATTAAAGACGCCAACACTAACAGTGCTTGCCAAGCGCTTTGAAGCGCAATATCAATTAGCTATTACACGGGATGCACAATCCTCGGCAACAGACTTAAAGGCCTCGGTTGATTTACTCAAAAAACGTACGAGTAGTCTAGCTAGATATACCTGTAGTAGTTGTGGTTTTCGGGCTAAGCGGTTTTACTGGCAGTGTCCAGGTTGTAATGATTGGGATGTATACTCCCCCAAAAGAAGCGAGGGGTTGGCTGGGCTTTAAGCGACGTGAATGAATCCTTGGTCGTGCGGAATATTTTGTTAGTTGTAAAAGTTAGGAGAAATTTTTGAAAGTCACAATTATTGGAAGTGGTTATGTTGGTTTAGTGACTGGTGCATGTTTAGCTGAACTTGGTAATGAGGTCTTTTGTTTGGATGTTGATACCCAAAAAATAGCCATCTTAAATCAAGGTGGAGTACCGATTTACGAACCAGGTTTAAAAGAGATGATTGCCCGCAATATTGAGGCAGGTCGCTTGCAATTTTCGACCGATGTACAAGCGAGTGTTGAGCATGGTGAACTGCAATATATTGCAGTTGGTACACCCCCAGACGAAGATGGCTCTGCGGATTTACAGTATGTATTGGCTGCAGCGAAGAATATTGCGAAGTATATGAACGGCTTTAAGGTAGTGATTGATAAATCGACAGTTCCAGTCGGTACCGCGCAGCAGGTAAAAGATGTGATCTCGGCAGAGTTGACTAGACGTGGGGTAGCTGAGTTATCGTTTTCAGTTGTATCGAATCCAGAGTTTTTGAAAGAAGGTGCTGCGGTTGAGGACTTCATGCGCCCAGACCGGATTGTGCTAGGTACGGCTGATGACGCTGCAGGCCAGAAGGCTAAGACGATGATGAAAAAGTTATATGCTCCTTTTAATCGCCATCACGAGCGAACCTTTTATATGGATGTGAAAAGTGCTGAATTAACCAAGTATGCTGCGAATGCGATGTTAGCAACCCGGATTTCTTTCATGAATGAGTTAGCCAATTTAGCCGATATGGTTGGTGCTGATATAGAAGCGGTCCGGCAAGGAATTGGTTCGGACTCTCGGATTGGGTATGGGTTTTTATATGCCGGGACTGGTTATGGAGGATCTTGTTTTCCAAAAGACGTGCAAGCTTTATCCAGGACTGCCCAGGAGTTCCATTTAGACTTACAAATCTTGCAGGCGGTGGAGTCCGTTAATCAAGATCAGAAGAAGGTCTTAATTAAAAAAATTGTGAAGCGCTTTGGTGAGGATTTGAGTAATCATCAATTTGCTTTATGGGGTTTGGCCTTTAAGCCGAATACGGATGATATGCGAGAGGCGCCAAGTCGAGTCATTATTCAGGAGTTAGTCCGCCGGGGTGCGCGAGTCGTCGCATTTGACCCAGTTGCAACTCCAGAGGCCTTAAAAGCTTTAGAGCTTGATTTTCAAGAATCAGCCCATTTATTATCAAAGATTACCATGGTTGATAAGCCGATGGATGCTACAGTAGGTGCTGATGCATTAATTATTGCGACGGAGTGGAAAGCTTTTCGAAGTCCAGACTTTGACGTATTAAAAAAACAGTTAAAAAATCCGATCATTTTTGACGGTCGGAATTTATTTGAGCCGCACGCATTAGCTGAGCTAGGATTTACTTATTACGGGATTGGTCGTCATAACTAGGTAGCCGCATGCAGAGTAAAACAAGAAATACCATTCAGTTACAAAAGAGCGATATCGAGTTGTTTCGTGCGACGACCATCTTAGTTGTAGGCGACGTGATGTTGGATCGATATTGGTTCGGTGATACGCAGCGTATTTCGCCTGAAGCGCCGGTGCCTATTGTTCAGATTAATCGTGTGGATGAGCGCCTTGGAGGTGCTGCAAACGTGGCTAGGAATGCTGCCTCATTAGGCGCAAAAGTAGCTTTACTCGGGTTAGTTGGGGATGACGAATCAGGGCGACAAGTAGGACATTTATTAAATCAAGACGGTATCGATAGTCTGTTGCAAATTGACTCCAGTGTGCCCACGATTGTGAAGTTACGGGTAGTAGCAAGGCAACAGCAATTAATCCGTTTAGACTTTGAACAAGAACCCGATCAGCAGGTGTTAGCTGCAAAATTAGCGAGTTTTGAAGAGGTATTGCCGCGGGTACAAGCGGTTATTTTTTCGGACTATGGTAAGGGTGCATTAAAGCATATTAGTCAGATGATTGAACTTGCAAGGCTTGCTGGTAAGATTGTTTTAGTAGACCCGAAGGGCAGTGACTACAGTAAGTATCATTGGGCGAACATCATCACTCCCAATCGGAGTGAGCTCAGGCAAGTCATTGGAAGATGGCAAAACGAAGATGATTTAGCGCGTAAGGTGGAAGATTTAAGAGTTGCTTTAGCTGTAGAAGCGATTTTATTAACTCGATCTGAAGAGGGGATGTCCCTTTTTGAGCAAGATGGGGTAACTCATGTCTTGGCGCAGGCGAGGGAGGTTTTTGACGTCTCAGGAGCTGGTGACACTGTGATTAGTACTCTAGCGGTTGCTCTAGCCTCGGGGTGGGATGCGCACCGTGCCATGGCACTTGCTAACCGTGCTGGTGGTATTGTAGTTGGTAAGCTAGGTACTGCAACTGTTTCTTGGGAAGAATTGTTATGAGATATATTGTGACTGGTGCTGCTGGTTTTGTGGGCGCCAATCTCGTGGCGGCTTTGAACGAGCGTGGCGAGAAAGACATCATTGTTGTGGATCAATTACGCGATTGCCACAAGTATCGTAATTTAGTCGATTTAGAGATCACAGACTACTTGGATCAAGACGAGTTTTTAGCAAAGTTCCGAGGTGGTTTTTTAGGGCAGATTGCTGGGGTATTGCATGAAGGTGCTTGCTCTGACACGATGGAGATGGATGGGCGCTTTATGATGGCCAATAACTTTCGTTATACCTGTGATGTGTTGGATATTTGTACTGCGCAAAAAGTTCCATTACTGTATGCCTCTTCCGCTGCAACTTATGGTGGTTCCCAAGTGTTTAGTGAAGACCGTGCCTATGAAAAGCCTCTCAATATTTACGGATATTCGAAGTTTTTATTTGACCAAGTATTACGCCGACGTTTTGCAGAAAAATTACTTACCAGTCAGGTGGTTGGTTTTCGGTATTTTAATGTATATGGACCTAAGGAATCACATAAAGGTCGGATGGCCTCAGTTGCCTTTCATCATTTTCATCAATATAAGCAGTCAGGTGTGGTGCAATTATTTGGCGGCTATGATGGTTATGAAGCGGGTGAGCAAAAGCGTGACTTTGTTTATATTGATGACGTCGTGCAGGTGAATCTGTTTTTTTTAGACCGCCCTGAACTCAGCGGGATTTTTAACTTGGGTAGTGGTCGCGCACAAACTTTTAATGATGTAGCAAGTTCAGTCATTAATGGGCTTGGCGGCATTGGAACTGTGGATTATCGGGATCAAAGCGTTGCGCAGCTTGTTGCCCAGGGGGCAATTCGGTATATCGATTTTCCTGAGGCTTTAAAGGGTAAGTATCAATCTTTTACGCAAGCCAGTTTAGAGCGTTTAAGAGCAGTTGGCTATGTACAGCCATTTCACACTGTAGAAGAAGGTGTAGGAAAATACATGCAGTGGTTATCAGATAACACAGACTTTCTGGCAGTCCAAGCCTGATTTAGACAACGCCCGTCAACATACTTTAATTCCTTCCGTTATGGACAGTTCATAGCATGTGCTATGAATTTTTTATTATGGAGGATTTATGCGGTTTTCAAGAATTGGTTTGAAAAGTAGTAGTTTAACGAAAGGTTTATTAGCTCTGGCTATCAGTGGGGCTTTATTATTTCAGTCACCTGTTTTTGCCGTGAGTATTAATTCAGCGACGCAGGAGGTTTTACAAAATGTCAAGGGTGTTGGTCCTGCAAAAGCTCGGGCTATTATTGCTGAGCGAGAAAAACGCGGAGCTTTTCAAAGTCCAGAGGACTTAAGTAGCCGTGTAAAAGGTATTGGCATGAAGACAATTGTCAAAATAACTGATTCGGGGATTACTTTTGAACTTCCAGAATCTCCTCCTGCTTCGAGGTCGGTTCGCTCCCGGTCTAGGGATTAATGACTTCGTAGTGGGATATGAATTTTTAAAATAAATTGGTAGGCACTTTAGGCAGGATGTGAGTAGGTGTATAAAATAGACCTCAGCATTCTGCCTTTTTTAGTTATGATGTTTAGATACTAAGTATGAATAAATCAATTCGCAGTTTTGTGCCACCCTCACTATATTGTGCAGACCTCACTATAAAGAGTAAACCTAGATGACTAATTCTAATATTTTTTATCCGACGATTGCTGACATCATTGGTAATACCCCTTTGATCCGGTTACAGCGTATTCCAGGTGAGGGGAACACTGTTCGTAATAATATTATTTTAGGCAAGTTAGAGGGTAATAATCCAGCCGGTTCGGTCAAGGATCGACCAGCGATTTCGATGTTCCGAAGAGCGCAAGAGCGGGGTCAGATCAAGCCAGGTGACACCTTAATTGAGGCGACGAGTGGTAATACGGGTATTGCCTTAGCGATGGCAGCTGCCATTTTGGGCTATAAGATGATTTTAGTGATGCCGGAAAATCAAAGTATTGAGCGGCGTCAAAGTATGACTGCTTACGGGGCGCAATTAATGCTCACTCCCGCATCTGGCGGTATGGAATACGCCCGCGACTATGCCCTGCAATTACAAAAAGAAGGTAAAGGATTAATCCTAGACCAATTTTCGAATTACGACAATCCTTTAGCCCATATCGAAGGAACAGGACCAGAGATATGGCGAGATACCCATGGGCAAGTGACTCATTTTGTATCTTCGATGGGGACCACGGGAACGATTACAGGGGTATCCACTTTTTTGAAGGAGCATAATCCCCGAATTCAGATCATTGGCGTGCAGCCAGAGGATGGCTCCCAAATTCCAGGAATTCGAAAATGGGCGCCAGAATATTTACCTAAAATTTATGATGCAACACGGGTTGATTCTTTAGAACATGTCTCTCAAATAGAAGCAGAGGACATGTGTCGCCGCATGGCACAAGAAGAGGGTATATTTTGTGGGGTCAGTGCAGCGGGCACTTTAGTAGTTGCCTTGCGGATTGCGCAGCGGATTGAAAATGCAACGATTGTTTTTATCGTCTGTGATCGCGGTGATCGGTATTTATCTACAGGTATTTTTCCGGCTTAATCCCGGCTTTATTTCTTGGGTTTTTTAGGCTTGATTGGTTGTGGTTGTGCTCTAGCAAGGTTTGTTGGTGAAATCACTGCGGAGATAGCTTTGGCAAAGTCTAATACTGCCATCGCGTAAAAGAAGCTACGGTTATATTGCGTAATGACTTCGAAATTTTTAAGACCAACAATATATTCAACGTGATCATTACCGGCCTTATCGGTGCTTGGCAGATCGACGATAAGAGCTGGACTTTGATCATTGAGTATGGTTGGCCAGTCGCTAACAATGCCGGCTTTTTTCAGCATATCCAAACTCAGCTTCGGATTGGGATCACCATCTGCCAATTGTTTCGTGATATCGAGTGATTGTGCTCCTTGGGTAATTTGTAAAGTAGCTGGTTGGCCTACTTGCCAACCATGCATTATTAAGAAGTTTGCAATACTAGCCATTGCATCTTGAGCTTGGTTGCGCAAGTCAATCAAGTTATCGCCATTACCATCCAAGGCATACTGCAAAATACTGGTTGGCATAAATTGCGGCATACCGATTGCACCAGCAAATGAACTTGATTGGTTGAGACATTTTTTAAAAATTACGGGTATTGGAGTATGTTGATGATCTAGTGCATGACTTGCGACATAGTTTGGTTTTTTAGAGCAATAAATAATTAGATCGCCGAGTTGGGATTTAAATAAAGCTTTTCTGGCAACTTGATTGGGGCTTGGGGGGTAATCAAAAGCGAGTGTAGTGAGGACATCTTTGACGACAAAATTACCCATATTTTTGCCATAAATTGTTTCTATACCTAGAATACTGAGGATAATTTCTGGTGGGATGCCACGTTCCCTCTCTAGCTGTTTTAAAAAAATTTCATGTTCGGTCCAAAATTTTTTACCAGCAGCGAGTCGGTTTGGATCGAGGACATTCGCTTGATAAGTTCGCCAATTTTTTTTAGCTCTAGCACCTACTGGTGCTACATATTGTTTCGCAGTGGTTTGAGGTTTGAAATCTTCAAAGGATTCGCGCAGGAGGTTTAGTGAGAGATTTTGTTGGATTGACAGTTCGATTAAGAAAACATCCAAGGATTCTTGAATCGTTGGGGGGTTATTGGGGGTGATGCTTCGGGAGTGACTCAGAGAATTACTTAGTGGATCAACAATAGTTTGAGACAGTAGCTCAGAGCAAAAGCAAATAGCGATTGTGAGCATGCACAAATTACGAGTGTATTTCATGATGATTTGTTAGTTTAAGCAATAATAGGATTATTAACTATTTTTTTGAAAGGACATCTATATGGCGACCGGTTTTATTTTGCACTCGGATTGTTTGCTCCATGAGATGGGCCGGGGCCATCCCGAATCACCAGCTCGGCTAGATGCAGTTCGGGCAGTGCTGCAGTCTTTAGAACTCACGCAGATAGAAGCTGCATTAGCCACGCGTGAGCAACTAGCCTTAATACATACCGAGCGACATATTGACTTTATTGAAGAAAGTGCCCCGACTACGGGTTATTTTCAAATTGATGGCGACACGACGATGAATTCTGCAACTTGGCAAGCTGCTCTTCGCGCTGCGGGTTCTGGGATTGCAGCGGTTGATGCCGTGATGGCCGGGCGAGTCGATAATGTTTTTTGTGCGGTAAGGCCGCCAGGGCACCACGCTGAGCCTGATCGGTCTATGGGGTTTTGTCTGTTTAATAATATTGCTATTGCTGCCAAATATGCTTTGTCCCACTATGGACTTGAGCGCGTTGCGCTTATTGATTTTGATGTGCATCATGGCAATGGTAGCGAAGTAGCTTTTCAGAATGATCCGGCAGTATTGATGTGTAGTTTTTTCCAATCCCCTTTGTATCCATATAGTGGGCTGAATTCCAAAAGACAGAATATGGTGAATATTCCTGTGCCAGCGCACAGTAATGGCGAGATGATTCGTACTTTAGTCAGGAATTCTTGGCTACCGGCATTAGAAGCTTTCCGGCCCGAGTTTATCTTTATTTCAGCTGGTTTTGATGCGCACGAAGCGGACATGTTGGCTCAACTCGAGTTAGTAGAAGAGGATTATGCGTGGATTACTAAAGAATTAGTGCAGGTAGCCAAAAAGCATGCTCAAGGACGGATGGTGAGTTGCTTGGAGGGCGGTTATCACTTAGGAGCTTTGGCCAGTAGTAGTTTGGCCCATGTGCAAGCGTTAATGAAGGCCGTTAATTAAGGCCGTTAGTGAATGACGTTAGTGAATGACGTAGCGGCCTCAATCCATGAAGCTTAGAGGGCAGATTTTTACTCGAGAGTCGGGGCTTGTAAATTAGATTAAAATAGAAGTTTATAGCTTATTTGTACCAGGAAAGATTGCATGAAAATTTTGGTAGCGGTGAAAAGAGTGATTGACTACAACGTCAAGGTACGCGTGAAATCGGATCAGTCCGGTGTTGAGACTGCGAATGTGAAAATGAGTATGAATCCTTTTGACGAAATTGGTGTAGAAGAGGCGGTTCGTCTTAAAGAGGCCGGCATCGCGACTGAGGTAGTTGCCGTATCCATTGGCTTAGCGCAAGCGCAAGAGACCTTAAGAACGGCGATGGCAATTGGAGCAGACCGGGGGATTTTAGTTGAAACGACGGCCGATATTCAGCCTTTAGCTGTTGCCAAGTTACTCAAAGCGATCGTGGATCAGGAAAAGCCTGAATTAATCATTTTGGGTAAGCAGGCAATTGATGATGATTGCAATCAGACTGGGCAAATGTTGTCAGCTTTATTAGCTTGTTCGCAGGCTACTTTTGCTTCCAAAGTCGAGTTGCAGGGCGACCGAATTTTGGTAACAAGGGAGATTGATGGAGGTCTTGAAAATTTAAGTTTATCGATACCAGCCGTTATAACCACTGATTTACGCTTGAATGAGCCACGTTATGTTACCTTGCCAAATATTATGAAGGCCAAGAAAAAAGAATTAAAAATGATGAAGCCAGAGGATTTGGGTGTTGATGTTACGCCACGTATCCACACGCTCAAAGTGGTAGAACCACCAACGCGAAGTGCTGGTGTGATCGTAGCCGATGTCAAAGCGTTAGTTGATAAATTAAAAAATGAAGCAAAGGTTATATAAATGGCGATCCTAATTTTAGCTGAGCATCAGCACAGTGCATTACAGGCAGGTACTTTGAATGTCTTGACAGCGGCCTTAGCAATCCATTCCGAGGTTCATATTTTAGTCGTTGGTCATCAGGCTCAGGGCGCGGCTTTGGCGGCGGCACAATTAGCTGGCGTGACTAAAGTTTTGCATATAGACGCACCGCACTTTGAAAGTCATGGCGCAGAAAATGTAGCGGCGCAAGTCCAAGCTATTGCCGGTTCGTATACCCATATATTGGCAAATGCAAGTGCTTATGGAAAAAATATATTACCCCGCGTTGCGGCCCTATTAGATGTGGCGCAAATATCCGAGGTTACAAAAGTACTTGCTAAAGATACGTATGAGCGCCCCATTTATGCAGGTAATGCGATTGCGACGGTACAGTCCCTGGATGCCATACAAGTATTAACGATTCGTTCTACCAATTTTGAAGCTGCCCGCACATCTTCGCAGGCGGCCCCGATTGAACTGCTTGGCCACATTGATGAGCAAGGTTTAACAATTTGTCAAGGTCAAGAGACGGTGCAGTCTTCTAGGCCAGAGTTAACTGCGGCGAAGGTGATTGTTTCAGGTGGTCGCGGCCTTGGTTCGGCAGAGCAATATAAATCGATATTAGAACCCTTAGCCGATAAGATGGGTGCTGCCATGGGGGCGTCTCGCGCTGCGGTGGATGCTGGGTATGTACCCAATGATTATCAAGTTGGCCAGACAGGTAAGATTGTCGCACCAGGTTTATACCTCGCGGTTGGCATTTCAGGGGCGATTCAGCATTTAGCCGGGATGAAGGATTCAAAAATTATTGTAGCGATCAATAAAGATCCAGAGGCTCCAATTTTTGCTGTGGCGGATTATGGTTTAGTGGCTGATTTATTTACTGCAGTACCTGAGTTAGTTCAAGAGTTGTCGTAAACGCGTTAGCTTGAGATAACTTGTGAAGGTGGCTCTCCAGTAGCTGAACATTTCCGAAGTTATCTGAACTGCATGAACTCAATGCTCTTCATGCCCTAAGATAGGTCAGTCATAGACTGACGGGCTATGCAACCACTCCTGACAAGAAAGAAAACTTACTGAGAGATCTTTCTAGCAGCTTCAATTTGTCCGTTGAAGTACTGTTCAAAAATAATAGCCAGTCCGGCCATTAAAATAAATGCACCGACCATCAGCGAGATAATCACGCACAGGATCACAGGCCAGCCAGATTGATTTTTTTGAGTGGTCGCTGGGTTGAAATAAGCATCAAAACGTGGATCTGGTCGTAAGCCTAGGACAATGCTGGTAAGCCAGCTTGTTAATAGGGAGATTTCGCCAAGACTAACAGCAAACCAAGACAGAAGCGATTTGTCTTCAGAATGCGTTAAGTCAAACCAACCGAGTATTCCAAGGATGATTGTGATGAGGTGCAGATAAAGCCATAGACATTGAGGGCCTTTGAGGTAGAGCCAGTTGAGGCCTGTACCGGGTAAAAAAGTACCGAGAGCGCATGCTAGAAGTTTAGATTTAAAGTGAATGGCCATAACTTGAAATGATAATCCTCAATTGAATCGCTTGTTTAAACTCCTAATTAGTATGGACTTGTGACAAACCGGTTCGTGCTAAATGGCTTAGCGCCGTACATTAATCAGATCGAGTTGAATTATTTAGATGGGGAATGCCTTTCAAAAAGCAGGACATCGCCAGTTCTGGCGATCAGGAGTAGTTGATGATGTTGCTGTTTCCACGACCGGTAATCTGTCAATATGTTCATCAAATCACGCTCAAACTCCATTCGTTGGCTTTCTGAGCACATTTTTCGGGTAAGGGCAATATGGCCGATGACGATTGCCCCTTTGCTATCCTCGGTCAGTTTGGATGAGAACTGATTACAACCAGAAAATCCGCTGAGGATTTTTTGAGATGGATCAAACACCATGGCTATGCTTGGACCCTCTGGGTTGCTGGGGATATTTCGAAGGCGAATTGGTCCTGATTGATTGGCTGGTAAGTTCCAGCGAACCAGTTCCCACTTACCGTTCAGATCAACTAATGGGGGGCTAGAGCAAACATTGCAATCTGGTAATAAGTTCGAGCATGAAATAAGCCCTAGGAGAGGTAATAAGAGGATGAATGGATAAAAAATACGAAAAAAAGGGTGTTTTTTAGAATATCTATTTGTCGTCATGGGGGTTTTAGGCTAAAATAATCGGTTCTCAGGGATATGTTCTAAATTTTGTTTTTAATGCGTTGATCTTGGTATATTGAGTATTGCATATTACGATATTCGGGCGGTGCCCTGCATCGTTTTGCCTGAAAGATAAAGACAAATTTGAATATGACTAGTTGTTTTTTTAATTTGATTGTAAGGAATGAATATGGTCGTTATTCGACTTGCCCGTGGTGGTTCAAAAAAGCGTCCTTTTTATAGTGTTGTGGTTACTGACAAGCGTAATCGTCGCGACTCCAATTTTGTTGAGAGATTAGGTTATTACAATCCTCGCGCAGTTTCTACTGAGCAGGCTTTTCGGGTGGCTGCAGATCGCTTGACATATTGGTCTGGCGTTGGGGCTGAGTTGTCTCCGACTGTTAAGCGCTTGATTAAGCAACATCAAGCCAGTTAATTATTTTTACAAACACCCATATAACGTGGGTGTTTACTCCTTATGAGCGTGGAGTTGCCGACTTTACATCAAGAATTAATAGAAGTGGGAACGATCATCGAGGCGTACGGTATTCGGGGAGCCCTCAAAGTGCGACCATTTGCTACCGATCCCGTTGCGCTGTTAGCTGCTAAAGAGATATGGATTAAGTCTGCTCCCGGATCGTTGGCATTATCTGTCAAAGATTATCAAGTGTATTTATCCAAATTCCATAGTGGTTCTGTCATTTTAGAATTAGTAGGACTAACCGATCGTGATCAGGCATTGGCCATGAAGTCTGCGCGCATTGCCATGGCTCGAAAACATTTTCCAACACCTGGCGAAGATGAGTTTTATTGGACTGATTTATTGGGTGCGCAAGTAGAAAATCAGGCTGGTGAACCATTTGGTCAAGTTGTTGAAATGATGGATAACGGTGCACAGTCGGTTTTATCTGTTGTGAATGATGTAAAAAAACAACGATTAATTCCATTTGTAAAAGCTTTTATCATAGATGTTAATTTGAGCGATCCGATGGCCAAAAAAATCACTGTTGATTGGCAAAGCGATTGGTGATTTTGGGTATCCAAAGTTAGCCACAAAATAAAGGGCAACATCTGATGCGATTTGATGTGCTGAGTATTTTTCCTGAAATGATGGCTTGTGTTACCGAGCATGGGGTAGTTGGTCGCGCATTTGAAGAGGGTGTTGTGTCGTTGCACTTATGGAACCCGCGCGATTTTACGCAAGATCTTCGCCGGACTGTAGATGACCGGGCTTATGGTGGTGGCCCGGGCATGGTGATGATGACAGGCCCTTTAGAGGCAGCTTTACAAGCATCCAAGATAAGCCTTCAAACATCTTCTGAGACAAATACTCATGAGCCTGGCCCGGTTATATTACTTTCCCCACAGGGGCGCGTTTTTAACCAAGGCATAGCCAATGAGTTGGCTAATTTACGGCAAATAACTCTTGTTTGTGGCCGGTATGAAGCCGTTGACCAGCGCTTTATCGATCGCCAGGTCGATTATCAGCTTAGCTTGGGTGATTTTGTTATTTCTGGGGGGGAATTTGCGGCAATGGCCGTGATTGATGCGGTTGTTCGTTTACTACCTGGTGTTTTAGGCGACGAACTCTCCGCGACGCAGGATAGCTTTATGAAGGGTGTTTTAGACCATCCGCACTATACCCGGCCGGAAAATTATGAAAATTTTTTGGTACCGAGCGTGCTTTTATCCGGACATCATGCGAAAATAGAAAGTTGGCGTCGTTTTGAAGCATTAAAGGCGACCCAAAGGCTTCGACCAGATTTAATTATTTCTGCTAGAAGTCATGGTTTGTTAAGTAATCAAGATGAACTTTTTTTGGCACAGTTAGTCAATGATGTCGATAAAGGTTGATCAAGATCTTAATTTTTTTAACGTATCCTCTTTCGGGTCCCTAAGATATTGACCTTCCGATATTGAATTAGCGAATCGTGTTTTGTAAAAAGCAATATTCGGATGTACTAATTGGATGTCAATGAGTTCGAAGATGTGGTTGTTTTAGAACTAGTCATTCTTGGGAATACAACGCCGAAACGATGCATAAGGAGTCATCATGAATTTAATTGAGAAGATAGAGCAAGAAGAAATTGCTCGTTTAACAAGTAGTAGAGTAATCCCCGCGTTTGCACCTGGCGACACATTAGTGGTCAATGTAAACGTTGTTGAAGGAACACGTAAGCGGGTGCAAGCCTTTGAAGGTGTAGTGATTGCCAAGCGTAATCGCGGTTTAAACTCCAGTTTTATTGTTCGCAAAATATCTTCTGGAGAGGGCGTTGAGAGAACTTTTCAAACGTATTCGCCACTCATTGCCAGTATTGAAGTGAAGCGTCGGGGTGATGTTCGTCGTGCCAAGTTGTATTACTTGCGCGAGCGTTCAGGCAAGTCTGCGCGGATTAAAGAAAAATTAGTTTCTCGTACGAAAACAGCTAAAGCGGCTATTTCTGCAGAGTAATTAAATACGCTATGCGACTCGTAAAGGCAGCGCAAGCTGCCTTTAGTGTTTTTAGGGTCGTTTTTTCTTCCCAATGCCTAGTTTGTTATTTACGGACTCAGCCTTGAAATAATAAATGCCTATAAGATTACTTATAATCACATAATGACTGCTCGGTTGCCACAATCTGATCCCCGTTTGGCTGCTATTTCGATAGCGGCCATGACTACGCCTGCGGTGTGCAAAGAGCAGTTGCATTCGCAGGCATTAAGAATGCGCTTTACACAGCAAAAAGTATGGACTCCCGAACTGACGGATGAGACGATTCAATCAGTTGCTTATCAAGACCCAAGCAAACGAAAAATTGCTGCCGTATTAATTCCGCTGATTCAAAATAAGGATCAATTGAGTGTCTTATTAACGCAGCGAGCGGCCCATTTAAAGGATCATGCTGGGCAGATTAGTTTTCCAGGTGGTCGCAAGGAGGATGCGGATCAGGACGCCTTGGCCACGGCGATGCGTGAGGCAGAAGAGGAGATCGGGCTAGCCTCTTCTTGCATAGAGCCTTTAGGGCATTTGCCGGATTACTTTACAGTGACTGGATATCAAGTCACGCCGGTAGTTGCTTTAGTTTCTTTACAGCAGCAATTAAAAGCGGATGCCGAAGAGGTCGATAGTATTTTTGAAGTACCCTTAGATTTTTTGATGAATCCTGCCAATCATCAGGTGCGTGAGTGGGATGGACCAAGGGGGCGTCGGCGTTTTTATGCGATGCCTTATGAAGATCGTTTTATTTGGGGAGCAACTGCTGGGATGTTGCGTAATTTGTATCATTTCTTGAATGCCTAGGACTACATGACCTTTTTTTCTGTACTATTCGCACTCTTTGCAGAGCAGTATCGCCCAGTAGGACGAGATCATTGGATTGGTCGCGTTTTTAGGCAATGGGTCTTCGTGATTCCTAATTATTGCGATACAGGTGAGCCGACTTCGGCAAAGATTTCCTTATTTGTCCTTTTATTTCCACCGGTGTTCCTCGTTTTTTTAGTGCATTTATGGCTGATCTACCACTACCCTCTTTTCGCTTTGGGGTGGAATATCGTGATTGTCTATTTTTGTATGGGTTTTCGACAATTTAGCCATCCTTTCACGTTGATTCAAGAAGCGCTTAGAGAGCGGCAGTTAGATACGGCTCGACAAGAATTAGCCAATTGGGCAGGGCCCAGTTTGGTAACTGAAAACATGTCGGAGACGGAGGTGGTTCGTCATACCTTAGAGCGGGCTATTCTAGCGGTTCATAAACATGTTTTTGGGGTATTTTTTTGGTTTCTATTGCCCATTGGCCCTGCTGGAGTCATACTTTATCGGCTCACTATTTTGGCTGAAGAGCACTGGCGTTTTGGTGCTGCTAGCCCTGCCTTAATTGCTTTGATCAAAAATTTTCGTGAAGTAATCGACTGGCTTCCGACGCGCTTAACCGCGACTGGATTTACGATTGTTGGGAATTTTGAGCAGGCTGCGTACGCTTGGCGTTTTCATCAAAAAAAATGGGTGACCCAATCGGAGGCTATTTTAATTGGCACTGGTGGCGGTGCTTTAGGCGTTCAGCTCGGTGAGCCACTTCCAGAGGTTGATAGTGCAGAAGCTATTCGGATGGCTGAGCAAGGTGAGCAGCCGGTTCATGAATTTGGTATGCTGCCCTTAGCTGCGCACCTTGATGCTGGCGCATCTTTAGTTTGGCGGGCAGTTGTTTTATGGATGATTCTTTTAGCAATGCTAACAATTGCAGTATGGATTGGGCCGATCTAACTGGATCTTTCTAAAACTTGTTGCGTCGCATTCCGGCTTTCGTGGACGAGTTGCGAAAATAACTGCAAGCGTAGGGGCGAAATAGCACCAAGCTTTACACCCTCTTGGACTGCGCAGCCTGGCTCATGAGCGTGACTACAATTATTAAATCTGCAATTGCCTAAAAATGGGGCAAATTCCGTAAAGGCATGTTGTAATTCGCTTTCTGAGAGATGCGCTAAGCCAAACTCTTGAAAACCAGGTGAATCGATCAGGGCGCCACATTGGTTATTTAACTCCCCCCAAGCTTGCGGTAGGCTGTAATACTTGCAGGCTGTCGTAGTGTGTTTGCCAGTGTCAAGCTTGGTGGAATGCTCACGTGTTTGAGCGCTAGCATTTGGGACCCAATAATTGAGGAGGGTTGATTTACCCATTCCAGACTGACCAACTAGAACCGACACTTTGCCAGCTAATAGGGGCTGCAGACTCGCTAGACTTTGAGCTCCATGGATATCATATTTTGCGGATATTTCATGAATGGGAATTTGTAATGTTCGATAGGGCGCAAGCAGAGTTCGGGCTTTTTCTAGAGAATCATGCAGGTCGACTTTATTGAGTAGAATCCGCAGTTCGATGTTTGCGTGCGCGGCCACAATCGCTGCGCGGCCAAGTAAGTCAGGTGAAAAAGCTGGTTCGGTCGCTAAAACGAGTAATATTTGATCGACATTCGCAGCGATTGATTTTGAGCGAAATGCATCCGAACGAAACAACAGATTTTTTCTTGGCTGTATAGCTTGAATCACTGCTTGATGATTGGATGTTGATTCGAGTAGGAGCTCATCACCGACGGCAGCTTCTTTTTTTCTTCCCCTAGAGATAACCTCGACATACTCTGGGAGATTCGCATCTAGTTGATGGATTGGTTTTGCTAAATAGTTTCTGCCATATGATGCTACCAAAAGGGCTTTGAAGCAGGTCTTAGCCAAGGAGATGTCCTAGCATAAGACCATTATGTCGCGAGCCGATTGAGATGAGCAATCCGAATGGGTGCTGGGGGGTGAGAGTCGTAAAACGCTGAGTACCAGGTATCGGGTGTTAAGGTGGCGGCATTGTCTTGGTAGAGCTTAATGAGGGCGGATATGAGGTGTTTAGGATGGGTTGTTTGTGCTGCAAAGGCATCGGCCTCGAATTCATGTTGGCGCGATAAGAGGCTACCTATGGGGGTAATGAAATACGTAAAGGTCGGGATGACTAGAGAGAAGAGTGCGAGTGCTAAGCCGGCATTATTGCCATCCATAGCAGGCGTTACGCCCAGACTTTCATAAAACCAGATCTGTTCAGAAAGCCAGCCTAAAAGTGCCAAGCCAGCAAGACTCATTAGAAAAGTCATGATCATTCGTTTGCGAATATGATTTTTTTTGAAGTGACCTAATTCGTGCGCCAGAACTGCTTCAATTTCTAGGGAGCTTAACTTTTCAATTAAGGTATCAAAAAACACAATCCGTTTATTTTTCCCAATACCGGTAAAGTAGGCATTGCCATGGGCACTGCGCTTACTACCATCCATGACAAAGAGGCCTTTGCTAACAAAGCCACAACGATCGAGTAAGGCCTGGATCGAGGTTTTGAGGTTACCATCTTCAAGGGGTTTGAACTTGTTAAATAGCGGTGCAATCCAGATTGGGACGATCCAGGTCGCGATGAGGATAAATCCGATCAAAAAGATCCATGCAAAAAACCACCAATATGTTCCGGCTTTGGCCATTAGGGTAAAGACAACCCATAAGAGTGGAATACCGATTGCTAGGCTGAGAAGAGTTCCTTTGAAAAAATCAATCCAAAATATTTTTTGGGACATTCGGTTAAAACCAAACTGCTCCTCGAGTCGGAATTGTTTGTACCAAGAAAAGGGGAGATCAAGAATACTTGTTAGGATACTCAAGCCAAGAAGTAGGGCAATTTGTTGCCATACGCCGGGTGCAAAATACGCTAAAAGTTCCAAGTGAATAAAATAAATCAGTCCCAAAACTGTGAGGGCGATCAGTAAAACTTTAGAGACAATATTTTCCAGTAAGCCAAAGCGTAATTTGGCTACGGTATAGTCCGCGGCCTTTTGATGACTCTCCAAGGAAACAAGAAGTTCAAAGCCCTTTGGCACGGCATGACGATGCTTCAGGGCCGATTGCACTTGGCGCTGCGCTAAGTAAAATTGGGTAAAAAGTCCAAGGACCAAAAAAGCGAGGAAAATAGAAGTAAATATCATTGGTTAATTATAGAAGCGAGTTACGATTTGAACACAGAACTGAAAAAAGATCGACTGATCTGGTTGGATATGGAGATGAGTGGCCTTGATCCTCTTAAAGAGCGTATTCTAGAAATAGCCATGATTATAACGGACGGTGATTTAGAGATTATTGCTGAAAGTCCTGTGATTGTGGTGCATCAGGAGCAATCTTTGCTGGATCAAATGGACTCTTGGAATCAGGGGACGCATTCCAAATCTGGATTGATTACGAAGGTGTTAGCTTCAACAACCAGTGAGGAGGAGGCTCAAAAGATAGCTTTAGATTTTTTGTCAAGCCATCTCAAGTCAGGCTTATCCCCCATGTGTGGCAACACAATTCATCAAGATAGGCGATTTTTGGCAAAGTATATGCCTGCATTAGAAGCTTTTTTTCATTATCGCAATCTAGATGTATCCACGATTAAAGAATTATGTAAACGTTGGCAGCCAGAAATTGCGAAGAATTTTACAAAACAGCAAGCGCATACTGCTTACGCCGATATTCTGGAGTCGATTGAGGAGTTGCGTTACTACCGGAAACATTTTTTCCGAGCCTAATAGCTGGCGTTTTACCCAGGGATGCCCTTTTACTTCGTTCGAATAGCCGATTTGGGGCGAAAGGCTTTAACAGTCGTTGCACACGTTTCGATATAAGGTCCCCCAATCAAGTCGATACAGTAGGGTACTGCTGCGAATATGCCCGGGGTCAAGGTTTGACCTGCTTCGTCTTTTAAGCCCTCCAAAGTCTCTTGAATGGCCTTGGGTTGGCCTGGTAAGTTGATTATTAAACAAGCATGGCCATCGATTTCTCGCAGAGCGCCAATTTGGCGCGACAAGATGGCGGTTGGAACAAAGCGTAGGCTAATTTGGCGCATTTGTTCGCCAAAGCCAGGCATTTCTCGAGTAGCTACCGCTTTAGTGGCTTCTGGCGTAACATCTCTTCGACTAGGGCCAGTGCCGCCTGTTGTGAGGATTAAATCACAGCGTTTTTGGTCGACGAGTTCGATGAGTGTTTGAGAAATCAATGCTTGTTCATCGGCGATTAGTCGCGTGTGGAAAACACAGACGGGGCTTAAGATGGTTTTTTTTAACCACGCTTCAAGGGCGGGAATCCCCAGGTCTTGGTAGACGCCACTAGAAGCGCGATCAGATATAGACACAATACCAAGGTGGATGGGGCGGTCTAAGTCTGGGTTTATAGGCGACGTAGTAGGTTGGTTGATGGTCATTTTGGTCAGTTGAAGAAATAATCACTATGATAAGGGAATGACAAAAAAATTATTTACTTATTCTGCAGCAAAATTCCAAGAAATGGTTCAAAACACGCTGCAACAGGCTACTACTTTAGGCGCCACAGACGCGGCTGTGGATGTCTCTGAGGGGCATGGATTATCTGTAACAGTGCGTCGTGGCGAGGTGGAAACGATTGAGCAAAGTGTAGATAAATCACTAGGCGTTAGTATTTACCTTGGTCAGCGTCGAGGTAATGCGAGTACGAGTGACTTTTCAGAAGAGTCGGTAACGCGCACGGTGCAGGCCGCTTATGATATTGCCCGGTATACGGCACCAGATCCATGTGCGGGTTTAGCGAGTGAGGATGTATTAGAAAAAAATCCGCTGGATCTGGACTTGTTTCATCCTTGGACAATCTCTGCTGCGGGGGCCATTGAAATTGCTCAGCGGGCAGAAGCCAGTGCTTTTGCGGTAGACCCGCGTATTCGGAATAGCGACGGGGCGAGTATTAGCGCTAATCAGGCGCATTTTCAGATGGGTACGACCCGTGGATTTTTAAATGGGTATGCCTTTTCGCGGCACTACATTTCTTGCGCGCCGATTGCCAGTCAGGGTAAGCAGCTAGGCGCTCCGATGCAGCGTGATGACTGGTATTCATCCTCCAGAGTACCTAAGGACTTGGCTCAGCCTGAAGCGATTGGTCGGTATGCTGCCCAGAGGGCTTTATCAAGGCTTGGTGCAAGGCCCATCAAAACCCAAAAATGTCCGGTTATTTTTGAAGCTCCCTTAGCGGTTGGTATTTTAGGCGGTTTTGTGCAAGCCGTATCTGGTGGATCCTTGTATCGTAAGTCGAGTTTTTTACTAGACTCGATTGGTCAGCAGGTTTTCCCTAAGCATCTGGATATCGCTGAAAATCCGCATCGTCCCCGGCAAAGTGGTAGTACACCGTTTGACGATGAAGGGGTACGTACAAGTCCCCGTCAGGTGGTAGAGGCAGGGGTTGTGAAGGGCTATTTTTTATCGACCTACACGGCACGTAAATTAGGTATGCAAACAACTGGGAATTCAGGCGGGTCGCATCATTTAACCCTAACTAGTCGAAATACCCGACCGGCCGACGACTTAGCAGCACTGCTTAAGGAGATGGGGACTGGCCTCTTAGTTACTGAGTTGATGGGGCAAGGAGTGAACTATGTAACTGGAGATTACTCTAGAGGTGCTTTTGGCTATTGGGTTGAAAATGGGGTCATTACCCACCCGGTGGAGGAGATTACGATTGCTGGGAACTTAAAGCAAATGTTTTTAGATATTGTCGCGATTGGATCAGACTCTTTGCTGCGGGGGACGAAAGAAACTGGCTCTATTTTGATTTCAGAAATGATGGTTGGGGGTTCTTAATCTGAATTCCTAGCCCCTTGAACTGCATAGTACTTTGACTCAGGCACGCATAGTTTGAGACGAATTGCATTGAAGATATATTCCCGCTAGCCCTGTTGATATCCTAGCCAAGTTGGATGGTAGGTGCCATCTAGGAGTTGGTCTGTGCCGTGGCTCATATCCGAGTGGGATCCACTTGCTTTGTTGCAAAAACCCGATTTTATTTGAAAATAAATGCACTATTTGAATAAATAGTGCAAAATACTTATTTATTAGATTAATAAGAATAGTTTTATGTTGATTGAATTCAGAGTTAAAAACTTTCGATCCTTACGAGATGAGCAGACCTTGAGCCTGGTTGCAGACAAGGACAAGTCGCTACAAGAGTCCAACACGATGCCATCGGGTATCAAGGCTGCGCCTACACTCCTGCGTAGCATGGCCATCTTCGGGCCAAATGCTGGCGGCAAATCCAACCTGATTAAGGCCTTACAGTTCATGCGGGCTGTGGTAGCTGAGTCGGCATCCGTGATGCAGCCAGGCCAAGCATTTCATACACAGTCCTTTCGGTTTGAGACCACATCGGTTGCCCAGCCAACCGAGTTTGATGTTTCATTTGTTCTAGATGGTATTCGCTACCAGTTCGGCTTTGCGCTCACCGCTCAGCGGATCACTCGGGAATATCTGCTTGTATACAAGGCTTTTAAGCCTCAATTATGGTTTGAGCGTTATTTTGATGAGGAAAGTGGCAAGGATCTATACGATTTTGGTACTGGCTTAAAGGGGCCAAAATCCGTCTGGGAGGGCGCGACACGCCCCAACGCACTGTTTCTCTCAATGGCAGTACAACTCAACAGTGAACAATTACAGCCGGTATTTGCTTGGTTTGTGAAGCAATTGGCCATCTTCAATGAGATTACACCTTTAGGACAACATTTCTCGATCGAAATGCTGCGTAAGCCGGAAGGCAAGCGAGCAATCTGTGACTTTTTGACTTCGGCTGATATCAGTATTTCTGACATCGAAGTCGTGACCCGTAAGGTATCTGGTCAAGCCGTTCATTTTGATATGGCTGCAGAAAAAACAGAGGTCCGTAACGAAGAGCAAGAGGTTCACGAGTTGCTATTTCATCACGTCACCGATCATGGTGAGGCCGTGTTTAGTTTGGGTGATGAATCCATGGGAACACGTAATCTACTTTTCCTCACAGGGCCGGTGCTTGAGATTCTTGACAAGGGAATGGTTTTGGTAGTTGATGAGTTAGGTAGTAGTTTGCATCCATTGTTAGTGCGCCGACTCGTGGAGCTTTTTCAGAACTCTAGGTTTAATAAAAAGGGGGCTCAGTTAATTTTCACAAGCCATGACACCTCATTGTTGGATCAGGATTTGTTCCGGCGGGATCAAATTTGGTTTGTAGAGAAAGACAGAGACCAGGCTTCAAAGCTGTACCCGTTATCAGACTTCAGTCCGCGTAAAAATGAGGCGCTTGAACGCGGATATTTGATGGGGCGTTACGGTGCACTTCCATTTCTTGGCGATTGGAGTGGGTGATATCGATGGCCCGCGACAACCCACCCAAAATCCGACAGCGCTCTCAGTTGGAGCGTAAAAAGACTCAGCGAGCCAGCTATGATCGCGTTTTGATCGTTTCTGAGGGGAGTAGGACTGAGCCGCTTTACTTCAAGGAAATTAGGAACACATACAGATTACAAACGGCCAATGTTGAAGTTCATCCCAGCGCTCTTGGTACTGAGCCTATTCAAGTAGTGCGTTCTGCAAAGCAGCTTTTTGGGGCGGGAGATCCAAATAAGCGCGTGCGCGCGAAAGCTTTTGAAAGGGTTTTTGCTATTTTTGACCGTGATGAACACAAGTCATATTTTGATGCTCTCAAGCTTGCAGATTCACTAGATGGTAAGCTACGTAACGATGCCAAACAGCCAGTAATCTTCAGGGCCATCGCATCTGTACCTTGTTTTGAATTATGGCTGTTGCTGCACTACGAGGATATTCGGCATCCACTTCATCGTGCTGAGGTTTTAGCGCGCCTTAAGCAGTTCATTCCCTCTTATGTCAAGTGAGCTAGCGGTAGTTTTGCTATAACCAAGGCAAATCTAGGAATCGCCAGTCAGCGTGCACGTAGTTTAGCTGCCCTAAGTAACGCGTTCGATGCCACCGAGCCTTCCACAGATATTGTGGAGCTGGTTGAGTTACTGATTGCGTTGGGCAAGTAGCCTTGTGGGTGAAGATGAATGATCTGCATACGCAAGTTTAAGGTGGATTGATTCAGTATGAAGGTAAGCGTTTGAAATACTGATGTCATTGCAATTTTAATGTGCGCTAGGCTGTAGTAAGCTTATATTTGTCGACTATAGTTCACGAAAGCATAGGCTGGTAGAAGTCTACTTGGATCTTTCGGGTCAGCCGCACTAGGAAAGCTAATGCGCGAAGTTTCATGCCAATTGGCCTGATTAAAATTGGGGAAATGGGCGTCTCCAACCACATCGATATCGACTTCAGTAATGATCATTTGTTGGACCACATCTAGCTCTAGAGCTTGTTCGTAAACTTGGGCGCCTCCGATAATGAACGCTAATGGATCATTTTGACAAGCTGCGATTGCTCCCTCTAGAGAATCAAAGCATTCCGCATCGGTTGGATCAAAGCTTTTTGTTCTAGAAATTACAATATTTCTTCTACCGGGGAGAGCGCATCCAAGAGACTCCCATGTATTACGTCCCATGATGATGGGGTGTCCGGTCGTGATTTTTTTAAAATGTTGCAGGTCAGCAGGCAAGCGCCATGGTAAGGCATTATCTTGACCGATAACACCTTGTTTAGAGCGGGCGACGATAATCGTTAATTGCATGTTTAAATAGCAACGGGTGCTTTAATGGCAGGATGTGATTCATAGCCGACGACTTCAATATCCTCATACTCATAATCAAAAATGGATGGGGGGTGACGTTTGATCGACAGTTGGGGGAGAGGCAATGGTTTACGCGAGAGTTGTAATTGAACTTGTTCTAGATGATTCGAGTAGAGGTGACAATCTCCCCCAGTCCAGACAAAATCACCGACTGATAAATGCGTTTGCTGAGCGACTAGGTGGGTGAGTAGGGCGTAGCTGGCAATATTAAAAGGTACACCGAGAAATATATCAGCGCTTCGCTGATAGAGTTGACAGGATAATTTACCGTCGGCAACATAAAATTGAAAAAATGCATGGCATGGGGCTAAGGCCATCGTAGGGATATCTGCGACGTTCCAAGCCGAGACAATTATTCGGCGTGAGTCGGGGGTGGTTTTTATTTGTTCAATAATCTGAGCGATTTGATCGATATGTTGACCGCTTGGGGTTGGCCAAGAGCGCCATTGGTAGCCATAAATAGGTCCTAAATCTCCATCAGGTTTAGCCCATTCATTCCAAATCGAGACTCCACGCTCCTTGAGCCATTGATTATTTGTACTGCCTTGAAGAAACCAGAGCAGTTCGTAAATAATTGATTTGAGGTGCAGTTTTTTGGTGGTTACCATGGGAAAGCCTTGCGCCAGATTAAAGCGCATTTGATAACCAAATACGGACAGTGTTCCGGTACCTGTTCGATCGGTTTTTTTTGTACCGTGTTCGAGCACGTGACGCATTAAATGTTGATAGGAATCCATCAAGTTATTGTAGGCGAAAATAGCAGTAGTAGGATATTTTTAGTCGTTTCTAGGTGTATTCACGCCCAATAGTTGATGAATTTTTGGGGATGTGGTGGTGTATTGCAAGGGCACTTTTTTTTCCGGGTAAAGGTATTCTTTTGCGGCGAAGGCCGCAAGAGTTGCCTCATGAAATCCGCAAAGAATTAATTTCTTTTTGCCTGGATAGGTATTGATATCACCTACTGCAAAAATTCCTGGGGTGTTGGTAGAGAACTTTTCCGTGTCGACCAAGATTTGTTTGCGATCAAGTTGGAGTCCCCAATCTGCGATAGGACCTAGTTTTGGCGATAGGCCAAGAAAAGCTAGGAGAATGTCTAGTGGGATGCGATGCGATAGGCCGTCTTGGCCGGTGATGATGAGTGCACTCAAGAGTTGATTTGCTTCTTCAAAGCCAGTAACTTGTCCGACCGTAAAGCGCATAGACGAACTGTCGCATAAGGCGCGGATTTTGGCAATAGAATCTGGCTTAGCTTTTAATTCATGGCGACGGTGAATTAGCGTTAGGCTTTGGACCTGATCCACTAGGTTTAGGCAAGAATCAAGAGCGCAGTCGTCATCACCAAGGACGACGATATGATTATTGATATATCGAGAAGGGTTGGTATCTTCAAAGAAAATTTGTTGCTGATAAAAGCGTTCGATGCCAGCAATTTTTAGGGTACGTGGCTGGAATGAGCCGACTCCTGCCGCAATAAAGATTGTTTTAGTCAGGAAGTTTTTACCCAGCGAGGTTGATAGTAAAAAGCGCCCATCTTCTTGTTGGCTTAGGGTATTGACTACTTGGCCTAAATGAAATTGGGGTGCGAAGGGTCGTATTTGTTGGAGGAGTTGATTGGTCAATTCTTGACCTGTGCACCGCGGTATCGCTGGAATATCGTAAATCGGTTTATCTGGGTATAGTTCGACACATTGACCACCTGGGACCTTCAGTGAGTCGATGACATGGGCTTGTATTTCGAGTAGGCCAAGCTCAAATACTTGAAATAAACCAACTGGTCCTGCCCCGATAATGACAGCTTCTGTTTCAATGGCCTGCGGAAAAGAGTTTGGCATAACTAGTTTTTAGGATGTTGCTGGAACTATTTGTTGACTTAATGTTGACTTAGTAATCTCTCCAAGTGATTGATCGGAGGTACTCGTCAGTGCAAAATTTGCAGATAACAAAATATTCGAAACAGGCGATATGATCTAGAAAAATAGGAAGCATCAAGACTGGTAAAGCGGGTAAAGGGTGTAAAGCGGGTAAAAAATAAAACAGCTATAGCATTACTGGGTACCAAAATCCCCTTTTAGCGAATCAAGTGTTCGAGTTTATCTTTAACATCTTTCCAATCATCCGCATCCGGTAAAGAACCTTTTGATTTTGTAATCGATTTCCAGTTACGTGATAATTCAGTATTGAGGGCGATGAATGCTTGCTGATCGCCTGGCACATCGTCTTCGGCATAAATTGCATTGACAGGACACTCGGGCACACAAACAGCGCAATCAATACACTCATCTGGGTCAATTGTCAGAAAATTAGGACCTTCTCGAAAACAGTCCACTGGGCAGACATCAACACAGTCTGTATATTTACATTTAATACAGGCTTCGGTAACGACGTAAGTCATAATTGTTTTGTAATAATTGAAAAATCTATTTTAGCCGAGAAATCCCGCATTGAATAATTGTCATTGTGGTTTGGCCGCCACTTAGATAGCGGCGATGGTTTCTTTGGGATGGTGGGTAGGGTCTTTGGCATTGTCTTGATTCAGAATGGCATACAATTACTGTTTATATTGTGTCTAGGAAAAAACCATGTCACTTACCCAAGCACCGAGTCCAGTTCGTCCCAAAGTATTAGTAGCCCGCAGAATTTTCCCTGAGGGTTTGGCGCGTTTAGAGGAGCATTGTGAGATTGATTACAACGATCAGATTCACCCGTTATCGAACGCTGAGTTAGCTAACCGTTTAGCCGATAAACAGGGCGCTTTGGTAACGGGTAGTGAGCAGGTTGGTACTCAGGCCTTAAGTCAGGCCAGTCAACTGCAAATCATCTCGAATATCGCTGTTGGGTTTAATAATTTTGATGTGGCAGCACTCAATGCGAAGCATGTTTTTGGTACTAATACCCCGGATGTATTAACTGACACGACTGCCGATATGGCCTTTGCACTTTTAATGGCAACGGCCCGGCGCGTTTGTGAAACTGAGCATTGGTTAAGAGCTGGGCATTGGCAAAATTGGGAGTTGGGAGGGATGCTTGGGGTGGATGTCCATCATTCCACAATGGGTATTATTGGTATGGGGCGTATTGGTCAGGCAATCGCAAAACGTGGCTTAGGTTTTGGGATGAACATTTTGTATCACAATCGGACGCAATTAGACGCTGCTACGGAGCAGGCATGTCAGGCCCAGTATGTTGCTCTAGAAACCCTATTGCGACAGGCCGATCACGTTGTTTTAGTGATGCCTTATTCCGCTGCAAGTCATCATCTCATTGGTCGGGAGCAATTGGCTTTGATGCGGCCTACTGCCACACTGATTAACATTGCCCGAGGGGGAATTGTGGACGACGCGGCCCTGATTGAGGCCTTACAGAAAAAAGTGATTTTTGCAGCCGGTTTAGATGTTTATGAGGGGGAGCCAAAGCTCAACCCGGGATTTTTAACTGTGCCAAATGTGGTATTAACACCACATATTGGTAGCGCAACGGCCAAGACGCGTCATGGCATGATGAATTTAGCGATTGATAATTTGCTCGCAGGATTGGCGGGTAAGAGACCCCCCAATCTAATTAATCCGGAGATCTGGAAAGCCTGAAACGGCGGGGGCTAGGTTTGTGTTCTTCAAGAGGGATCTCTTTGAGGTCTAGTTCAATACCACCAAAGTTTGTAGCGACCCAGTTATAAACTTTACAAGCCAGCCACAAAATCGCGAAGCCAAAAACAATATTGAGAAATACCCCGTAGAGTACGATAAACAGGGGTATTTCACCATATCGAAAGTAGGCATCAATAAAAAATAAGCCGATGATAGGCAAAGAAAAGCACATATAGACAAGGACTAGTGTTTTGGCCGTATGGATTGGGTCAACATAGATTATTTCTCTTTTACTACTGGGCATATGTAATTTCTAGAAGTGGTATTGTGAATGATTCAAAGGGGGTAGAAATTATTTCTTAATTGTATTCTTAAGAAAAATTATATGTGAATTATCTTTGAATTGCCACAATGTTGACGAGGTCGCCGTCTTCTATTTGGGTAAGTTCTGGGGGTAGGATCACCAGGCAATTAGCCTGACTCATCGAACTTAATACGCCAGATCCTTGATTACCACTTGGTTTTACGCAATTTAACCCAGCCGTATTTTGGTGTAAAAAGCCCCTTAAAAACTCTGTTCTGCCGGAGCGTTTTTTGAACTTTCCAACCCAGTGGGCTTGGTGGATAAGTTGTTTAAAGTTACTTGCACCACCCATCCAGTTTAGGGTGTCTTGGACGAACTGGTAAAAAGTAATCATGACTGCTACAGGGTTACCTGGTAGGCCAAAAAGTACAGCTTCATGTTGGTTTTGCTTGATTTTTCCAAAGGCCATGGGTCGGCCTGGTTTGATGGCTAGGGTCCAAAAGGCCACATCGCCCAGCTCGCGCATGACTTGTTTTGTGAAGTCAGCTTGCCCAACAGAGACGCCACCGGAGGTAATAATTGCATCTGCTAAAGATGCGGCTGAGGCAAATGCATTACGCAGTGCTTCTGGTTGATCGGGGATGATTCCAAGATCGATAGTATTTACTCCCAAATTTTGCAACATTCCCAGGAGGGTGTAGCGATTACTATCAAAAATTGCACCGGGAGTTAATTCGGAGCCAAGGGCTTTGAGTTCGTCCCCTGTTGAGAAAACTGCCACAGTCAATTTTTCATAGACCTCGATTGTTGAGAGACCCATCGAGGCGATTAGACCCATATCACTGGGTCCAATGATACGGCCTTTGGGGATACAAACTGTTCCGATGCGCAGGTCTTCACCTTGTAGTCGGCGATTATCACCCGCTTGGATACGTTTTGGATCAAAGCCTATGGTTTGTTGGATTTGTTCGGTGAACTCTTGGGGAATGACCGTATCACATCCCGCGGGCATGACTGCGCCGGTCATGATTCGGTAGGCGTGTTGACTAGGATCAAAAACAACTGCGTTGGTGGATTTTATCTCTTGGTTTTTCGCATCCGTCGAGTCGGCACTAGTAGCTAGGCGAGTTCCAATAATTTCGAGGCTAATTGGATTGGCTTGTTGGAGAGCTTGGCTATTAAAAGCAAAGCCATCCATGGCTGAGTTATCCGCTGGTGGGACATCCATTAAAGCAATCATGTCCTTGTTAAGAACTCGACCTAGAGCGCTTTCTAGGGGGATCGTTTCAGTTCCTAAAGTATGGCGACGACTTGCGGTGTAAGCTTGCATAAACTCCAGGGCTGCCTCTAATTGCAAGGTCTCTGGGTTAAAGAGATCAGTCCCTTGACTTGCGATCCACTGCGTTTGGAAATCGACTAAGGGTGGGAAAGAGTTTGCGCTCATGCTAAGAGAGATTCTGTGTGGGCTAATTCTGCGGGTGTATTAATATTAGCAAAAGCTTGCACATCTGGAAAAAGTACAGCACTATTTTTTTGAGTTGCAAACCAGCGATCTATTTTTCGTTCACCCTGATCCAAATACGCGCACAAACTCGTCAAGAGGTTTGCCCGCATTAAACAAAAGACTGGGTAGGCTTGTGGTCGGTGATCGATTGGTGCTGTGATGGCATAAGCTAGATCTGTTTGTTGCGCAAGTAAGTTTTGCAGCAGTTCGCTCGCAAGGTTACTGGGAAATAGTGGCGAATCGCAGGGAATAACCAGCAAGTATTCGGTTTGACAATGGCTTAGTCCAGTATGAAAGCCTCCGAGTGGACCAACAAAACCTGGGTAAGTATCCGAATAAACTGGTATTTTGCGACCAGTCTGGAGTGCGAAGTGTTGACTGATTGCTTCGTAGGCAGGATGATTCCGATTAGCGTTGATTGCTAATTGCGACACTTGCGGCAGGAGGCGCTCAATTGCCCAGTGTGCCAGGGTTTGGTGTTTCAGAGGTAATAGGCCTTTATCTTGGCCTTGCATCCGCTCGGCTTTACCGCCGCAGAGCACAAGGCCGGTGATTAACGGTTGATGGGAGTTCACCTTAGCCACCGATATAGGACATTTCAACCTTATGATGGCTGACTTGGCCGGTTTGTACTTGCCCCCGAATTTCGGAATAATTATCGGTGCGTTTTTGCCAAATGCCTGCCACCACATTGGATATCGCTAGGTCATCCACATGACTTCTTAAGAGGGCGCGCAGATCATACCCGGTATTGGCGAACAGGCATAAAAAAAGCTTCCCCTCCATGGAGATACGTGCACGCGTGCACGAACTACAAAATGCTTGGGTAACGCTGGAGATGACTCCGATTTCTGCCGAGCCATCCTGATGTTGCCAGCGCTGCGCCACTTCACCAGGATAATCCGGTTCAATTGGCACTAGTGGATATTGGGATTGGATCAGGTCAAGAACTGCTCTAGAGGGGAGCACTTCTTGCATTTGCCAGCCATTGGTATTACCCACATCCATATATTCAATAAAGCGAACGGTAATACCGGTACCTTTAAAGTATTTGACCATGGGTAATATTTCTTGATCGTTCACCCCTTTTTTAACAACCATATTGACTTTGACTGAACTAAAACCAATTTTTTTTGCTAGTTCGATACTTTCTAAGACATCGCGTTGGGCAAAATCAACATCATTCATTTGCCGAAATACATCATCGCTCATTGCATCTAGGCTAATCGTAATTCGTTTCAGTCCAGCGTCTTTCAGTGCTTGGGCTTTTTTTTGTAATAGACTACCGTTCGTGGTGAGAGTCAGATCAATTGGGCGCCCATCTGGTGTATGTAGTTTAGCGAGCATCGCCACTAAATCTTCAATCCCTTTGCGTAAGAGGGGTTCACCGCCTGTTAAGCGAATTTTTTGCACCCCATGCGCAATAAAAATTCGAGCGACTCGGGTAATTTCTTCAAAGCTTAATAGTTCTTTTTGGCCAAGGTAGTTATATTGGTTTGTAAATATTTCTTTTGGCATGCAATAGGGACAGCGAAAATTACAGCGGTCTGTCACTGAAATTCGCAGGTCATGCAGCCCTCTTTGACGGGTATCCTGTAAGATACCCGTTGGTTGCAAGAGCTTTTCTGGGATAGATAATTGTTGGGTGATGCTAGTTAGTTCAGCCAAACTCGTGATGGGTACTATTTTTTTCATAACGCGTTTGGCTCAATCTTGGCAAACATAGTTGGTTTAATGTTGGTTAGCAATCAAACGTTCATTGCCACCAGTTTCCACAAGGACCATTGGGCCAACTGGGAGTGCTTGTGCGGGTTTGGGTTGGCGCGGAAGATGCACAGGTTTCGGTTCTGCGGCGATTTGTCGACGGACTTCTTCGAGTTTTTCGGGAATCGTATCGACCCAAATTAACCCCACCGAAGAAAGGACTTCGTCTAGAGGTTGGCGGTTTAATTGCGCTGGAGTAACGATTGGTAGTGGCGCATAAACTTTGGCAATCACTGCAAGGGTAGGAGCTTTTGGTGAGCTGGCCTTATCGGGATTTTCCAAGGGGTTTTGTACATTTGGTACAACATTTGGATTGGAGGTTTCTTGATGAGGTGCTTGGTTGCGTGGTGGTTCTGCGCGCGAGCTATCGGCATCTGCACGCGTTGAATCAATTGGATTGTCCGCATCAGTCCTCGGAGAAGCACTATGCACAACAGACGCTTCATTTGGATGCGTAGCGTTTTCTGCAGTACTTGCTCCTTGATTTTCATCATTCTCTGGGCGATCGTTCCGGTCTCGTTGGCGGCCACGATTACGACGATTTCGTCCCCGGCGTTTTTCCTCATTACTCTGGCCATTCTCGGTGGATGCTTGCGTGGTGGAGGTGTTTTCTAGAGGAGTTTGGTCTAGGTTTGGCTCATTAGCGGGAGTACTCGCAGAGGTTTTACCATCTTGGCGTTGGCCTCTACCCCGACGTGGCTTTTGGCCATTTTGATCAAGTTGATCTCCACCTGCTTCAGACGTATTTTCTGCTGTATCAGATCGGTTTTGGTTCGTGTGACCAGGTTGGCGACGTGCATCATTTCGACCCCGACGTTGCTGATTTCCTCTGTTAGGGCGAGCCGGCGTTTGTACCACCTCAGGAGTTGGGGTGGTTTTATTGGAACTGCCAAATAAACTTTTAATCCAAGCGAACATCCCCCCTGAGCTTGCAGGGCTGGCGTCAGTTAGAGTTTTTTCGACACGAGAACTTGGTGGGGCTGGCTGGCTTGGAGTAATACCTTTAACAGCTGCCACTTGTCGTGGTTTGATATCAGTCGCACTTTTACTAACGATCGTATCCTGTTCCATTTCTTTTGCGACTTCTTCAGCGATGGCATAGCTTGCTTTTTGGCTATCAAGACGTGGATCATCATGCCGAAGACGTTCTAACTTGTAATGGGGCGTTTCCAGATATTTATTGGGGATGAGTAGGACATTGACTTTTGAGCGCGCTTCAATTTTGATGACTTCTGAGCGTTTTTCATTGAGTAAGAAAGCGGCCACATCTACCGGGACTTGGCAGTGCAAGGCGGCGGTATTTTCTTTCATACTTTCTTCTTGGATAATCCGCAGCACTTGTAGTGCAGAGGATTCTGTGTCACGAATATGGCCAGTGCCCGTGCAGCGTGGGCAAGTAATATGGCTCCCCTCTGACAAAGCAGGGCGTAGTCGTTGACGTGACAGTTCTAACAGTCCAAATTTAGAGATTTTTCCAGTTTGGACACGGGCGCGATCATGGCGTAGCGAATCTTTGATACGGTTTTCGACATCCTTTTGACTTTTAGGAGATTCCATATCGATAAAATCGATGACGATTAATCCACCCAGATCGCGCAGGCGCATTTGGCGGGCGATTTCATCGGCTGCTTCTAGATTAGTTCGAGTTGCTGTTTCTTCGATATCCGAGCCGCGGGTAGCCCGAGCAGAGTTAACATCCACTGAGACGAGCGCTTCAGTATGGTCGATAACGATTGCTCCGCCCGAAGGCAAAGACACTGTTCTAGAATAAGCGGTTTCGATTTGATGTTCGATCTGAAAGCGTGAAAAGAGTGGCACATCATCTTGGTAGCGTTTGACTCGGGACATATTATCTGGCATGACCACGGACATAAATGCTTGAGCTTGCTCGAAGATATCATCCGTATCGATTAAAATTTCGCCGATATCTGGTTGGAAGTAGTCGCGAATTGCTCGAATGACGAGACTTGATTCGAGATAAATGAGCAGTGGTGCTTGATTTGTTTTCGCGGCGCCATCAATTGCGGTCCAGAGTTGCATGAGATAGCTAAGATCCCACTGGAGCTCTTCGGAGTCTCTACCGATTCCGGCGGTTCGAGCGATGATGCTCATACCATCCGGAATTTCAAGTTGGCCCATTGCTTCGCGTAACTCTTGGCGATCCTCACCTTCAATCCTGCGCGAAACTCCACCGCCGCGCGGATTGTTTGGCATTAAGACTAGGTATCGACCTGCTAAAGAGATGAAGCTAGTCAGTGCAGCGCCTTTATTGCCACGCTCTTCTTTTTCAACTTGAACAATAATTTCTTGGCCTTCTTTGAGGGCTTCTTTAATAGATGCTTTGCGCACATCCACACCTTCGGCAAAGTAGCTTCTAGCGATTTCTTTAAAGGGTAGAAAGCCATGGCGTTCTTCACCATAGTTTACAAAACAAGCTTCTAGAGATGGTTCAATCCGGGTAATGAGGCCTTTATAGATATTCCCTTTGCGTTGCTCTCTGCCGGCAGATTCGATATCGATATCAACTAGTTTTTGACCATCGACAATCGCAACCCGCAGTTCCTCTTGTTGGGTTGCATTAAATAACATTCTTTTCATAACAATTTCCTATTCCGAAAGTGCGCATGTCAAGAAAGATAAACAGATTGGGTGGGGATGGTTTTAGGAAGATTACTAAGAAGTAATCCGAACTCGGCTATACCATGGGATATTCCTTTGGCTACGTCAAGAGCTTTACGCTTGCACAGCCTTTGGTTTGGACCTTTGGCATTTCTCAATAGGTTATTAAGTTAGACCTATGTTTTACCGATGTTTTTACTCACCGCTACACACCACTACTCAAAGTGCGCGCTGTTGTCGATTAATTGTGTCAATCAAGTAAGGAGCGATCACTTATGTATCTGTTTTTACATCTTTGCTTGCTTCGTGCTAGCTTTCAATTTCTGCTCCTCATTTCAAACAAGGGGGGAGCTACCTTGGGGAATATTTGCCTTCCCTCGCTATAATTAATGCAGTTCAATGTGGCTTTGGAAATATTTAAATTCGAATTCTTCAACAAAGCACATTTGTAACATTGCAATAACTCTTTGATTATATGGCAAAGAAGCCAAGAAAAGTAAATCTTAAACGGTTACTATTATAAAAGTGGCAATTAAAGTACTTAGAAAACGTAATTTATGACCGAATTAGCCGTTCAATTAGTAACCATTTCTCCAGAAGAAGAGGGGCAAAGGCTAGATAATTTTTTACTTAAGTGGGCTAAGGGGGTACCTAAAAGTCATATTTATCGAATTATTCGATCCGGCGAAGTTCGTATTAATAAAAAGCGTGCTTTAGTAACTAGTCGCATTTTGTCGGGAGATATTATCCGGATCCCACCAATTCGGATAGCCACCCCTGAAATTGTTCCAAATGCCCATAAAAATACATTAAATGCTATTAAAATTGATAAAAATCTATCTATCTTGCATGAAGATGATCATTTATTAATTGTCGATAAGCCCTCAGGTTTAGCCGTACACGGTGGGTCGGGTATTTCTTTAGGGCTGATTGAGGCGCTGCGCGAGGCAAGGCCTGAACTGAAGTTTTTGGAGTTAGTGCACCGTTTAGACCGAGACACATCAGGAATTTTGATGTTAGCCAAAAAACGGCTTTGTTTAACGACTCTGCATGAGGATATTCGCGAGGGGCGGATGGATAAGCGGTATTTATTTGTTGCCCATGGAGATTTTGACGGTGGCTTGGGACATGTCTCTTTGAAGTATCCCTTGTACAAGTATTTATTACCCAATGGGGAGAGGCGCGTGAAGGTTGAGGATTTTGGTCAAGCCAGTTTAACGACCATTAAATGGCTAGGAAGTTCTTTTCAGGGGCGCTGTTTTGTTGGAGAGGCACAATTAAAAACTGGTCGAACCCATCAAATCCGAGTACATTTACAGCATCACGGATATCCCATCTTGGGAGATGATAAATATGGCGATCGTCTGTTGGATAAAGCCATTGGCCCGAAAAGATTGATGCTGCATGCGCATCGCTTAGTGATTACGCATCCGCAGACCAAGGAGCGATTGACGATTGTTTGTCCTACCCCAGTTGGTTTTGACTTTGATCGAACTTTAAAACAGGAATTGTCATGACAGATCAGGTAGGACATATGTAATGGTGGAACTTACTAGAGTCGCTTTAAGATACGACATGCTTGTTTGGGACTGGGACGGCACCATCATGAATTCCACGCCAACCATTGTGGAGTGTTTACAAAAAGCCTGTGAGGAGTTGGGTATTGAGCCTCCTAGTGATCAAATTGCGAGTCATGTGATTGGTCTTGGCTTATACGAATCGCTCAAAATAACCTTGCCAAGCGTTGCCGAGTCTGAATATCCGATTGTTTTAGAGCGTTTTAGAAAGTATTACTTGGTGAAGGATCAAGAATTAATTTTGTTTTCTGGGATCCGGGATTTATTACATGACTTGAAAAGTCGCGGATATTTAATGGCAGTGGCCACGGGTAAGCCCCGGATTGGTTTAAATCGTTCTTTGCAAAATCATCGGTTAGAGCATTTTTTTCATGACACCAAAACAGCAGATGAGGCCCGTGCCAAACCACATCCGCAAATGCTATTAGAATTGCTAGAAGCGCATCGATTAACGCCGCAACGCGTCTTAATGATTGGCGATACGACGCATGACCTAAAGATGGCCCAAAGTGCCGGAGTAGATGCTTTGGCAGTAAGTTATGGGGCGCATCCTGCGCAGGAGTTAAAGGCTTACCAACCAATTGCTTGTGTTGCTTCAGTAGAGGCTTTAAGGCTGGTATTGGATGAGCTAGTAGTTTAGATAGTTCTTTTACTAAGAAAGAGATTTAATGAGTAATGACACGAGTTGGGAAAAAAACGCTTTAGAAACATTATTGCTTGATAATTTAAAAGATAAACGGAGTGAGCGTCGCTGGCGGACTTTTTGGCGAATTGTTTGGTTGCTCATTTTTGGTGCTGCGCTGTACTCTTTTTTTGGACCACTGAAGAGTAAGTCATCCAGTGTGCTGGGTAAACATACGGCTTTGATTAAGATTGATGGCGAGATCTCAAGCGGCACACCGGCTAATGCCACCAATTTGATTGCCTCTTTACAGGCCGCCTTTGACAGCCCTGATAGTCAGGGAATTATTCTACAAATTAATAGTCCTGGTGGTTCGCCCGTTCAGTCTGGCTTAGTCTATGATGAGATTATGCGTCTACGACAAGCAAATCCACAAAAAAAATTATATGTCGTGGTGGAGGATATTTGCGCATCAGGAGCTTATTACATAGCGGTTGCTGGCGAGAAAATTTATGTTGACAAGGCTAGTTTAGTGGGCTCGATTGGTGTCATCATGTCGGGTTTTGGCTTTCAGGGGGTGATAGACAAATTAGGGGTTGAGCGCCGCGTGTTAACTGCTGGTGAAAACAAGAGCATGTTAGATCCTTTTGTGAAACAAAATCCTAAGCATCGCGAAGCCTTACAGAAGATGATTGATGAAGTACATGGCCAGTTTATTCAAGTGGTTAAAGAGGGTCGTGGCGAGCGCTTGAAAAATCAGCCAGATCTTTTTTCTGGGATGGTTTGGGTTGGTACTAAAAGTATTGAGCTTGGCTTAGCTGACGAAATTGGTAGCGTCGATTTTGTGGCACGCGAAGTCATTAAAAATACGGACATTATTGATTACAGTCAGACGGATAATTATGCTGAGCGCTTAGCCAAGCGTTTTGGCGCTGAGTTTGGCACATCTTTATCAAAAGCTTTACAGCAGTTTAGTTGGCATTAGGAGCTGTAGGAGTTGTAGTTTTTTCCGGCCCATGTCTCATGGGAAGGGGGGCATAGAAACTCTTTTTGAAAATCAAAGGCCCATAACAGCGTCGGCTTTTGTTGCGCTTGCTAGACTAGTTTTGAGGTTATGGTTCGGCGGATAGCAAAAAAACAGCGGGTCTTTTATCGAGGTTCAATGGATCGAGTTCGCTTGATGTGAGCATTTTCTGCCATTGCTGGATTGTTTTGCGCAGGATTGTTTCTGTGGGGAGTGACAGATCAATAGCTAGGCAAAGTGTGGTGTTCGGACTGAGTGATTGCAGGATCGTCTTGAGCATGCTGGCATTGCGATAAGGCGTTTCAATCCACAATTGGGTCATGTGGAGTTTTTTTGATTGCTGCTCAAGCAGGCGCAGCTCTTCAATACGATCTGGTATTTTGATGGCTAAGTAGCCATGAAACATAAAGCGTTGGCCATTCATGCCACTGGCCATGAGGGCCATCATTAACGAGCTTGGTCCAACGAGTGGCTGGACTTGGATATGATGGCGGTGTGCCAGAGCCACAATTTCTGCGCCGGGATCTGCGACAGCGGGTAGGCCAGCTTCTGACAATAGGCCGACATGTCGCCCTAGCAAGAGGTCTTTGAGTAAGCTTTCGGGCGCTATGTTGGATTTTGCTCCGCGCCATTCTTGCATTTGGATATCTTGGAGGGGGAATGCTAAGGGGGTGATTTGGTTAACAGCGCTTAAGAATGCTCTGGCTGTTTTAGCATTTTCTACAATCCAAAACTGCAGTTCGGCTACTCGCCCAGCAACGTTGCTGGGAATCACCCAAGGAATTTGTACTTCGCGCGTTTGGCTACCGAGCGTATTGGGTACTAGATAGAGTGTGCCTAGGGTTGTCATTTGGAGGAAGTTCTGTTGAATGGTGTGTGGGAATGACTAGGGATTTTAAATCCGACAGACAGCAAAAAACTCGTTAAGCGAATTAGCGGGAGGCCGATGAGGGCGGTTGGGTCGACACTTTCCACAGCGCTGAGTAGGCTAATACCTAAACCTTCGGATTTAGCGCTACCGGCGCAGTCATAGGGTTTTTCGGTAAGCAGGTAGTTTTGTAGAAACTGGTCGTCGAGTTCTCTAAAAGTAACTGCAGTATGAACGCAGTCATATAAGACCGCACTCGTTTGTTGTTGATACAGGCATAGGCCGGTACGAAAGATCACGGTATGGCCGCGCATGCTTTGAAGTTGAGCAAGGGCATTGGAAAAATTACCTGGTTTACCGATAGCAGTACCAGCAAAATCAGCCACTTGGTCAGAGCCGATGACCCAGGCGGAGGGATTTTGATCTCCAACCCGAGCGGCTTTGGCTAGAGAAAGTCGTTTGACTAACTCGGTGGGGGACTCTTTGGGTAAAGGGGTTTCATCCAGATCTGGGGAAAGGGTGGTAAAGGGAATATGAAGGCGTTCTAAGAGCTCTTTTCGGTAGACTGAGGAGGAGGCTAAAATGAGGGGGTGTGATTGATTCATTATTTTTCAAGTGAGGTATATTGTATGTCTCAAAAACCATGTAGTACCCAAATCTTACATGCCAGCGAGGCGGCTTTGCGACAGGTTGATTTTAAGTCAGGTCAGACTTATCAAGGTGAGGGCTTTTTTTCTTTGCAGCATTTTCCACGGATTTTGAGTGAGATTTGGCCTGGTTCGGTGGAAGAGGTAACCAAGAAGTCGCCCGAACAGGCGGGTATTGATTGGCAGGTTGCCACCTGGTTAGATGATACGGCTGCCGGACATACGGACTATCGTTTACGCCTAAAAATAAGGACTGCTCTCCATTTAGAATGTCAGCGTTGTTTGGAAGGGTTTTTGCAAAAAATTGATATTTCTGCACAATTTGTCCTATTAGAGAGTCATCAGGAGGTTGAGGATTTTCCGATAGATAATTTCGTTGAGGATGCACTGCTCCAGAGTGACACATTTGATTTAATGGCGCTTATTGAAGACGAAGTGTTATTGGCGTTGCCGTTGGTACCCAAGCACTCGCAAGGGGAATGTACCTTATTCAAGAGTTCGGCAGGGGCGTTGGTGGAGGTAGACGATCAGTCAAAAATAGCGCCAATAGAGTCGCAAAAAGGCCATAAAAACCCATTTTTAGGGCTAAAGAAGCTCAAATTAGACTCATAATCGCAATTTCCTCTTGGGTACAGGGGTAAATCATGTTAAGATAATGAATTGTTTAGGAGTTACATATATGGCCGTCCAACAGAATAAAAAATCCCCATCCAAACGTGGTATGCACCGATCCCACGATTTCTTAGTCAGTCCTTCATTGGCTGTTGAGCCAACGAGTGGCGAGACGCATCTTCGTCATCATATTAGCCCGAATGGCTATTATCGTGGGCGTAAGGTAGTAAAGACTAAGAACGATTAATCGTCACTTTTTATTCACACGAATAATTTAGTTTGAATGATTTGATGGATTCTCTGCAAGAATTCATGCCCACTAAGGTGTCTTTAGGATGCTTTAGACGGGGTGAGTTGCTGAATATTCATGTATTACTGATTAGTAAATGACTGTCACTATCTCTGTTGATGCAATGGGTGGTGATTTTGGTATTTCAGTCACGGTTCCTGCTTGTTTAGACATACTCAAAGAGTATGAAGACTGTCAGATTATTCTTGTAGGAAAACCAGATCTCATTGAAGCGGCGCTGAGCACAGCAGCTAGTGAACTGCGTTCTCGGATACGCGTTCTATTAGCTACGGAAATCGTGCACTCGGATGACTCGATAGAAATCGCTTTGCGTCGAAAAAAAGATTCTTCAATGCGAGTCGCTATTGAGCAGGTCAAGGATCGGGTGGCTGATGCAGTCGTTTCTTCTGGGAATACTGGAGCATTAATGGCTATTTCGCGTTACGTTCTAAAAACCTTAGAAGGGATCGATCGACCTGCCATTGCCGCGCGCATGCCAAGTCAAAAATCTGCTGGTACAACTCTTTTAGATCTGGGCGCTAATGCCGATTGTGAACCTTGGCATTTAGTGCAGTTTGCACAAATGGCAGATATTATGGTGCGCGTTACTCAAGGGATTGAGCGCCCGACGATTGGTTTATTAAATATTGGTGAAGAAGTTATCAAAGGCAACGATGTTGTCAAGCAAGCTGGTGAGTTACTCAGGCAGAGTCAATTAAATTTTGTTGGCAATGTTGAAGGCAATGATATTTTTAAAGGCACCACCGATGTAGTTGTTTGTGACGGTTTTGTCGGTAATGTTGCGCTGAAGACGAGCGAAGGCTTAGCAACTTGGATTTCGCAGATGATTAAGGAGGAATTTGGCAGATCACTATTTACGAAGTTTTTAGCGATTTTAGCCTTACCTGTTTTATTGCGTTTTAAAAAGCGCGCTGACCACCGGCGTTATAACGGTGCGATGTTACTGGGTTTGCGTGGGCTAGTCATTAAGAGTCACGGTTCGGCTGATCGGTATGGTTTTTTTATGGCCCTAAACAGAGCATATGAAGCTGCCAATAATCAGATGGTTGATAAGATCGCGGCAGCTTTTGCACAGGCAGATTTTGTCTTGGAGGGTACAACTAATTCGAGAGTCGATCATGTCGCCACGAATTAATATTCGCAAGTTTTGGCTCTATCAGCCAGTTCGCCTCAATACCTCAAGACTTTCTAGGGCACCCCAAGAGGATAGTCGAAGATGAATCTATCCCAAAGAAAATTTGCTCGGATTATTGGCACGGGGAGTTATCTTCCAATCCGGCGAGTTGATAATTTTGAGTTAGCTCAGCAATTAAAGCTTAGTGGTATTGAGACAAGTGACGAGTGGATTTTTTCTCGGAGTGGTATTTCTGCGAGGCATTTTGCTTCTTCTGCAGAGCAAACCAGTGATTTAGCGGTAATTTCTGCCCAGCGTGCTTTAGATGCTGCTGGTTTAGTTGCTGGAGATATTGATTTAATTATCTTAGCCACTTCTACGCCCGATTATTTAGGAGGTTTTCCGAGTACAGCGTGCGTTGTTCAACAAAAATTAGGAATTCAAACCCAATGTGCGGCCTTTGATATTCAGGCAGTATGTTCGGGGTTTATTTATGGCTTACATTTGGCAGACTCCTTAATACAGACCGGAGCCCATGGGCGGGTTTTGGTGATTGGCGCCGAGGTGTTTTCCCGTATTCTCGATTTTCAAGATCGCGCTACGTGTGTTTTGTTTGGAGATGGTGCGGGGGCAGTTATTTTAGAGGCGTCGAATACGCCTGGCATCCTCAGTTCGGCTTTGCATGCGGACGGTAAATATCGCGATATTTTATGTATACCTGGGCAAGTAGTCGACGGCCGCGTAGCCGGTTCAGGGTTTTTGACGATGGACGGTCAAGCGGTATTTAAATTAGCCGTCAAGGTATTGGAGCAGGTTGGCTTAGAGGCTTTAGAAAAAGCTGGTTTAGTGGCCAATCAAATTGACTGGTTAGTACCGCATCAAGCGAACATTCGGATTATGGAAGGTACTGCGAAAAAACTTGGCATTGCCAATGAGCGAGTGCTTGTCACTTTAGGTCAGCAAGGCAACACTTCGGCGGCCTCGATACCGTTGGCATTAGATGACGGGATCCGTAGTGGCAAAGTTCTGCGTGGGCAGAACTTACTCTTAGAAGGGGTTGGTGGGGGATTTACTTGGGGGGCTGCGTGTGTGCGGTACTAAAACTGACTTATTGAATCGGTTTTGGCTTACTTTGTACGGCACTCTAATTAGTCCAAAATAGCTTAAAAATAGACCAAATCATTGATGAAAAAACACATTGCATTTATTTTTCCAGGTCAAGGTTCCCAAGCGGTTGGAATGCTTGACTCCTTTGCGCAAAACGTCTTGGTTCAAGATACTTTGAAAGAGGCTTCAGAATCGCTTGGGCAAGATCTCGCTCAGCTGATTCATCAGGGGCCAGCCGAGCAACTTGCGCTAACAGAGAATACCCAGCCGGTGATGCTTACGGCAGCGATTGCGATTTATCGTGCTTGGATTGCGGCCGGGGGGCCGATTCCCAAGATTTTGGCGGGTCATAGTTTAGGCGAGTATTCAGCTTACGTGGTGGCCAAGTCGCTGCGATTTGCAGATGCTGTGCCTTTGGTCCGATTTAGAGCTCAGGCGATGCAGGAGGCGGTTCCAGTAGGTTCTGGTGGGATGGCAGCTATTGTCGGTTTAGACGACGCAGCGGTGATTCGACTTTGTCAAGAGGCGGCGAGTGTATCTGGGTCGGTGGTTGAGGCGGTAAACTTCAATGCGCCAAGTCAAGTTGTGATTGCGGGGTCCAAGAGCGGGGTAGAGACAGCTTGCGCGATGGCTAAGCCTGCTGGCGCCAAAATGGCAGTACCTTTGGCAGTTTCTGCGCCTTTTCATTCTTCGTTACTTCAACCTGCAGCGATACGTTTGCAGGAGTATTTGGGTGATATTGAATTATCTACCCCGCAGATCGAGGTGATTAATAATGTCGATGTGAGTATTTTGTCGGACTCAGTCGCAATTAAAGAGGCCTTAACGAGACAGGCTTATGCACCGGTGCGCTGGGTACAGATTATCCAGTTGATGATAGAGCTGGGTGTGACGCATATTGTTGAATGCGGCCCGGGTAAAGTTTTGGCTGGTATGGTTAAGCGGATTGATAGTCAGGTACGCATTTTGGGTATTTCTAGTCCTGAGTCAATTACTCAGGTGCTTGGTGAATTACAAGAGCATTAATTACTCCTGAAAAACAATAAGAAACAACGATAAACAACAGATAAGCCAGAGAAACTGATGACAACATTATTTCAAGACCAGATCATATTAGTAACAGGAGCCTCGCGTGGTATTGGCCAGGCGATTGCCAAAAACTTTGCTGAGCAAGGTGGCTTCGTGATTGGTACAGCCACTACCGAGCAAGGTGCGCAGGGAATTACCCAGGCGCTAGCAGCCAGTTCTTCGGTTGCGGTTGCAGGGCGAGGACTCGTTTTGAACGTCAATGATCCCAAGGCTTGTGAGGCGATTATTGAAGAGGTTGTGAAAGAGCACGGTGGTTTAAACGTCCTGGTGAATAATGCTGGGATCACGCGTGATCAATTAGCGATGCGTATGAAGGATTCAGACTGGGATTGCGTAATTGACACCAACTTAAGTGCCGTATTTCGGCTATCGCGGGCTGTTTTAAGGCCTATGATGAAGGCTAAGGGTGGCAGAATCGTGCATGTAACCTCAATTGTTGGTCATATGGGCAATGCTGGGCAGGCAAATTACGCCGCAGCCAAAGCTGGGGTAGCTGGCATGAGTCGCGCTTTAGCTCGGGAAATTGGTAGCAGAAATATCACGGTAAACTGTGTTGCACCGGGTTTTATTGACACGGATATGACACGTGAATTATCCGAAGATCAGCAAAATGCCTTAAAAATCAACATTCCTTTGGGTCGTTTAGGAACCCCACTCGATGTTGCTCAGGCGGTATGTTTTTTAGCTTCTAGTCAGGCAGGATATATCACTGGAGCTACTTTGCACGTGAATGGCGGTTTATATCTCGCATAAGAACTCCCGATACTGATAAAATACTTTTAATTTAACAACGCCCTTGGAGGGAACAGATGGACAATATTGAACAACGCGTTAAGAAAATTGTGGCTGAGCAGTTAGGAGTCACAGATGCAGAGATTAAAAACGAATCTTCATTCGTCAATGATCTTGGCGCGGATTCGCTTGATACTGTTGAATTAGTAATGGCTTTAGAAGATGAGTTTGGAATTGAAATTCCTGACGAAGAGGCTGAAAAAATTACTACTGTGCAATTAGCAATTGATTTTGCAACTTCGAAAGCTCAAGGCTAAGTTCAGTGTCTTACGCAAGAGGCCAACGCCGGGTAGTAATCACTGGTTTAGGATTAGTTAGTCCTGTTGGTAACCAAGTTGGTATCGCTTGGGAAAATTTGTTAGCTGGTAAGTCTGGGATAGCCAATTTAACCAAGTTTGATCCGCAGGGTTTATCAGTTCAATTCGGTGGTGAGGTCAAAGACTTTCAAATCGAGGACTACATTTCTGCTAAAGAAGCGCGCCACATGGATAGTTTTATCCATTTTGGAATTGCCGCTGGGACTCAAGCCTTTGCTGATAGCGGCCTTGTGATCTCTGAAGAAAATACGCAACGGGTTGGGGTGATGGTTGGTTCAGGCATTGGTGGTTTACCAATGATTGAAGCCACGCATCAGGATTACACCACGCGGGGTGCTCGGCGTATTTCACCTTTTTTTGTTCCTGGATCAATTATTAATATGATTTCTGGGCATTTAAGTATTAACCTCAATTTGCAAGGGCCTAATTTAGCGGCGGTTACTGCTTGCACGACTGGCCTACACAGTATTGGTTTAGCTGCCCGCTTAATTCAGTATGGTGATGCCGATGTGATGCTAGCGGGTGGTGCGGAGTCGACGATCTCACCTTTAGGGATTGGTGGATTTGCAGCGGCTCGGGCGCTATCTATGCGCAATGATGACCCGACAACTGCATCAAGGCCTTGGGACAGAGATCGGGACGGTTTCGTTCTTGGTGAGGGTGGTGGCGTCATGGTTTTAGAGGAGTATGAGCATGCTGCAGCAAGGGGCGCTCGTATTTATGCAGAGTTAATTGGTTTTGGCATGAGTGGTGATGCCTATCATATGACAGCGCCGAACATGGAAGGCCCTAAGCGGTGTATGGTTAATGCACTTAAAGATGGCGGTATTAATTCTGACCAAGTGGGATACATTAACGCCCACGGAACATCTACCCCTTTAGGGGATAAGAACGAGACTGAGGCTATTAAAGCCGCTTTTGGTTCGCACGCAAAAAAGATGATTGTGAACTCTACGAAGTCGATGACTGGGCATTTGTTGGGCGGTGCGGGTGGCTTAGAGTCGGTGATTACAGTCTTATCCTTGTACCATCAAAAGTCTCCACCGACGATGAACATCTTTAATCAAGACCCAGAATGTGACTTAGATTACTGTGCCAATGAGGCAAGAGACGTCCAGATGGATATTGCAGTTAAAAACAATTTCGGCTTTGGTGGGACGAATGGCACGCTAGTGTTCAAAAGAATTTAAAATAGAATCTTTATTTTAATTATTCACGCTATCAAATCTTTTTTTATGAAACTCTCTGACTGGCTGTATAGTCCGTTGCGACTTGCTTTTTGTACGGCACTGCTATTTTTTGCTGGGGCTATGCCTGTTTTGGCCCAGCTTGATGTGAATAACCAGAATAATCCCAATAGCCTTAATTTTAGGCGTTTTCCTGATTTTGCAGACTTAGTAGAAAAAGCTAGTCCAGCAGTTGTCAACATCCGGACGACGGAAAAAGTTGCGGTTTATCAGATGCCTTCGAACATCACCCCGCAAGATCAGGCAGAGTTTTTAAGGCGTTTTTTTGGAATTCCATTGCCAGCGCAACCCAATCCAAGTCCCCCACCCAAAGGGCAACCACCGGGGGGGCAGTCTCAAGAACAAAATCGGGGGACTGGTTCGGGTTTTATCATGGACTCAAATGGTTATATTCTGACTAACGCCCATGTGATTGAAGGGGCAACGACGATTTATGTCACTCTGACCGACAAGCGCGAGTTTAAGGCCAAGTTGATTGGCTCAGACCCTCGGACAGATGTTGCCTTAGTAAAAATTGAGGCCAGTAATTTACCGAAGTTACCCGTTGGGGATTCCTCTCGAGTGCGGGTTGGTGAGTGGGTTTTAGCGATTGGGTCGCCGTTTGGGCTTGATAATACTGTAACAGCCGGGATCGTATCTGCTAAGGGACGCGAGACTAACGATAGCATTACGCCCTTTATACAGACGGATGTAGCGATCAATCCGGGAAATTCTGGCGGGCCGCTGATCAATACGCGGGGCGAGGTTATTGGGATTAACTCACAGATATATAGTAAATCGGGCGGGTACATGGGTATTTCCTTTGCTATTCCGATCGATGAAGCGATCCGTATTTCTGAGCAGTTAAAGGTTAATGGACGGATTGTTCGAGGCCGAATTGGGGTGACTATTACTGAGCTTACCAAGGAGTTAGCTGAGAGTATTAATTTCGTTGGTCGGCGAGGTGTGTTAATTCGAGCGGTTGAGCAAGGCGCTCCAGCAGCCTTAGCAGGCTTAGAGGTAGGTGATGTCATCACGAAGATTAACGAAAAAGAGATCGAGCGGGGCGTTGATTTAACCCGCGCGATTAGTGAAATTAGACCTGGTTCGCGTGCCAGATTACAAGTTTGGCGCAAAGGCAGCAACCGTGAGGTAAATGTCATGGTTGTGGAGATAGAGCCGCCACGTAGTAAACCATTACAATAACCTTAGACGTCTTATTGCAGCCCAATATGGTGTTGTGTTGTGGCAAGCCGTTTAAAGGAATTCATGAAACAAATACGAAACTTTTCTATCATCGCCCATATTGATCATGGCAAATCGACCTTAGCAGATCGCATTATTCAATTATGTGGGGGTTTGTCTGACCGCGAAATGCAAGAGCAAGTGCTCGACTCGATGGATATTGAAAAAGAGCGCGGGATAACGATTAAGGCTCAGACAGCGGCTTTGAGTTATAAAGCCCGGGATGGGCAGTTATATCATTTAAATTTGATAGATACCCCAGGCCACGTAGATTTTTCGTACGAGGTGAGTCGCTCTTTATCGGCATGTGAAGGTGCTTTATTGGTTGTTGATGCCAGTCAAGGGGTTGAGGCGCAGACCGTTGCGAACTGCTACACCGCTATTGAATTAGGTGTTGAAGTAGTACCAGTGCTCAATAAAATTGATTTACCCTCAGCCGACCCGATCAAAGCGAGTCAAGAGATTGAGGACATTATTGGGATTGATGCTACGGACGCTGTCACTTGTTCAGCCAAGACTGGCCTTGGCGTAGCGGATGTCATTGAGCGTTTAATTGCTTGCGTGCCGGCGCCGATTGGAGATCCGAGTGCGCCATTGCAGGCTTTATTAGTCGACTCTTGGTTTGATAATTATGTTGGTGTGGTGATGTTGGTTCGCATCAAGAATGGTACCTTACGCCCCAAAGATCGTATTGTGTTGATGGCCAATGGCTCGTCGCATTTAGTGGACCATGTTGGGGTTTTTACACCAAAATCGATTGATCGAGCAGAACTGTGTGCTGGCCAGGTTGGCTTCATCATTGCCGGTATTAAAGAGTTAAAGGCTGCCAAAGTAGGTGATACGATCACGCACGCCCCAGGTCAGCAAGGCCGAGTTCCGGCGCTTGAGCCTTTACCAGGATTTAAAGAAGTCAAGCCACAGGTCTTTGCGGGTTTATATCCCGTGGAAGCTAATCAGTATGAAGCCTTACGCGAGTCCTTAGAAAAACTCAAATTAAATGATGCCTCTTTACAGTACGAGCCAGAAGTTTCTCAGGCCTTGGGCTTTGGTTTTCGTTGTGGTTTTTTAGGTTTATTGCATATGGAAATTGTGCAAGAGCGTTTGGAGCGCGAGTTTGACATGGATTTAATTACGACGGCCCCGACGGTGGTTTACCAAGTCGAGTTAAGTGATCAAAGCAAGGTAACGGTTGATAACCCGTCCAAGATGCCAGAGCCTAGTAAGATTGCAAACGTTTTAGAGCCGATTGTCGTTGTGAATTTATACATGCCCCAGGAGTATGTGGGCGCAGTCATTACCTTATGCACTGGCAAGCGTGGGGTGCAGACCAATATGCAATATTTGGGTCGGCAGGTGCAATTGACCTATGAAATCCCGATGGCTGAGATTGTGATGGATTTTTTTGATCGCCTGAAATCGATTTCGCGGGGATATGCTTCGATGGATTATGAGTTCAAAGAATATCGCCCATCGGATGTAGTGAAGGTGGATATTTTAATTAATGGCGATAAGGTCGATGCCTTATCGATTATTGTGCATCGCAGTAATAGTCAGTATCGTGGCCGAGAGGTGGTTTCTAAGATGCGTGAGATTATCCCTAGACAGATGTTTGATGTGGCGATTCAGGCGGCGATTGGGAGCGGCATTATTGCTAGAGAAAACGTCAAGGCCTTACGTAAAAATGTTTTAGCAAAGTGCTATGGTGGCGACATCTCGCGCAAACGTAAGTTATTAGAAAAACAAAAAGCGGGTAAGAAGCGCATGAAACAAATTGGCAACGTGGAGATTCCGCAAGAGGCATTTTTAGCGATATTACAGGTGGAGGATAAATGAGTATTTGGGCGAATATTGGCCAGCATTTTGCGAAGATTTTATTATTTTTATTTGTTTTTTGCGGTTTGATTTGGGTGATTGACAAACTTTTTTTAGCCAAGAGGCACCGCGCATTAGGGATTCAAAAGCGCCCCATCTGGTTGGAGTTTACGGCGGATTTATTCCCAATTATTGCGTTTATCTTTGTATTACGGTCGTTTTTGTTTGAGCCATTTAAGATTCCTTCGGGCTCGATGATACCGACCTTACAGATTGGTGATTTTATTTTAGTGAATAAATTTACATACGGAGTTCGATTTCCGGTGGTTAATAAAAAAATCATTGAGGTAGGCGAGCCAAAACGTGGTGATGTAGTTGTCTTTCGGTATCCGGTGGACGAGTCGGTTGATTACATCAAACGGGTGGTTGGTGTGCCTGGAGACGTTGTTGAATATCGCGATAAGCGTTTGACGGTGAATGGAATAGCATTGACTTACCAGTCGGTGCCTTATGTTGCGCCGGTTGGCGAAATAGAGCAAACCCAATTGATGCAGCAGTTTGCTCAAAAGCCATTACAAGCAACGCAGTGGCTTGAAACATCCCCGATGAGCTTAGGCGGTACGGCACATACGATTGAAAATGATCCGCAGCGCTCGGGTGGTTTTGCGAGTAATTTTTATCCGGAGCCGCCTTTTGAAAATATGGAAAATTGTCAGTATTCCTATACTGGCTTTACTTGTAAGGTGCCCAGTGGGCATTATTTTATGATGGGTGATAATCGGGATAATAGCTTGGATTCTCGATATTGGGGATTTGTACCTGAGAAGAATTTAGTTGGGCGAGCATTTTTTGTTTGGCTCAACTTTAGTGACTTTAAACGCATCGGTAGTTTTAAATAACTATGGGTGGCCGAATTACAATTGATACTACGCTTTTGCAAGAGCGTTTAAATTATCGATTTATCAAACCTGAGTTATTGATGCAGGCTTTGACGCATCGCAGCCATGGCAAGAAAAATAATGAACGCTTAGAGTTTTTGGGGGATTCTATTTTAAATTGTATTGTGGCGGAAATTTTATTTGAGAAATTTAACGATTTAGATGAGGGTGACTTATCCAGGGTACGCGCTAATTTAGTGAAGCAACAGGCTTTATATGAAATAGCGCAGAGTTTATCTTTGTCGGATTACTTACGCCTAGGTGAGGGCGAATTAAAGAGTGGCGGCTTTCGTAGGCCATCTATTTTGGCAGATACTCTAGAGGCCATCATTGCGGCGATTTTTATTGAAGCGGGTTTTGAAGGTGTACGTGTGATTCTAAGAAAACTGTACGCGCAAATTTTAGAAAATGTTGATCCAAGAAAATTAGGTAAAGACGATAAGACACTCTTACAGGAGTATTTACAGGGGCATCAATTGCCTCTGCCGGTGTATACAGTCACAGCGACGACCGGTGTGGCGCACAATCAACGTTTTGAAGTAGAGTGTGTTGTAGATAGTTTGCAGATTCATGTCTTTGGAGATGGTGCGAGTAGGCGATCAGCCGAACAGTCCGCTGCTAAATTAGCGTTGTTAGCAGCTCAAAAAGCGATACCCCAGACTGGTCGAGCGGCCAAGAAAGTATCTTCCAAAAAGAAAAAGAGTTTATTAGAACCTAGTCAAGGTGATGAGCAGCTAAACCTGACCCTGAAAGGGTAGTATGACATTTCATTGTGGTTCCATTGCTTTAATTGGTCGCCCAAACGTTGGTAAATCGACTTTACTCAATGCCTTAGTTGGTCAAAAGATCAGTATTACCTCCCGTAAAGCGCAGACTACTAGGCACCGTATAGCCGGGATTACAACTACGGAAGTTGCACAATTTATTTTCTTAGACACGCCGGGCTTTCAGACAAATTTCATTAGTACCTTAAATAAGTCATTAAACCGGACAGTAACGAATACCTTAGGAGATGTAGACGTTATTTGTTTAGTGATTGAAGCTGGGCAGTTTTCAAAAGATGACGCGCAAGTTTTAGCGATGTTAGGTGCCGATATTCCAGTCATTTTAGTGGCGAACAAATTAGACGTATTGGCCAGCAATTCGGACTCTTTGCACGATCGCGACTACCGTTTATTAGAGTTTTTAAAGGAGATGGCAACCCGTTTTGAATTTGCAGAAATTGTCCCGATGACCGCAAAGCATCCTGACGATGTGGCGCGCTTGATGGGTACTATTGAGTCGTATTTGCCAGAGCGTCCAGCGCTGTATCCAGCGGATACGTTGACCGATCGCAGTGAGCGGTTTTTAGCGGCAGAGATATTAAGAGAAAAGGTATTTCGTCATACTGGTGCTGAGTTGCCATATGCTAGCTCGGTGGTCATTGAGCAATTTTCGATGGACGGTAAGATGCGTCGGATTGCGGCAACGATCTTAGTAGATCGCGACAGCCATAAGCCAATGGTGATTGGTGAAAAGGGAGAAAAGCTCAAGCGTATTTCTACTGAAGCAAGACTGGATATGGAGAAATTATTTGCTGGTAAGGTGTTCTTAGAGACTTGGGTAAAAGTCAAGCGTGGTTGGGCGGACGATCAAGTTGCATTAAGAGAGCAGGGTTTGGAATAACACATGCGGGTGTTTAATGAGCCGGCTTTTGTTTTACATTCGATTCCGTACAAAGAGACGAGTTTGATTTTAGACGTATTTACTAGGCAATTTGGTCGCGTTGCATTAATTGCCAAAGGTGCGAAACGGCCGCATTCTGCTTTACGGCCAGTTCTTTTACAGTTTCAACCTTTACAAATTCATTTTACGGGGCGTGGTGAGCTCATGACGTTGACGAAGTCAGAATGGATGGGTGGGGTTGTACCATTAATTGGTGATGCCTTGTTGTGTGGTTTTTATATGAACGAGTTGATTGTGAAATTCTTGGCTAGAGAAGATGCCCATGAAACCTTGTTTGATGATTACCACCATACTCTTTTTCAATTATCGATTGAGAAGAGTTCTTTTGAGAAAATTTTGCGTCCATTTGAGATTCGGTTATTACAGGAAGTGGGTTATTGTGCGCCACTAGATATATGCCAGGAATCGGGCGGACCGTTAGATTTAGAAAGGTATTATGTGTATCAACCTGAGCGCGGTTTGAGGCCAGCTCAGGATCAGGACCCAGCGCATTGGCCCGTAGTTCAGGGTAAATATTTAAATAACTTAGCGCAATTTTGTTTAGAAGATCAAGAGACTTTATCGATGAGCAAGTTACTCATGCGATTTTTACTGAGTCTGAACTTACAGGATCAGGTCTTAACAACGCGCCAAATATTGATTGACTTAAAAAAGATCTAGGTTAACTTGATAGGGATTATGATGCCAGAAAATCAGATCAAACAGACGCCAAATAATACGATTGCCTTAGGTATTAATATTGACCATATTGCAACGCTGCGGAATGCTCGGGGCACGTCCTATCCCGATCCGATTCGTGGCGCTTTAGAGGCGGAGGCTGCTGGCGCTGATTTAATTACCTTGCATTTAAGAGAGGATCGTCGGCATATTCGCGATGCGGATTTGTTTGCTTTACGGCCATTACTTTCCACGCGGATGAATTTAGAATGTGCCCTGACTACAGAGATGCTTGATATTGCTTGTCGGGTAAAACCCCAGGATGTATGTTTAGTTCCTGAAAAAAGAAGTGAGGTCACTACTGAGGGTGGCTTAGATGTGTTTACGCATCGAGATGCGGTTGCTAGTGCGGTGCGGCGTTTGTCGCAAGAGGGTATTACGGTATCGTTATTTATTGATCCGGAGAAATCCGTCTTAGACTTAAGTGCTGCATTAGGGATTCAGGTTGTCGAGTTGCATACAGGTGCTTACGCGAATGCCCAGGGAGATGCACAACTGTTCGAGTTAGAACGCATCAAGCGGGCTGCGCAGTATGCCTCTAGTTTGGGTTTAAAGGTCAATGCGGGGCATGGCTTGCATGAGGCCAATGTGGAGCCGATTGCTGCAATTATGCCAATTGTTGAGTTAAATATTGGCCATGCGATTGTTGCACAGGCTTTATTTAAAGGTTGGCGCCAGGCGATTGGCGATATGCTTGCTATTATGCGGGTAGCAAGAGCTGGGCTTGGATCATGATGATTGGTATTGGTAACGACTTATTGCAGATTTCGAGGATGGCCGCCACCTATGAGCGCACGCAGGGCAGAATTGCCAGTCGTATTTTAGGACCCCTTGAATATACCGTTTTCCAAGCCAGGTTCAATCGCAATCGTGCGCGAGGAATGGCTTATTTATGTACCCGTTTTGCTGCTAAGGAAGCTTTTTCAAAAGCGATTGGTTTAGGTATGCACATGCCGATGACTTGGCGCTCTGTACAGATTTTGAATGAGGCCAGTGGCAAGCCTTATTTATTGTATAGTGGCTTGCTAGCAAATTGGATGCAGGAGCGGGGCTGGGTAGGTAATGTTACGTTAACGGATGAGCAGGAAATGGTTAGTGCCGTAGTGATTGTTACGCGTAGTTAACTCCTAGTATGTAACGAATTTTCGGTGAGAAAATTCGGTTGATTTGATGAAAGAGAGTGTCATGAAGAAAAAGAACTTTGCTCCTGGTCCAGTCCTATTAGATGTTGCAGCTGGTCAATTAAATGCTCAAGATCGAATACGTATTAAACATCCAAAGACTGGTGGGGTCATTTTATTTGGCCGGAATTACGAAAGTAGAGAGCAGTTAACTAGCTTAACTCAAGAAATTAAAGCGATACGTCCGGATGTCTTAATTACGATTGATCATGAGGGTGGTCGAGTACAGCGATGTAAGACGGATGGTTTTACCCATTTGCCGGCGATGCGGCGATTAGGAGATATTTGGAGTGGTAGACATTTGCCAGTTGGGCAGAATACGCCAGAGCAATCGGCTTTGTTAGCGATTCGGGCGGCGACAGCTGTGGGGTATATTTTAGCCACCGAATTACGTGCTTGCGGCGTTGATTTTAGTTTTACGCCGGTCTTAGACTTAGATTATGCCCATAGTCAGGTGATTGGTGATCGAGCGTTTCATGCAGAAGCTAGCGTTGTGACCCTTCTTGCGAAGGGTCTTTGTCATGGACTGTTATTAGCAGGGATGAGAAATTGCGGTAAGCATTTTCCGGGACACGGATACGCGAGTGCTGATTCGCATACGCATGTACCCACGGACGACCGTCCGTTAGAGATGATTTTGCAACTCGATGCGAAGCCCTATGAGGACTTTGGCATGATTTTAGATGCGGTGATGCCTGCCCATGTGGTGTATCACAAGGTGGATTCCTTACCAGCGGGTTTTTCGAAGAAATGGTTACAAGAAATATTACGCCAGAGACTGGGTTTTCAGGGGGTGATTTTTAGTGACGACTTATCGATGGAGGGGGCGTCGGTAATGGGAGATGTTGTAGCTGGGGCTAAGGCTGCTTTGGGAGCTGGGTGTGATGCTGTTTTAATTTGTAATCGGCCAGATTTAGCTGACTTATTACTCGATCAATTACCAATTAATAAAACTTCCATGGCTGTCTCTAGGGAGCGCTTAGTTGGTTTATTTCCGAGAGGGCCTGTCTTAGATTGGAAGTCTTTGCAAAACGCGTTGCAGTATCAAAGGGCAAAGAAGTTTTTACAAAGTTTAGGACTTATCGCAACTCTCTCATCTGAGAGCTCCTAAACCTGAGCGTACTTGTCCTCTAGAAACTGCTTGTTTTTAGTTAATCGGACGTCGGACTAGGTTTGAAGACAGGGCAATACAGCAGATTTGGTAAGCTACAACTTGGGCTAGATTCATACCAAGAAAGCCAGCAAATGAAATGCCAGCAAATGAAATACCAGCAGTCCTAGATCTTTAGCTGTAGGGTTCTTACTGAGCTTTACAGTCTTAGTTCGCTCGACTACGATACTCACCAGTACGCGTATCAATTTCAATTTTATCGCCCGTACCGCAAAAGAGGGGAACTTGCAGTTCATAGCCGGTTTCAATTTTGGCCATTTTCAGTACTTTGCCGGAACTAGTATCCCCTTTAACAGCTGGTTCGGTATAAATAATCTCACGGATAATCATGGTTGGTAAATCAACAGAGAGCGCTTTACCTTCATAGAACACCACTTCGACTGCCATACCGTCTTGGAGGTAATGCAGGGCATCCCCCATGTTTTCTGCTTCGACTTCGTACTGGTTAAAGTCCGAGTCCATAAAGACATACATCGGATCTGCAAAATAAGAGTAGGTGCAATCTTTTTTCTCGAGCACCACAATATCAAATTTATCATCTGCTTTATAAATTCCCTCATTCGGCGCCTCGGTCATTAGATTTTTAAATTTCATCTTTACGACAGCGGAGTTTCTACCTGAGCGATTGTATTCGGCGCGTTGCACTACCATCGGTTCGTTATTGATCATGACCACATTACCTACACGAACATCTTGAGCGATTTTCATCAAACTATTCCTTGAATTTACCAAACATATTATTTTAACTCTGTTTCAATTTCTCATTCATGAAAGTACGAAGTCGATCGGCTAAATCGTCTTTTTGGAAATTTTTTTGAAGAACTGACTGCCAGGCTATGGCATGTTCTTTTAATCTATCTAAAGAGTTCCACCAAGTGCTTACAGGCCCATTTTGCATAGCTAAGCGACCTAGTTTTTGCTGTTCTTTTGGGCTATTTTGCCAATAGATATCTAAAAAAGCGGCTAATTTTTTTTGATGTACTAGCTCAGTTTGTGGGTAGATATCCCAGATAAATGGTTTACCCGCAAATTGGGCCCGAACAAATGAGTCTTCACCACGTACCCAATTGAGATCGCAGGCCAAAAGGAGCCAATCATAGTCCTCTTGGGGGATAAATGGGATCGGTATGAGTTGCAAGTAATCGCGTTGTTGGGGAGAACAAAACTCGGATATTTCGAGCCAGTCGCAGGTGCCTATTGTTGGTAGGCCAGCGCAAATGAAGCAAGTAATGGGTTTTTGTAGGGTTTGTAATTGACTTAAAAATGGCGCAAGAGTATCTCCTGCATAATTAAAAATAGAGATTTTTTGAGCGGTAGGATGTTGGATTTGTTCCCAAAAGGGTTTGAGCGTATCTGGAGGATGGATTAGCTTTGCCTCAAAGCCGGCAAGTACGCCGCCTGATTGGGAGGTAAGTCCTGGGAAATAAAAATACCTAGAAATTTCTTGTGCCGATGCGCTGAGTGATCTCAAACCATGGTGGGAGTTTGTCCATGCTTCGGCGCTGAGATATTCAATATTGATGAGCAGAGGTAATTGGTTAGGGTTACGATGTTGTAGTTGTTGCTGATAGATTTCTGGTAGGCCGCACGAAAAAGTTTCGAGGATCACATCAGGAAATTCATCTGGACTCATTACATGGGCTGCCGATGACCATGGCAGGATTTGTAGGTTATTGTGGTGCGCGCGCTCTAAAGCCTTGGTGCCTGCTAATTGGTATATGATTTCTGGTTGATCACAAAAGACTCTATATAAATCCCTTGAAGGCATCGTAAAATGATTCTCTAATGGTGCTTGGCTGAGGCGTTGGGCTAAGCGCCAGGTAAATCCAGCGTCTCCAAAATTATCGATTACACGGCAAAAGACATCAATTCGCATGACAAAGACCCCTATTGAACTATTGCAGGATGAAGTGCAGCAATTGACACAATTGCCAGGCGTATATCGCTTTTTTGATAGCAATGATCATATTTTATATGTTGGTAAGGCGAAGAATTTAAAGAAAAGGGTTTCTAGTTATTTTTCACGTACGCAATTATCGCCCCGAATTGAGCGCATGGTCAGCAAGATTATGCGCTTTGAAACAACGGTTACACGGACAGAGACAGAAGCATTAATTCTAGAAAATAACTTAATTAAAGCTTTAGCTCCACCATTTAAGATTTAGTTTCGGGATGACAAGTCATATCCTTATTTAATGTTTACTGGCCATGCTTTTGCCCGAATGACCTCATACCGTGGCAAGGTTGATAAGAAGAATACGTATTTTGGGCCATTTCCGAATACTTGGGCGGTGCGTAATAGTGTGCAAATTTTGCAAAAAGTATTTCAGTTGCGGACCTGTGAAGATACGGTATTCAAAAACCGGAGTAGGCCTTGCTTGCTGCATCAAATTCATCGTTGTACAGCGCCTTGTGTAGGACTTATTGCTACGAGTGATTATCAGGCTGATGTTCGCAAGGCAAGGGCATTTTTAGAGGGTGATCACGCCTCGGTAATGCATGACTTAGAGCTTCGTATGCAAGCGCATAGTGACGCTTTAGAATTTGAATTAGCCGCGAGTTATCGCGACCGGTTAGCGGATTTATCCAGTGTTTTACAGCAACAATCGATGGATACAGTAGCTGACGGGCAGCAACATATTGATATTTTGGCAGTTGTTGAAAAATCTGGACAGGTATGTGTCAATTTAGCGATGGTTCGCGGTGGCCGGCATTTAGGAGATCGGGCCTACTTCCCAACAGTCGTTAAGGTTGAAGATGCGCAAGTTGAGTTGGGTGAGTATTTAACAACTTTTATGGTGCAAAGGTACCTTGACGATGGGGATCTTACTGATGGTGCGGATTTAAGTCAATTAATACCCGCGGTATTGGTTGTTAATCATGATTTAGGAGAGGACGGTGATTTATTAAGACAGTCGCTGACTGAGCGTTTAGGAAGAAAAGTCCAGTTTATTGTCCAAGCGCAGGGGCAAAGGCGTCATTGGTTGGCTATGGCGCAAAGTAATGCGGAATTGGCCTTACTGAAGCGGATCAGTGAGCGCAGTGGTCAGCAACAAAGAACGCAGTCTTTAGTTGATTTGTTAACGCTTGAAATAGATGATATGGAGCAAACCCGAATTGAATGCTTTGATATTAGCCATACTTCTGGAGAGGCAACTCAGGCATCGTGTGTGGTTTATCAAAAACATGCCATGCAGAATAAAGAATATCGGCGCTTTAATATTGAGGGGATAACACCTGGGGATGATTATGGCGCAATGCGGCAAGTATTGACACGACGGTACAGTCAGTTTTTAGAATTCCCAGCAGATAAAATACCGCAAGTGATTTTGGTAGATGGTGGTAAGGGGCAGGTTGAGGTTGCTCGACAAGTTTTTATTGAGCTAGGCTTAGATATCCGGTTAATTGTGGGTGTAGCCAAAGGGGATGGGCGAAAAGTTGGGTTAGAGACATTATTATTTGCTGATGGTAGAGATAGTTTGCAATTAGGCATTGATAGTCCAGCGCTTTTGTTAATTGCTCAAATTCGAGATGAAGCACATCGTTTTGCGATAACTGGCATGCGAGCCAAGCGGCAAAAAACTCGAAATGTTTCTCGTTTAGAGGAAATTGAAGGGATTGGGGCTAAGCGACGACAACGTCTATTAGCAAGGTTTGGGGGGATTAAAGGAGTGATTGGAGCGACTCTAGAAGAACTTACTCAAGTCGAAGGAATCTCCCAAGCTTTAGCAGCTCAGATCTATAAACAATTACACTAGAGCTTAGATTGCATAATTAGCAATTAACACGTTGTCAAAGAAGTATTTTTTTTAACTCACTTGAACTGTTGTTATGCCCTTTAATTTTCCGATTTTTTTAACTTGGCTGAGAATAGCCGTTATTCCTTTGTTAGTAGGTATTTATTACATTCCTGATGGCATATTTTCTTTAGTTGAAAAAAATCTTATTGCTACAGCTTTATTTGTTGGCGCAGCCTTTACGGATTGGTTAGATGGATATTTAGCCCGCCGATGGGCTCAGTCATCTAATTTTGGAGCTTTTTTAGATCCGGTTGCCGATAAGTTAATTGTTGCTGCAGCCTTATTGGTTTTGCTGAATTTCGATCGGGTTTCTGTGTGGGTTGCTTTGATCATTATAGGTCGTGAGATTACTATCTCGGCGCTCAGGGAGTGGATGGCTCAGATTGGTGCTTCGGCAAGCGTTGCGGTGCATTTTTTAGGGAAGATTAAAACGACTGTGCAGTTAATTGCCATTAGTTTTTTGTTATTTGATAGCACTTTATTTGGCATGGTTAATTGCGCCTTGGTTGGGAAGTATTTGATTATTATTGCGGCAGTAATTACACTTTGGTCGATGTTTTATTATTTAAAGAAAGCCTGGCCAGTCATTGTTTCCAAAGCTTCTTAAGTCGCTATAGTGATTGTAAATATGGTTCCACCAATGCGAAGTGGACGGGATACGAAAAATTTGTTAGAATGATTCTGTTTTGATGTATTCAAGTATGAATTACCAGGCATTTGCGGGAGTAGCTCAGCTGGTAGAGCGCAACCTTGCCAAGGTTGAGGTCGCGAGTTCGAGCCTCGTCTCCCGCTCCAAATCCTTGAAGGGAAGCCCAATTGCTTCCCTTTTTGTTTCAACGGTAGCTGTAATTGATATGAGATGCTGTATAGGGCGCGATGGCCGAGTGGTTAGGCAGAAGCCTGCAAAGCTTTGAACGGGGGTTCGATTCCCTCTCGCGCCTCCAAAAGTACTCTCAGTAAAACGAACACCCACCCACGAACACCAACCCATCAACACCCGGGTATTCTGCTCTTGGTTTAGAAAATTGAAATCTTTAGCCAAAGAGGGTGTTGAGTAGTTATTAAATTCAATCGCCCCAATACAATTTGCACAACGATGATTAATAATTGGTGTGGATGCCTATACGTATAGGCTGATTCGTAAAAACTCCACTTCTTAATGAGGTTTATCGCGCCTCATCAATAAAGTCGGGGGGGGGGGGGCTTGCTAAACTTTTTCTCCATCCAAGAAAGGACATATTTAATACTGATGATGCAGATTAAAGATCCAGCAATGTCTCCAACGAACATGGCAATAAAATAATTCCATCCTCCACTATCAAGACTACGTGCAACAAACCACAGTTGATGAAGCCCAGAATTAAATAATGCAAATATTAGGATGATCCAGATGAGTTGCCAAGTAGTTAGGTTATTAAGATTAGGATGAACCTGAAAATGGTGTATTACAAATAGTCTACTTAATAAGGGTGCAAAGCCACAGATTAAAGCGATACCTGCGGCCGTTATTAAATCGTATGGCGCATTTGAAATAAAACCAATCATGAGTGATGCAATACTAAGACCGATTGCGCCAGTGTACGTAAATACTAAGATCAATATGATTCGAATCCCTGCAGGCAAAAAAAGCCAGCTGACATGGTTATTTAAGCTGAAATCTTTAGTCAAGAGCTCATTAAAATAGTAAAATCCTAGATAAATTAAAAAACTTATAATTATTTCAAAAATATAATAAAAAATCTTCATACTTAATTGTATGAATATGAAAATAGTTCGCAACAGTAATAACCCTAATATCTCAACGGTAATCGAAATGTTCAACAAGTGTGCGGATTCAGACTGAAATTGGTTAGTACCGATACCTTTATATTGAGTTGTTTTTTGCAATCACTACTAGAACATGAGCGCTGATCAGAACCCGAATTGACGACTTGACGACGTTCTTAAATGCGATATACAAGTTCTTGGTATGAAGATACGGTTTGATTTATTTGGAGGAGCTTGATTTGCCTTCGGTACTTTTCAAGCTAGGTAGCCATCAAATTTGGATTACGCAAACACTAATTTGCTTTCATAGGTGACTACCCCCAAAGCGAACTACTGACTAACTTCGCAAGTTATCGTTTTAAGCCTGATTCGACGATAGGAAAAATAGACATTTATTTATTAGCAATCAATCGGTTATAGTCATTCTCATCGAAGACGTTGGGGCAACTGTATAATGAGTTTTTTGATTTGAAAATCTTACTATGATCACAAAAAATTCTTACTTGCGATTTCTTCAGCTTGTTGATTTGATAGATGGCCTTAAGCCCCGATCTCAATTAGATAAAATTGAAGAGCATTTGCTGAATCATATTGCATTATCCGCGGCTCAAGGTCGTGATCTATTAGTGAAAGATTTAATTTGTTTGCAGAAAATTGGATCTTTGGCAACTCTTCATAATCGCATTAAGAGTCTTGTTACAAGTGGTTATATTCGCTTAGTGACTGATGATGTAGATATTCGAAAAAAACATGTGGTAATAACAGCAAAAACAAATAAATATTTTGAAAAGTTATCGCTAGTGATCGATAAGAAAAAACTCATATTTTGAAATAAATATCTGCAAAATATGCCGATTTTTTTTGAGCATCTTTACATTGTGTTTGAAAATACGGTATTTAATCAAATAGCTTTTGACAACCTGACCTTGGAATGGCAACTTGCGTAAATATTTAGGTATTTATATTTTATTTTTGGTCACATTAGTTACCTGCGATATGGTGTGGCTTTTGGTGGTTGCTAAAAATCTTTATCATGATGAGATGGGGGATTTAATAGCGGCCGATCCCAAGCTACTCGCAGGGATTGCTTTTTATCTTTTGTATGCACTGGGCGCTATTATATTTGTCGTTGACCCAGCACTCAAAAAACAATCACTATCATCCGCATTCAGATATGGAGCTTTATTTGGTTTCTTTTGCTATATGACTTATGACCTTACGAATTTAGCAGTTGTGAGAGATTTTCCAGTCCGTTTAGCTTTTATTGATATAGCTTGGGGAACTTTTTTAACGACGATTTGCTCTGGCTTTACGTATTGGATTTTTTTTAGTAGGTTTAAAACGGCAGATATCTAATCAACGATATGTTGTCTTCTAGCAAGTTGGATTGCCGCTTGTACTTCAAAATATAGCAAAATCTTGCCCTAATTTGGGTAAGCCCGCGGAGTAATTTTTGCTAGGGAGTTGATGAAAGATAAGCCTGATTTTTGAATGGCATCTGCAATACCAGTATTTGTGCTGATTGGAGCTTTGTCTTAATCAGGTAGTGATTGGTTGCATGACTAACAAATATAGACTCATTCTTGGTTAATGTCTCAGTACCTTCCAGAATGCTACCTTGCATTTTTACCAAAAAAATACCAGCCGATAATTCGGGGACTTCTAATTGATAACTACTCTCTGGAGGCATTTTTAATACCCGCATAGCCAAGTTCGTTTTTGTTTCTACATGAATATCCTCAAGCATGGGATGTGCAATTTTTTGTAACTCTTGTGCTGAATCAAGCGGAATTGAAACAGACGTAAATGCTGTTTGGGGCCCTTTTTAAAGTGCGTCATTTAAGCGGTTGCTGTGCCGAATGGAAATCCAACAATAATCGTAATATTTTTTCGGGATAGTTTGCAAAACTTTGTGCTTGCACTAGATTAAAACTCAAAGAAAATAACAAAATATTGAATATTTTTTTCATATTTGTAGTCTCCTAAACTTTATTTTTAAAGAGCATCACATTTCTCTATCAATCTGTCCTAAATGGAGTGTGGATTGAAAAAATGCATAATAGGATAATAATCATCATAAAAAAGGAGATATCAATGCATTTATTCATTGAACAAGTTTGTATGGACTGCGTTTTGTGGTGTGCGCGATTACCTGATCTAACACAAAGAAAAATAGTACAAGCTATTCGTCATTATTTAGGACAAGTTCCAAATTGGTTAAAGATTTTATTTTTGAGTATTAGCGCATTTTTATTGCTAAATAGCGTTTTACCTGCCTATGCACAAAATTATCAAAACTATCCAGAAAGACCTGTGCGCGTTCTTAATCCATCATCACCTGGTGGGGGTGGTGATGTTATTGCGCGCATTGTAATGCAAGAACTTTCTAAAAAAATGAATCAAAATTTTATAGTCGATAATCGGCCTGGGGCGGCCAATATTATTGCCACTGAAATGGCTGCTAAAGCCATTCCAGATGGCTATACCCTTTTACTAGGGACAACGGGAACTTTTGTTACGAATCCACTTTTATATGCAAAATTACCTTATTCCAATCAAAGTTTTGTGCCGATTGTGAATGCAGTTAACGCCCCATTTATTTTATGTATTCATCCTCAAGTGCCAGCGACTAATTTAACTGAGTTGATTGCTTATGCCAAAGCTAATCCAGATAAATTATCCTTTGCTTCCTTTGGTAAGGGTAGTTCCAACCACCTTGCTGGTGAATTATTTCAAATACTTACTGGTACAAAATTCATCCACGTACCGTATAAAGGTGGTGCCCCTGGTATGGCTGCACTCCTAGCTGGTGATATTACGATGACATTTGATAGTGGCTTAACTTCGATTGCGAATATTCAAGCTAAAAAGATTCGCCCAATTGCAGTCGCTGCGCAGGCAAGATTATCTGAATTACCAGATGTACCAACTTTTACTGAAGCTGGCTTAGCTAATTTTCATGCTGGTTCTTGGTATGGCTTTATGGCTCCTGCAGGAACTCCCATAGAAATTGTACAAAAACTGAATGTGCAAATTAATCAAGTTTTGCGGACTCCTGAGATTACAGCGCGTATTAATCAGTTGGGTAGTTCTATTGTTGGTAATACGCCTGCCGAGTTTACACGCCAAATTGCATTAGAAAGTGAGGTTTGGAGTAGTGTGGTGAAGAAAGCAGGGATCTCACCTGAGTAGGAAATATTTCGAATGGAAAAATATCTTGAAATCTAATATGGATCACACCATTAAACGGGTAGAAACTATTCCAGTTTCGCTGCCGTTAATCAAGCCCGTCTTGATGGGTGATAACCAAGAAATTCGTTCCTCGGATTCCTTATTAGTCAGACTAGAAACTGTCAGTGGCGTGCTTGGTTGGGGAGAGGCATCAGCTGCTCCGAAAATGACTGGTGAGACCCTTTTAGGGATGAAGCAATTAGTTGATACGCAGTTTTCTCAAATGCTGGTTGGGCAAAGCATAGTCGACTGGGCCATAGTGAATGATCAAATCCAAAATAGGATACCTGGTAACACAGGGGCAAAGGCAGCCTGTAATATTGCTTTGTATGACTTATATGGAAAATGTTGCAATATTTCTGTTTCAGACCTTTTAGGTGGTCGGATTAGAAGACAGATTCCGGTCATGACTTTACTTGCCAATCCTACGATTCAGGAGGATTTATTAGACGCGGCGCGTTATTATCAGGCTGGTATTCGTTTTTTTAAGTTAAAAATTGGAGTTAAGTCTGTTGAAGAAGAGATCGCTACTTTAAATGAATTAAGACGACTGTATGGCTCGGCTGTTTTTCTCAGTGCAGACGCCAATGCTGGATTATGTTTAGAAGATGCCAAACTCATATTGCAAGGTGTTACACAAAGTAATTTACTATTTTTTGAGCAAGCTTTAGCTAGCGATGATTTAGATGGCTCAGTTCAGTTAGCTCAGTTACAGCATGCCCCTTTATGTGCAGATGAGTCGGCACACGATATTGCCCATATTATTCGTTGGCACGCGCACGGTGCTATAGCTGGAGTTAATCTAAAGACCATCAAATTTGGTGGAATTGGAGGAGTATCTACTGCCGCCAGAGTGGCACATGCGTTAGGTCTAGAGGTGAACTTAGCCTCTAAGGCTGGCGAATCTAGTTTGGGAACTTCGGCTTTGATTCATCTGGCGTATACAGTTCCAAGTATTAACTGGGGAGTAACGCCGAGTTGCCAATATTTACAAGAAGATATTGTCGAACAAAAAATAGTGATTGAAAATGGGAGTGTCATTTGTCCGACAGGGCCTGGACTTGGGGTTGATATCAATGAAAAGATGGTGAATAAATACCGTATTGAGCATTTATACTAAATGATTAAATATTATTGATGAATCAATTGGTGGATAAGGGTATGAAAATAGATGACGAATATATGATGGGTATTTTTTAGTATGTCCAATTTACCACTATCACATTTAACGGTTTTAGACATTGGTAATAGCTTAGCAGGAGCTTTTGCTACTAAATTATTAGCTGACTTTGGGGCGACGGTAGTTGTGATTGAGTCTAGTGCTGGTTCACCTATAAGAAAACTGATGCCAGATGAACTACGGCTAAAGTGGTGGCATGCCATAGGGAAGAATAAACAATCAGTCCTCATTAATTCTATGAGTCCACAAAGTGATGCAATACTACTTCGGATCATGGAAGACGCAGATATCATTTTTACAGATATTGGTCCATTAGGTTGGTCTAATTGCCCGTGGTTAGGAAAATTAGCCCAATTAAATCATCAACCTTTAGTGGTTGACTTATATGCAACAGGTGTTGATTTACCCCATTTATGGCAAGGAACGAGCTCGGCCGTTTTTACAACTGCCATTACCGGTATGATGCATTTGACTGGCTGGGAAGATGGTCCGCCAGTATCTGCGGAGGTGCCGATTGCTGAATATTTGGCGGGTATGATGGCAGCCATGGGTGCCATAGCAGAAACCAACTTCACTAAAATTCATCAAACTCAACCTAGAAATATTTCTATGGCGATGCATGAAGCAGTTTTAAGAATGATTGAATGGCAATTGCCAATTGCTTCGTTACAGGGTGTGCCAGTTTCGCGGAACGGTAATAATTTTCCAATGAATGCAGGCATTTCGAATATGCCTAAAACAAAAGATGGTCAATACATTGCTATATCTGCGGCTAATCAGGACGTTGCATTAAGACTTTTAAAGCTGATTGGTGGTCAATCGCTCGCAGAAGATCCTAGGTATGCTACTCCGGCAAATCGTGCTGAGAATATGGACGAAATTTATGATTTATTGAATGAGTGGGTAAGTACAAAGACACGAGCGGAGATATTAGAATTAGCACAGCAAGCTGACGTTGTCGTTGGTCCGATATATAACACCAAGAATGTCTTAGAGGATCAGGCAATTCGGGAGCGCGGATATATTCAGGCAAGGCAGACAGTAGATGGCCAAAATTTTTGTGAAGTAACCTGTATTCCAAGTCTACAAAAGAAAGATTTGAAGATCGAGGTAGCACCTATCTTAGGAGCAAATACCAAAGAATTTTTAACACAATTAGGAATCACTGAAATGCAATATCAAGAATTAGTTAGTCAGGGTATTATTGGACAGGTGGCTTAACGAATGAAAAAAAATATACGCTGGCCAATTCAATCTCTTTTATTCATTCCAGCTAACCGCGATGACTTTATTTCTAAGGCTTCAAGGTACGAGCCGGATGCTGTTATTTTAGACCTAGAAGATGCTTTACCAAAATCACAATTACCTGCAGCTAGGCTTCGGATTAAAGAACAGATTCAATTATTGTCCACAAATCAGATAAAAGTTTTTGTGCGAATAAATTCGATGAGCGAGGGTGGTCTTGATGACTTGAAGCATCTAGTTTGCAAAGAATTAACAGGCATTGTAGTGCCTAAAATAGAGACTATTGAAGAGGTACAACTTTTAGATCAAACATTAAGTTATCAGGAAGGTTTGCAGCAAATTGCCCAGTTTAGTATTGATATCATTGCATTACCAGAAACTGCCCTAGGTATTTATTATAGTTTCGAAATTGCTAAGGCAAGTCCGAGGATTCAGAGTGTAATGACGGCTGTTAGCGGCCCAGTCGGGGGAGACATTGCAAAAGCCGTTGGTTATGAAGCAACACGTGAAGGTTTAGAGCAGCTTTATGTAGAAGGTAAAACTGTTCTAGCGAGTAAAGCTGGTAGAGCGCCATATCCAATTGCTGGCATTATTGGTGCTGATATGAATGATTTGCAATATATTGAAGAACTAATCAAAAGGGCTAAATCGATTGGTTTTACGGGAGTTGCTCTAATACATCCCAAGCATGTTGCTATTGCAAACCGAATTTTTCGTTTAACGGCGGAGGAGGTTACTTATCATCGACAGTTAATTGAGTCTTATGAAGAAGGTATTAAAAAAGGCTTAGGGGCTGTCCGATTTAGAGATGCGATGATTGATCAAGCGATGTATGAGCGCTCGATAGAACTACTTTCGAATCAAACATGAACCAAACAAGTAAATCCATTGACTCATATAGTACCTTGCCACTAGCTGGGTTAGTTGTGCTAGAGTTGGGCACAATTATTGCAGGCCCATTTGCAGGAAGTCTTTTGGCTGATTTGGGCGCTTTAGTGATTAAGATTGAGCAGCCCAATCAAGGAGATGGTTTAAGAAATTCAGGACCGGTGATTGATGGTGTTTCAATTTGGTGGGGAGTTGCCTCTAGAAATAAAAAATGTATAAGTTTAGATTTGAAAAGTACAATTGGCCATCAGACGTTTTGTCAGTTAATTGCTAAAGCAGATGTATTAATTGAGAACTATCGACCCGGGGTTTTAGATCGTTTAGATTTGAGTGTTCAGAAGATGCATTTGATGAATTCGAAACTCATCGTATTGAGTATTTCAGGATATGGTCAAGATGGTATCAATTCACAAAAGCCTGGCTTTGGAAAAATTGCAGAAGGTTTAAGTGGGATTGTGCTATTGACAGGTAAACCTACTGAACCACCTTTATTTACTGGGTTTTCTTTAGCAGATACCAGTGCTGGTTTATATGGAGCCTTTTTAATTAACGTGCTTTTGGCAAAAGGGTCTGAGGCAAAAAATATTCATTTAGATTTAGCCCTCTATGAGCCTTTGCTAAAGATGTTGGAGTTTCAGTTTCATACTAGTGATGAGCTTGAGCGAACGGGCTCGAATCATCCTTATAGCTGGGGTATGAAGTCATTTAGTGAGCGTTTGCCAGCATTTCAAACCTGCGATAAAAAATGGCTACAACTGCGGATTGATCAAAATGCTACAACGATTATTTTGCAGGAATGTGGAATTTTGCCTGATCAAAAAATGGCAGATTTAGAAATAGACCAATTAATTTGTGCATGGCTTAGTACTTATCGATGTGAAGATGCTTTGGAATTGTTGGCATCCTTACAAATTGCTGCATGCCAAATTCAGGATGGACAATCAATTGCTCAGCAGGCATATTTTACGATGCGAGCAGATTTAGAGCTGGTGAAGCATCCTGATCTAGGCCAATTTCCAGTTCCGGGTTTTTTCCCGAAGTATGCCAGAACTGTCAATAATACGCAGTTTAGAGCTACTGAGATTGGCGCAGATAATGATTTTATTTTTAGAGAGTTTCTTCATTTGAGTGAGATAGAAATCTCACAAATTAAAGCCCATCAAAAAACTTAATTTTCTAGTTTTACTCTAATTTGATTTGAGCTTGTTTGATTAGTTTCTCATACTTATTTGCTTCAATTTGGACAAATTCTTGAAACTCGCTCACTGTATTGATTGGTACGGCGATACTATCAGCCTCAAGTTGGTTTTTAACATCGGGATTACTTAAAAAAAGATTAATTTCACGATTTAATTGATCAATAATGGGCTTCGGTGTAGCTTTTGGAGCAAATAGGCCGCCCCATACGGTAAAGCTAAAGCCGGGTAAACTTTCAGCGACAGTTTCTATTTGTGGCAGGATGCCAATTCGTTTTGGTGTAGTAACTGCAATCACTTTTAATTTTCCACTTTTTATTAGTGGGATTGCAGTTGACGTGCTTGAGAAAAATAGATTAACTCGACCACTGAGAAGATCTGGTAAGAGATTACTAATTCCTTTATATGGGACATGGACCATTTTTGAATTGGTGCCTATTTCAAGAGCAACAGCTGCTAAATGTCCAGGCGTACCTTGCCCAAGGGAAGCATAAGATAGTGCGTTCGTATTTTTCTTTGCCAGTTGAATTAACTCAGTTAAATTATTAAAGCTTGCATCCATTGGAGCGACGATTACGAGCGGTGCATTTCCCATTAGAACCACTGGAATCAAATCTTTCAGGGCGTCGTAGCCTAGATCTTTCATTAAGAGACGGTTCACAATGATTTCTCCAGTTTGACCAACTAAAAGAGTATGTCCATCTGGTTTTGCATTAACGACCATCCGCCCACCGATTGAGCCATTTCCCCCCGGTTTGTTTTCAACAATGAGTGGTTGTTTAAAGCTCGAGTAGAGTTTTTCACTCGATAATCTGGCTAGGCGATCACCCATACCACCTGGACCATAAGGGACTACGAGGGTGACAGCTTTTTCTGGGTAAATTACTTGTGCAGTAACTAAAGTGCTAGCCATACTCATCAGAAACACAATAATGATTTGCAAGCTCTGTGGGAGGTATTGATTGAGATTCATGATGAACATTCCTTCTTCAATTGATGACAGGTGAAAGATCGGCATTCGAGAGGCGAATTTTAATCACCTAATTTTATATTGGATTTTTGAATAACTCCACTCCATTTGGCTGACTCTTGTAATAAAAACTCTTTAAACTCTTTTGGGTTTGATGCAACTACTTCAAAACCTTGCGCTTCGATCCCTTTTTTGACTGTTGGTTCTAGAATGATTTGAGCCGTCATTTTTTGAATTTCTTCGATGATTTGATTTGGGGTACCTGTTGGTGCTACTAGTCCTAACCAACCCTCGATAATTAGATCAGGTAAACCATCCTCGCTTAAGGTAGGGACATCTGGAAATTGTATAACGCGTTTTTTGGATGCTACAGCAATGAGCTTGAGCTTGCCAGATTTAATATGGTTAATTGCAGATGGTAGTGGTACAAACATGAAATCCGTATTACCAGCCATTACATCTGTCATCGCTGGAGTATCACCCTTGTTTGGAATATGGTTTAGCTTGATAGCTGTTTTTAGGGAAAGTAATTCAGCCGCAAGGTGCTGAAGATTACCAATTCCAGCCGAACTATAGTTCAGTTCAACGGCAGATTTTTTAGCATACTGAATGAGTTCTTGAACATTTCGAACAGGTAATTTAGGGTTTGTAACAAGAGCAAAGGTTATTGATGTGGTTTGAGAAATTGGAGCCAAATCTTCCATAGCTTTAAAGGGTAGATTTTTATAAACAAATGGGTTAATAACCATCACACTGGGTACTGCGATACCGAAGGTATAGCCATCGGGACTCGATTTTGCAATCAAATCCATGCCGATATTACCATTTGCACCTTGTTTATTTTCTACGATGACAGAAGTCTTCCAGGACTCGGTCAGTTTTGACGACAGGACTCTGGCAAAAACATCGACAGAGGATCCTGGTGCTTGGGCAACAACTATTCTTACTGAGCGGCTTGGATAGTTTTGGGCATTCACTTGTAAAGTAATACCAAGCAATCCAAGCGTTACCATTAGCATACTGAATAATTTGAGTAAAAAGTACTCTGCTTGCAGATGGCAGTTTATTAGGGATATTTTTACAGAGTTACCCGTCATTACAAGCCTTCTTTCTGAATGGAGCAAAAATTTCTATTAAAAAATCGAGCGAATCAAATGCATGTTTAATGTAGTTAGTTAATTCAACTATTTATTTAGTACGTTTGGATTTGCCAGTCTCAGTGGTAAATTATTGGCAAAGAGGTGGACTTGTTCAAAAGCTTCTCCAAAATACATTTCAAAAGTATCATGATCTGCCCATCCCAAATGGGGCATACAAATTACGTTAGACATTTTTAGTAGGGGGTGTTTACCATCCAAAATTGGCTCATTTTCATAGACATCAACAGCAGCAAATCCGGGCCTACCCAAATTTAAGGCATTCTCAAGGGCGCCGGATGCAATTAGCTCAGCACGGGCCGTATTGACAATTAACGCAGTTGGCTTCATCAGAGCCAATTCCGATTCTTGAACAATGCCTTGTGTTTCTTTTGAATATCGAAGATGAAGACTAATTACATCTGCACTTGAAAAAAAAGATTCTTTTGAATCAGCCACTCCATAGCCCAGGGACTTAGCCTTATCTAGAGAGGCTTTTCTACCCCAGACTACAATTTGCATACCCATTGCTTGGGCAGATTTAGCAACGATTTCTCCAATGACTCCAAGACCAAAGATACCCAATGTTGAACCATGAATACGGTGCGATAAAGTAATTGGGAATTGTCCTGCTTGCATGCGACTTGCTTCAAGAACGACATTTCTTCTTGCCGCAAAAATTAAAGCGAGGGTTAATTCCGCAGGCGCTAAAGGGGATGAACTCACACCATGGGCCACAGGTATACCCAGTTTAGTGCACGCCTCAAAATCAATCATTTTGCTATGACGGCCAACTAGAGATATCAGTTTAAGCTTGGGTAGTGCTTCTAGGATCGCCTGGGTAATTCGAATTCTTTCTCGGACGATGACGATCACATCAGCTTGGATAAAACGTTCAATCAGTTCTTTTTCTGATTTCGCAGGTTCAACATAGAGAGTAACGTCATGATCCTTGAGGTATGTGAAGCACTTTAAACTTCGAGCACAATTTTGATAATCGTCAGCAATAACTACTTTCACGGGAATCCTTAATTTTTTGCAGCTGTTAAATCAACCTGAACTTTACAGCCTGGAACCAAAAACTTGCCGACCTCTAGGGTTGTTCTGGGTGGCGGAGAAGGAAAATACTCTTTCCAAATTTGATCAAAATAATAAAAGTCATTTAGATCTGATAAGAATACTTGGGCTTTGACTGTGTCGGCCAAATCAAAGCCACCTTGTTGATACAGTTTTTGAAAATTATTCATCACAAAGCGCGTTTGTTTTTGAATTTCAGAGCCATAGAAGGGAAAGGCTGGATCTTGATGAGCGATTTGAATGAGAGGCGTTTTGTGATCTGACGCGATTTGTCCAGAGGCGTAAAGGGTATCATTAACAATCAGGCCATGGCAAAAAGATGATTGCTCATTGTTTTGTAAGTGAATTTCTTTTTTAGGTGTGTTGGGTAAAACGCCCCATAAATCGATTTCGATACGACACCCTGGCACTAATAATTTTTGTACCTCAACAATCGTTCTTGGCACAGAGTGCTGAAAATAGTCTTTCCATGCTTGATCGAAATAATAGAAATCGTTGAGATCTGTTAAAAAGATTTGAGCTTTCACAACATCTTTGAAATCACAGCCGGCAGAGTCAAAAACGCTTTGTATATTATTGAGAATATACCTAGTTTGCTTTTGAATATTTGACCCATAGTAGGGAAAAGCAGGATCTTGTATCGCCTCAGGAGCGACGCCAGTTTGGTAGTCTGATGCGATTTGTCCGGCAGCATAGAGAATATTTTCAATCAGGATACCTTGAGAATAGTGGGCCATCGGTGTAGGGGTTTTTGCCCCAATGATGACTTGCCGAGGCACCTGTGACTTTACACCCCAAAGATCAATTTCCACTTTACAGCCAGGTACTAAAAGGGCGCCGACTTCTACTGTAGTTCTAGGAGGTGGTACAGGAAAAAATTCTTTCCATATTTGATCAAAGTAATAGAAATCATTTAAATCTGTTAGAAACACTTGTGACTTAACGACATCTTTAAAGTCGCTACCAGCACTTGCAAAAACCGACTGAAGATTTTGTAGGACATATCTGGCTTGCTTTTGAATATTTGATCCATAGTAGGGGAAAGCTGCGGCCTGTTTAGCTTCTGATGGGACACCAGTTTGATAATCTGAGGCTATTTGTCCTGCCGCATAGATCGTATTGTGGTGGAGTACACCTTGGCAATAATGCGCCATAGGCGTTGGAGTTTTTGCACCTTTTAAAATTTCATTATTCATAATTTAATCTCTTTATTTTGACGGATATTAATCACTGGGTTGGTGGGATAGGGTTTACAGAACATCAATTTTTAGTCTCCAAAAATTTAGATTGTCCATTTCCTAATGAACAAAACCTTTATGACTTAACCACTGTTGAATAATGGCAGCAATTTCCTGATTATTTTTATCCATCATAAGCATATGGCTATTGCCTTTAATACCTCGCTCTGGAAGATTAATGAGTTCAGGTTTACCACCGGCTTGTCGCATTGCATCTTGAAACTTTATGTTATTAGCCCGAATATTAGGCCATCTTGAGTCTGATTCAATAAAGTCACCATAGATACTGACATTGGGGATATTTCTTAACGCAGCAACTTGTTTAACATCTCCAACACCTGCTGGTTCTACTAGGATAAGAGCTTTCACTTTATCTGGCCGTGCTTGTGCTACACGATATCCAAAAGATCCAGATTGAGAATGAACAAGCACAATACATGGGCACACCTTATCTACGAGTTCAATATATGCAGCGATGGTAGGTTCGTCTGTACTGGTCCAGCGTGGCACCACTTGCTTAGTAAAATTATCATAACCTGCCAAAGGGAATTGGTTCCCTGGCAGGGGCTTCATTTTGGCAGGATCTTTGTTGTAACTACCGGGGCCATTACCGATCCGAAAGCGCTCAAAAGGATTTTCTTTTGTTAAAAAAATTGGGCTTGTTTTAGTAATTTCAGGATACATAGCCCAGCCTGAGCGACCTCTTTCTACGGCGTCACTATTAAAGACAGCCCAGCCTTGTTTAATAAAATAATTGAGCCAACCTTCTCGCCCATCGGGTGTCGTTTCATAAGTAACACCACTAAGACCACCGCCGTGCCACATGAGAAGGGGTAATTTCCCTTTTTGATGTGCGGGGATAAAGTACTGAACATACATTTGTTCAACCTGATATAGCCCATTGGGGTCAACTTTGGCAGGGACACCACCGACTGTAAAAAGGACTTCCTGAATCGGTTTACCTGAAATCAACACTTCTTTTCCACCGACATGAAAAGAGCCCATTTCTTTTAGATGAATCGATTGATTTGACGATGGCAGAGCAGAGCAGGCCACTAAAGAAGAAAAAAATAGCGCATAGTAGCTGATTTTTAATAAATTCCTTGATGGCATTTGATTGTCTCTTTTATTAGTATTTTTCTATCTTAGCATTTTGTTAGTCTCGAAGGAAAATTTAACAAGATGTTGATTTAATCAAGGGTAATATTTGCTTTTTGGATAACGATTTTCCATTCCTGGATACCGGTTTTAATTTGTTGATTCATTTGTGCTGGGCTAGTATGAACTGTAGTCCACCCTTGTTCTAATAATTTGCTTTTGACATCTGGCATTTCAATAATTCTGCCCAGTTCGGCATTGATTTTTAGAATAATAGGATTGGGGGTGCCTGTGGGCGCTAAGATACCATACCAAGAGCCAATTTTATAGCCCGGCACACCTTGGTCGCGAATTGGTTTAATTCCTGCTAGAGCATCTAAAGACTTTTCGCCAGTAACGGCAATTGCGCGTACGCGGCCTGATTTAATATGTTGGATGATTGACGGGACTGTTGAAAAAATGAGGTCAATTTCACCGGCGATGAGCGCGGTCGCCGCAGGGGCACCACCGCGATAGGGAATATGATTAATTTGACTACCAGTTTGTTGGTTAAATACCTCTAGGGCAAGATGTCCAGTCGTTGTAATACCTGATGATCCAGCATTGAGTTTGCCAGGATTTGCTTTAGCATAGGCAATTAACTCAGAGATATTTTTTACTGGTAATTGATTATTTACTACGAGAACATTTTCGACGTTCACTAAGATATCTACCCCTGCAAAATCTCTTTCCGGATCGTAAGGTACTTTTTTCATCAAGCTTGGAAGAATTTCAATGGGGCCTACAGTTCCTAATAAAAGGGTGTAACCATCGTTAGGTGCTCGGGCAACTTCTGTGGCAGCAATTACTCCGCCTCCTCCTGATTTGTTATCGACCACAATGGTTTGTTTCCATGCTTCGCCAAGTTTTTGAGCAAGAATACGAGCCAGAATATCTGTAGCTCCACCGGGCGCGAATGGACTAATGATTTTTACTGGCTTATTGGGATAGTTAGTGGCTGCATCTTGTGCATACGCCACTAAAGAGGTAGAGCTGATTAGGCAGGTCAGGGCGAATAAGATTTGCAGAGGGTTCATATTTTTTGCGATAGTTTTTTAAAAGTGGTTGATTAGTTATTTGATTCAATATCATCTTCTTAGATGATGATAATTGAAAAAGTAAAGTTAAATATCAATTATGTTAAATTGACTTAGTTGAATGGACTCAGTTAAATTTACTTAGTTAAATTCACTCAGTTCAGTTGTCTCAGTTCAGCAAACTTTTTTGAAGAATATTAATTGCACGTAATTAATTTTGATGAATTAGTATACGGTTAATTTGAATGACTGAATTCCCTAGAGGCATTTTGTCGCAGTTTGCAAAAGAGTTGTTGCGTTTTGATAGAGAGATGCTCAACACATATCCATAAAAGAAAGTATATATATGCGTTCATATTCGATGAACTCAACGACGAAGGGTCTTGAGTTAGTTTTAAAAGAGGTTGATCAACCAAAGCCTGGAGCGAAACAAGTTCTTGTAAAAATAAAGGCGGCGGGCTTAAATCGTGGGGAGTTTATTGCGGGGCATGGTTTGATTCAGGTTGGTAAGTCGGTCATGTTAGGTATGGAGGCTGCGGGGGAGGTTGTGGCACTTGGCCAAGAGATGACGCATATTCCGATTGGGGAAGCCGTTTTTGGTCGAATGCGAGGAGCTTTTTCTGAGTATGCCTTACTCGATGATATTGAACTAATGCCCAAACCAGCTTTACTATCTTGGGAACAAGCTGCTGGGATGCCACTATCCTGTATGGTGGTCTTTGATATGCTAGTTTTACAGGGACGTTTAAAACCCAATGAGTGGGTTTTAGTGAATGGCGTCTCCTCCGGTGCGGGCGTTGCTGCTCTACAAATGGCCAAGGCGCTTGGTGCAAAAGTGATAGGTACTTCTGGGTCTGAACAAAAGCTGACTGTTTTGAATTCCTTAGGACTTGACCATGGGATTTGTGCAAGGCAGGCTGATTATTATGACGAGGTCATGGCTATCACAAACGGCTATGGGATTGATTTGGTTATTAACACGGTTGGAGGCTCAGTGTTTGCCCAAGCCATTCAGTGTTTAGCACTGCATGGTCGGTATGCCATGGTTGGTTATGTTGATGGGCAGTTAGAGGCGAAAATTGATTTGAAGGCTTTACATACCAAGCGTTTATCGATCTTTGGTGTATCGAATAAATTACTATCACCAGCAGAACGAGCCAAGCCTTTAGAACAGTTTAAGCAGGATATCTTGCCGATATTGCATGCCGGCAGACTTACGCCATGGGTTGATCGCGTCTTTGATTTTGATCAACTACCGCAGGCCAGAGAGTATATGCAATCGAATCAACATATTGGTAAGGTAATTATTCGGGTGTAGCATCTTGGAGGAATACTTAAGTGACTAATAGTGAAGACTATAGAAAATTGATAGTGCAAATTTTACGGGTTTAGATATACCATGCTTTTTTAAGGGTTTAATAGTATGGCTTAATCAGCGAGCACGAATTTCCCAGACAACCCCGTACGCATTGTAGTTGGCTATGGGTTGGGTGGCGATACAAAACAACAAGTTGCAGACTATTCGGATGCAGAAATT
>CAIQHU010000070.1 GCA_903871735.1 uncultured beta proteobacterium | reverse complement strand
GTATTACCAAAAGCATCCACAGATTCATGAGTTTTCCCAGGCGTATTCATTTTCCATGAGATAACTTGTTGATTTGGTAATGATAGGGGCGTTAGTCGTAACTCATGGATTGAGTGATGAACTGCTTGCTCATAAATATATTCAGTTCGGTGAGCAATTTTTAAAATAGGCATTAAGAAACCGCTAAAGGAATTAAATAATGATTACTGAATTCATCAGCAATATGATTGATTCGCTCTAAGAATTCTTGAATAAATTCATCTAATCCTTGGTTATAAATATCTTCAATTGAGGAATAGTCCAACTCAGATTTTAATTTCCCCACTAATCGTTCCATTTCTTTTGATTTTGGATTTTTTAATAAATTCACGAGTGACAACATAGAATTCACACATTTGGTGAGTGATCTGGGTAATTGAGGATTGAAAACAAGTAAATCTACGATTCGTTCAGGGGTGATTTGATCTGAGTAGGCTTGCCTGAATATTTCAAATGCAGAAACAGATCTTAGAAGTGAAACCCAGTGATAAAAATCGAAGACTTCGTTTGACGTATCCGAGTTTGTCCCTATTTTTTGGCTTTGCTGTTGGCTATTCAAAATGGCTGTTGGCTTATGGTGGCTATAGTATTTGGCTTTCAAGATCCGTGCGGTATTATCTGCTCTTTCTAAATAGGTACCAATCTCCATAAAATGTAGGGCCTCGTTAGTCAGCATCGTACCAAAGACAACTCCACGAAATAGATGGCAACGGTACTTTACCCATTCTAAAAAGGCAGATGGATCCTGATTGGGATGATCCGGCAAAAACTTATCCAAATTCATCCATGTAAGATTTTGTGTTTCCCAAACCTCAGACGGGATTTTCCCCCGAATAATACGGGCATTCAATCTTGCTGAGTTTAAGCACGTCACGATACTAGATGGATTATCAGCATCATTAATCATGAACTCTAAAATATTTGCACGCGCATAAGAGGTATATTTTTTTTCAAATACCTGCTCTAGTAAGGACAAATTGAGTAATTTCTTCCAGCTTTGTTCTCTGAATTCGGTTGGTTGCGGCATCAGGGATGTTTGATATGCAACATCCAAAAGGCGTGCTGTATTCTCAGCACGCTCTGTATACCTGGCCATCCAATACAAGCAGTCAGCAGTTCTACTTAACATCGTGCGCTCATCTTTCTAAGACCCAAGTATCTTTTGTGCCACCGCCTTGTGAAGAATTGACGACTAATGACCCATCCTTTAAAGCAACTCTGGTCAATCCCCCCTGAACCATTTTGATCTGTTTACCTGAAAGTACGAGTGGCCTTAAATCGATATGTCTAGGGGCAATCCCAGCCTCAACAAAAGTGGGGCAGGTGGATAAGGCTAGGGTGGGCTGTGCAATATACTTTTCAGGATGGGCTTTTAATTGGTTTCTAAATTGCTCAATTTCTGATTGGCTCGCTACGGGACCAATTAACATCCCATAACCGCCAGCACCGTGGGTTTCTTTTACAACTAGCTCTTCTAAATGTGCAAGTGTGTACTTTAAGTCCTCTGGTTTTCTACACTGAAAAGTTGGGACATTTGCTAATATTGGCTTTTCTCCGAGGTAGAATTCAATCATATCGGGGACATAAGGGTAAATCGATTTATCATCTGCAATACCTGTGCCAATGGCATTCGATATGCCAATGTTACCGGCCCGATAAGCAGATAAAAGACCTGGAATACCTAGACTAGAATCCGGTCTCAGAGCCAAAGGATCTAAAAAATCATCATCAATTCGGCGATAAATCACATCGACGATTTGTGGTCCTTGGGTTGTTCTGAGAAATACTTGTTCGTTTTTGACAAATAAGTCACGGCCCTCCACTAGCTCAACTCCCATTTGCTGGGCGAGATAGGAGTGTTCAAAATACGCTGAATTAAACATCCCAGGTGTTAAAACAACTACGTGGGGTTTTTTAGTCGCTGTACAAGAAGCAGTTTTTAAACATTCAAGAAGTAGGTCAGGATAATGCTCGACTGGTGCAATGCTATATTTTTCAAACAAGTCAGGAAATAATCGCATCATCATTTTACGGTTTTCAACCATATAAGACACGCCCGAAGGTACTCTTAGATTATCTTCCAACACATAATATTTACCTTCCTCTGCTCGAATAATATCGATTCCTGCAATATGGGCATAGATATTTCGTGGGACATCAATATGCCGCATTTCAGGTCGATATTGAGAATTATTGTAAATTTGTTGCTTTGGAATTAGTCCAGCTTTCAGGATTTTTTCTTCATGATAGATATCATGAAGAAATAAATTTAAAGCTCTGACGCGTTGCTTTAATCCCTCTTCTAGTATTTTCCAATCCTGATTGGGAATGATTCTTGGAATTTGGTCAAAGGGAATTGTTCTCTCTGTACCTTTTTCATCTCCATAAATAGCAAAGGTAATTCCAATTCGGCGAAAAATCAGTTCTGCCTCTTCGCGTTTATAGGACATTTGTACATCGCTTTGCTGTTGCAACCAATCGTGAAAAATGGCGTAATGAGGCCAAACTTTTCCGTTAGAATCAAACATCTCGTCAAAAGGTACTTGCATATTCTTAAGATATACGCGCTCCTTAATTTTTGACAGGCAATGTTACCAAAAATGGGATAATTGCACCAATGCGGTGCAATTATGTACTGTACTTTCCCAGCGCGACTAATCCATAAGTTAAACACCTGCAGATTGATGATGAATCCATCTATTTAGTCCTAATGATGTTCCTGCCAATATGGCCAACCCTCGTCCATAAATTAAATCATGACTAGTGCTTATTCGTAAAATGTTGATTAAACCATTCATAGAGTCAATTACTCATGACTCAGTTCAAATTAAATCACCTAAGCATAAGGACTACTCGAGAAGACGTGTGCTTTGATTCTTTAGAAATATCCTGTAAGATTAAAAAAGTAGTGGATTACGGAGCAACGCTGCTCAGTTGCAACGCAGTCAAAGGATAGCTAAGCTCTGTTAAAAGAAAAGTTGTCTAGCTAATTAGCCCACGCTAGTAAGCTGCCGTCTAAAGTAAATTTTCTTCAACAAATACTCAGGAGAATACAACCGGAATTTTTTGAAGCCTGGGTCGAATCAGTTTGATCGTAGCGCCTCAAATGACTAGAACCAATGTTCTCTTTTGTTTCCACGTGTTTTCTCCGTAAAGTTCTTCAATTGAAAGGTTTTTGATGTCGTCAAAACTGACAAAATATGCCTGCATATTCCTATGCGCTTTGATAGGCCCTTGGGCTCAGGCGCAAGACATAGGTGCCTACCCCAATCGCCCTATTAAACTCATCGTGACGGTTCCACCCGGGGGGGCTGCAGACTTCATTGCCAGGCTTCTGGCGTCAAAGCTATCGACCTCATTGGGGCAGCCCGTTATAGTGGAAAATAAGGCGGGAGCGAGCGGCGTAGTCGCTAGCGACTTCGTAGCCAAGTCAGCGCCCGATGGTTATACCTTGTTGCAAAACTCGATTACTACCCATGGCATCGGCCCCCATTTAATGAGCAAGTTACCCTACGACCCCATCACATCGTTTACTCCCATTACCATGTTGGCGAGCTTACCCCTGATCATGACGATAAACGCTGACTTAAAAGTACAAACGCTGCCTGAGTTTGTCACGCTTGCTAAGCAGATGCCAAGTAAGTTGGCCTTCGCCTCGTCGGGTAACGGTGGCGCACCGCATATGGCTGGGGAGTTGTTTACCGTGGCAACATCGATCGTCTTGATCCATGCACCTTACCGCGGCAGCGGACCAGCTGTGGCTGACCTTGTCGGTGGGCAGGTACAAGTTATGTTTGATGGCGCACCGTCGCTGCTCCCCCACATCCAGAGCGGAAAGATCCGAGCCCTTGCTGCTGCAAGCCCACGCCGCAACCCACTGTTGCCGAACACGCCAACTTTTGCTGAGTTAGGCTTTCCTTCCGTTAATGTCGCACTTTGGTACGGCTTGATGGCGCCGGTCGGAACACCACCCGACATCATTGCCCGTTTAAACCGCGAAGTAAACCAGGCACTGAAGTCGAGCGAGGTTCTCGAGCGCTTTGCGTCCCAAGGAACAGAAGCTTTGGGTGGAACACCAGAGCAAGCGGCCAGTTATGTCCGACAAGAAATTGACCGTTGGGGCCCGGTGGTAAAAAAAGCCGGCATCGTTGCTAACTGATGATGGGCTAAGCAATATATCATTTATGCTGCATCCCCTTTCATGAAGATGCTGGATGATTCTTCTCCTACGCATGCGCTTGTAAAGTGGGTAGTCGATTCGCAATGGGCTGATATTGATGTAATCACAAAAAAGTCGGTTGCTCATTCATGGATGAATTGGCTTGCCTGTGCCCTCGGCGGCGCAAGCAGTCCCGCCTCAGAAAGACTCATCCGTGCTCTAGCGCCTTTTGGCCACGGTGATGCGCCACTGGTTGGCCGCGCTGAAAAGTTTGACCCTGCAAATGCTGCATTGATTCATGCTTTTACTTCGAACATCCTCGACTTCGATGATACGCATTGGCCGACAGGTATTCATCCCGCTGGAACAGTTGCATCGGCTCTGGTAGCCTGGTCTAGTCAGACTATCGTGAGCGGTACAGATTTCTTGCACGCTTTTTTGTTGGGTATGGAAGTGGAGTGCCGAATTGGTCTTGCAGTTTCGCCAGGCCACTACGAGCGGGGCTGGCACATTACCGCCACTTGTGGCGTATTTGGGGCAGCGATTGCTGTAGGGCGGCTCATGCGACTTGAGCCTCAACAAATGGCCTGGGCATTGGGTCATGCAGCCACACAGTCAGGGGGCTTGGTAGCCAGTTTAGGCACCATGGCAAAGAGCTTAAATATTGCCCATGCGGCGCGCAACGGCTTAGTGGCCTCACAGCTTGCAAGGCATTGCATCACAGCCAACGACCGGGTTCTGGAAGCGCGTTTTGGATTTTCTGAGGTGATGGGGTCACGACCTTTGGATGAAGGCCTTTGCGCTGGTCTAGGGCAAAACTGGATTGCGTCACATAATACCTTCAAGCCCTACCCGTGTGGATTCTTATTGCATCCAACACTAGACGCTTGCCTAACCATAGCCGATGCCCCGATTTTTGCTATGGAGGACATTCAACGAATCACGGTGACGGTTCATCCGCTATCGCAACTGCGCGCTGATCGGATCCACCCGGTTGATGGACTTGAAGCCAAGCTAAGCCTTCAGCATGCGGTTGCCATTGCCCTGTTGTGGGGCGAAGCAGGTGTGCGCAGCTTCACTGACGACGCAGCGAACAATCCGGTTGTGCAAGCTTGCCGTGAAAAAATCAGACTCATCGCAGACAAACACCTAAACACCGATGAGGCGAGGGTAGTCATTCATCTACAAAGTGGGCGTGTGATCACTCGGGAGATTAGTGGTGCACAGCCACCCATGAGCTCGCAGGCACTAGAGCATAAATTTCGTGATCTCGTTGCTTTTGGTGCACCACATTGCAACTCAGACAAACTCCTTGAAACTCTAGCAAGGTTTCCACAAATGGCTAATGTCGCTGATCTGATGGCTATGACCGTGTCGCAATCTGAATTTGATCCCCTTTGATTTTTTAAAAAATAATTTAGTCAAATGTTAAATAAGTCCTCGATGAGTTGTAGCTATATTATTGAGGACAAGTAACAGGATTAGACCTCTTGGAGCCCTAGTCTATTCTGCCCCGTACCAACAAAAAATACCGGTCTGTCATACTCACTAAGTAGATAGCCTACCGTATAGGCTCACGCATCCCTATCTATTAAAGATGTTAATTTGTACCTGGTAATGCCATTCCCACTAGACAATCACGTGACACTAGATTTGCCAACTCATTCTCTGTGAGTTGCTGAGTGCCTGCTGGTCGCATGGGGAGAATGAGATATCGCAGATCTGCATTACTATCGTGCACACGGACCTCAACATCTCTTGGAAACTTCAAACCAAATTCTTGCATCACTGCGCGCGGCTCTCTTACCGCACGTGATCGATATGCTTTACTAACATACCATGCCGGAGGCTCACCCAATAGCGAGCGTGGGTAACACGAACAGAGCGTACACACGACTAAATTATGGATATTTACTGTATTTTCAATCACCATAATTTCAGCTTCCACAACATCAATACCCAACTCTATGGCGGCCTTTTTTCCATCAGCTAGCATGCGGATTTTATATTCTGGATCCACCCAAGCACGAGCCACCATGCGAGCACCCTGATGGGGCGTTGCGCTGTCATTAAATTCAAGTCTTTTGCGGACTTCTTCACCAGTAATAATGCCTTTTTCGATGAGCATCTCTCGTAACGCAATAAACTTTGCTTCACCAGGAGTTAGCGTAAGATCGTTATCCTCCTGAGTAGGATGCGTGTGTGCATCATTATGGTCGTGGTCATGGTCGTGGCTCACTGTGGCTCCTCAATAGAATTAACTGCTTCAAGCCAATGATCATAGATTTCTAATACGAGCGTATCGCAGTCTGAACCTACATAATCTGGCCAAAGATCATTTTGTTTGAGCCTAACACGATACAGTGGTATGGGCTCACAGCCAATATGACCATATGCGCGCTCTTCAGGGTTTTCAAATAATCCTACATAGGAGTCAATGAAGCCCACCTTATTACGCACATACTGTGGAGTTCGCACATGTCCTGCTTTACCAATATCTCGAATACGAACAATCTCTCCAGTCGTGAAGATTCTGTGATTACGTGTTTGCATCGCGTGGCAATCCTTGACGAAGAATCTCTTGGGTTCGTGATGTTAATTCTGCTCGGTTGATGATTCCTTTTTCTACGAGAAGATCCGTCATACCATCCGTACGACGATCATAAAATCGGGATTTTTTATATTCATCTAAAGGAGTTGCCTCAACCGCGCGCCGAAATTCATCTAAATTAAAAACTCCCTTAGACCACAAAACATTAAACATCGCGATCATATGCTTTTCCCAAAAAAGCTGAGGAACTTCTTCCTTTGGGATGGCCTCTGCAGGTAATCCACCAATATCTGTAATTAATCTTTCAGGAATTTCATGCATTATTTGCCCATCATTTTTAAGGGTTAAAAGCGAGTTAATTCATGGGAAAACATATTCGTTGTGCTCATATTCATATTATCAAAAAACTGGCGACTATACTATTAATTACTTCAACAACAGAGCTATTTTTGCTTGTTATTAGCTGGGAGGGCTAACTTTGTTCAAGGCAACTTTGCTAACTATGTTCCTTTTGGGGTCATCTTGATAGCTTGCCTTCATTAAATGGAATACTTTGGTGGTTGGTTGCCATTTCCTGAACGCGAAACAGAGATCTGCAGATTCTTAAAAGAAATTGCGTCGCTTGAAAATTTCATATATCTCAATGCTTTGTAGCGAAATATCGGTGGTCTACGGTTAGTTTTGTGATTGGTCAAAGCCTAAGCTTTCCTTAAAGTAACCCTTTTTAATTTCCATACTACAATTTCCTAAAATAGTGAAATTATTACCAGAATATCTATTCTTTAGAGTTTTTAGAGCTTAATTTTGTTAAAGCTTTACCAGCAATCCATAATGACAGTGGCCTATAAATAATAATACTGAGTATTGCAATAGGGTAGGCTATTGGCCATAGTTGAAAAAATTTGGTAAGCAAACTATTGTTCAAGCCCATCATATAAAAACTCAGACAAATTGTCAGTGTTAGTGACATAAAAAATCCCATAAAAACTGCAAATAAAACTGCCGGTAATTTAAACATTTCAAGAATATCGAGACGATATCACTAAAATAGATTTTGCCATAGACATACAAAGATTAAAAGAAGACATTACAAAGCAGACTAAGAATATTCTTTAAAATATATGTTGCTTGATTCTATAGCACAATCAAACATAGACTTTTTAAAATTTGTAATTTTATAATG
>CAIQHU010000069.1 GCA_903871735.1 uncultured beta proteobacterium | reverse complement strand
GAAATCTTTGTTGTTGATGGATTTTTTGAAGATGAGCATGGCCGGTACCCTGCCGGATCTTGGATTAGAAGCCCACATTTGAGTTTGCACCAACCCTTCAGTAAAGAAGGTTGCATTATCTTTGTTAAGACGGGACATCTTCTGATCTAGATCTGTGAGTTCTATCAAATTTTCTGGGATAGGGCTAATAGTTAATTACGGTCTGCCATTATCAAATCTTCACAGTATTATTAGGGTTAAGTCTTTTAGCGATGCAAATTGTAATGCTTGTGTAGTGTAGGATAAAGAGATGGATAAAAATTTAGAATAATATTTGGATAAATCTTTATTGTTATTCCCCCTAAGGAAACCATCAGTACAGGTTAAATGTAAGATATGCTATTTTTGGTAAGCGTTAAAAATTATTGTTGAAGGAACTCTGATGTCAAAAGTATATTGGGTTAGTGTCTATAAATCAGTTTCAGATCCAGCTGCTTTAGCTGCTTATGCACAGTTAGCGTCCCCTGCAATGGCAGCTCATGGCGGTGTATTTTTAGCCAAAGGTAATCCAGTTCAAATCATTGAATCTGGGATGCAACAACGCGTGGTATTAATAGAATTTGAAAGTTTAGAAAAAGCTTTAGCTGCTTACCATAGTGATGGATATCAAGCCGCATTAAAAGTCCTTGGGAATACGGCAATTAGAGATATCAGAATTGTAGGAGCAAGTTAAACAATTACTCGATCAAGTCTCGGTTTAAGGGTAAGTTCACATCCCCTTATCCATGGTCGGTAATATCTTGGTGCCGCTGCTGCTTTCTGAAGAGTCGATGCAAAAAGGTTCATTGATATTATTTGCTGGACTACCCACAGTAGTTTTTAACTATATGATTGCGGATCGATATAAACTAGAATCGGACAAAGTTGCTTCGATTGTCATCACAGTACACTTATTAGCTTTACCCTTAGTTATTTGGTTAGCCCCAATCAAGTTGAACAAATCTTAGAAAGAACATATGCTCAAGCTCTACTATCACCCATCGCCTAACCCAGTAAAAGTGGCTCTTTATTTAGAAGAGACAAATACACCCTACGAAATTATTGTGACCGATACCCGAAAGGGCGATCAACACACCCCAGAATTTAGGGCCATCAATCCCAATGGAAAAACGCCCGCTTTAGTCGATGGCGATATTAAGGTATTTGATAGTAACGCGATTATGTTGTATTTAGGCGAGAAGATGGGCCAGTTCATGCCAGCGAAGACTCCACAGGCACATGCTGAGCTTTATTCTTGGCTCATGTTTGTTGCTACTGGTATTGGGCCTTATTGTGGACAAGCCGTTCACTTCAAACACTTTGCTCCAGAGCCAAAAGAATATGCGGTTAATCGTTATGACTTTGAAGCATGGCGGCATTGGTTATTAATTGAAGAACGCTTATCTAAACAGCCTTATATGCTTAGCGAATATAGTATTGTTGATATGTCTGTTTGGGGTTGGGCTAGAGTGATCCCTTTTGTATTAGGAGATAAGGCATGGGAGAAGTTGCCTAGCGTCAAACGCCTTTTAGATGAGATCAACGCTAAGCCAAGTGCTCAAGCTGTTGAGTCGATTAAGACCAAGTTCACTTTTAAAACTGAGGTGGATGAAGAGTCTAAGAAGAATCTTTTCCCAAGTAATGAGCGTTTAAAAAAATAAAGTAGCGTATCAGGGGCAGATAAATTTTTTACCAAGTAACTAAGAAATACAAAAACCCCACAAGTAGTTTTTGTATTTATAATAATTTTTTATCAAAGTCGCTTGCATCGTGTCGTTCACGTAGTTGTTCGGATGGTTCGCCCGAAGTGCGATTAACCATACGGCCTCGTTTGACTGCCGGCCTTTCCAAAATGGTATCTACCCATCGTTGGACATTCAAATACTCATGCGCGCTAAGAAATTCTGCCGCACCATACAACCATCCTTTAACCAGGGCTCCATACCAAGGAAAAGCCGCTATATCTGCGATTGTGTATTCTGATCCGGCAAGATATTCATTTGCTTCCAGACGTTGGTCAAGCACATCAAGTTGACGCTTTACTTCCATCGTAAAACGGTCGATTGGATATTCCATTTTGTAAGGGGCGTAAGCATAAAAATGACCGAATCCGCCCCCTATGTATGGGGCGCTCCCCATCTGCCAAAAAAGCCAATTCATCATTTCCGTTCGAGTAGATAAGTCTGTCGGTAGGAAAGCATCAAATTTCTCTGCTAGATAAAGCAAAATTGATGCTGATTCGAAAACACGAATAGGTGTTGGCATACTGCGATCAAGCAGGGCAGGAATTTTTGAATTTGGATTTATTTTTACGAAATCTGACCCAAATTGATCGCCGTCAACAATTGTAATTAACCAAGCATCATACTCAGCCCCAGAGTGCCCTAAAGCGAGTAGCTCTTCAAGCATTATTGTGACTTTTACACCGTTTGGCGTGCCCAAGGAATATAACTGTAGTGGATGGCGACCAATTGGTAATTCTTTTTCTTGTCGCGATCCGGCTGTCGGTTGATTAATGCCTGCAAATTTTCCGCCATTAGGTTTTTCCCATGTCCAGATTTTTGGGGGGGTATATACATTTGCATCGGCCATTTTTTCTTACCTTTTCGTGTAATTTATACTCAATGCTCGTATATTACTGGATTATGAATGTAACGTTTCTTTTAATGAGGCAATACAATGGCAGTCGTTGGTATGCCCCAACTTTTTATAGAAACAAAATTTATATATAACGCGATTAAAGATGAAGTCCATTTGGGAGCTGGACCGCTGACTTATTAGTAAATAAGCTCTGAACTGATTCATAAAATCTTTTGTTGAAGTGGTATCGATTTGACTATGTAAGCCGAATAAGCCGAAGTGTGAATACAATACGGAATATGGTACAGGCATAGTCTATATAGTGGCTAAAACTCACGCAAAGTAGAATTGTTGAATGATTTCATTCAGCATATTTCAAAAATATCTGTATATTTAAGTATCTTAATTTAATAGTGTGTAAGATTAGATAAAATTTATAAATCATCGAAAAGGAGATTATTGTGGTGAGATTAGCCGATTTACCTGAGAGTGACCGAAAGCTTCATTTAGATAGAGTTGCAACATTACCGTCTTTTTCTGATCCAGTTCTGAATACAACAAAGCCATTAAATAAGATGCGAATTGCACTAATCACAACAGCTGGAATACATACAAAGCAAGATCGGCCCTTTGATACGTTGGGGTCTGGCATGGACTATCGGATCATTCCTGAGAATACAGATGAAAATAATTATGTAATGAGTCATGTATCGGTTAACTTTGATAGAACTGGCTTTCAATCAGATACGAATGTTGTTTTTCCACTTCAGCGTCTTAAAGAGTTAGTGAAAGATTCTGTGATTGGATCTTTAGCGAAATTTCATTATTCCTTCATGGGGGCAATCGCTCCAGTGACCCGTTATGAAGAAAAAGTAAAAGAATTAGCAACTTTACTTAAGCAAGATGGTGTAGATGCTGTCATATTGACACCAGTTTGACCCTTATGCACTTGCGCCGTGAGCGCAATTGGCTGGTATTTAGAAGCTCAAGGTATTGCAACAGTATCAATTAGTTTGATTCGAGAGCACTCAGTAGCTCTGAAAGCACCTCGAGCTCTTTGGGTTCCTTTTATATTAGGTAGACCTTTAGGGGCGCCATCTAATCTAGAATTTCAACGAAAAGTACTGATAGATGCTTTGGGTTTGTTGCAAGAAAATCAGTGGCCTGTTATAAAAGATTTTTCCGAAGAGGCGCCTGAAGATGAAATAGGATTTTACTCAGAAACTTTGGTATGCCCTGTCAGTTTTCCTACAAAAAATCTTGAGGGGTCTTCACAAACTCGCCTACTCAATGAAATTGTCCAACTACAGGCATGGTATAGCCTCGCGGTCCAAGTGAAAGGAAGGTCTACCACTGGAATTACAGGTTGCACACCAGAAGAATTAGGTACATTCGTTGCTAGTTGGTTGACTGATCAAGAAATAAAAAGTATTAAAGACTTGGATTATCCACCAGCGGCCACATTGAAATTGGCGACTGATGAACTTAAGGCATTTTATTATGAGTCTAAGTCGATGCAACCGGGAAAGCACTCCGTTCACAGTATTCAGGATTGGTTCTGGTTTGATACTACAGCTGGAGAAGTCTTTTTAGCGATCAAAGAAAAAATATCTCATTTTGAAGATACTTCTTTTAAAGGACTTTCCACAACTAGTTTAGTTCCACGTGTTGTTCAACAGAAGGTTGCAGAACAGAAATAATGTTCTTCCTGAGATGTGGTTCGATTGTTTTTATCGAAGTCAGGCTTGTATATGGATTTATACAAGCCTGACTTGATCTTCAACCTTGAAACCGTCTTGTTACTGGACGTGAAATAAATGAAAATTGAATAAGCACCTGTAAAAATTATCTAACTAG
>CAIQHU010000068.1 GCA_903871735.1 uncultured beta proteobacterium | reverse complement strand
GCGGCCATTTGCACAGCTTTAACAACTTCAGGATGGGCGTGACCAAGAATCATGGGGCCCCAAGACCCAATACAATCGATATATCGTTTACCCTCCACATCCCAAAAATAAGGCCCCTTGGCATGGCTAATAAATCTAGGTACGCCACCCACGGATCGAAATGCTCTTACCGGAGAATTAACTCCACCTGGTGTGGTTATTTGGGCACGGTCAAATAAGGATTGATTAGTATTCATAGCAAATAATCGTAATTAATATCATTAAAAAGTTACCAATAGGGGAAGCAATATATCAACAAAATGATAATAATCCTCAAATTGCCATCATTTCAAAATCTTCCTTGCGTGCTCCACACTCTGGACAAGTCCAGTTTATCGGGACATCTTTCCAAAGTGTTCCTGGAGCAATGCCATCATCCGGCAGGCCAGCCGCCTCATCATAAACCCACCCACAAATTAAGCACATATATGTTTTTAATTCCATCGTGACTCTACTCTCTTTTCTCTTTCAAAATTAATGAAAACTGATTTATCGACGAATTGCATTTATTGAATAACTAACTTACTTATAAAGACCCTAGCTAATAAAATAGTTCTCTTTCTGGGCTCGAACTCTATTGTATTCGTCTTTGCTCACCACACAACTTTCTGCATTTACTTGAAATATTTCCTACAATGCTAATCGACTAGTCCATCTTTATTAACGTTTAAGGAGGACTCACGGACCTTTCTGATCTGGAACCGAAATAAACGGCACTCAATCGCTCCATTAAATAAAGGTGTTCTCTTAGTTTCTCTCATTCTTAGTTGCCCAGCAAGGCCCATATCTGCAGTCAAAATATCCATTTGCCAGCCATCAAATCGGTCTTTGAGATGTCGTCCAAATTGCACTAAAAAGTCTACAAATTCGGGATCAGATATATTCTTCGGAAGTGGATCTCTAGCACCCCGTTGCTTTCTTTCAGTGTCATCAACTCCCTTACCGCCCCCCTTTATTTCAAGTCGTTCACCATAGGGTGGATTAAAAATAATAATCCCCGTTTTACCGGCTTCTAAATTTGGCGCCTTCACTTGGAGCGCATCAATCTGGACTATAGATGGAGTTCCTGGCAAATACGCTTTTTGCCAATTTCTTTTACAAATGGCTACCATCTGCTCATTAATATCAGACCCTGAAATGAATAATGGTGTTGCCTCATATTGCTGCATCAATTGAGAAGCATCCTCTTTCATTAGCTGCCATAGCTCTAACTGGGTATTTTCCTGAAAGGGCCTTAATCTAGAAAAACCAAACCCCTGAATAGTGTTTACCAAATCGACGCGGGATGGTTTGTACAAAGCTACGCTATCTTTTCTTAGGTCCTTTTGATTTTTTTTACGATCGTCTAAAGAATTTTCAGCGCGTTCAATCTGGTCTACCCGTTTTTTGACGAGCGGTGGATTGATCACGCTCACTAAAGGCTTACCAGTCTCAACTAGAATCGGGGCTTGCCAGACAGAGTTACTTAAATTGTTTTGAATGGGAGGGATAATTATTGCTTGATCTGGTTCTGTAAGCTCTTTATAGGACTTTTCTGTTTTCTCAACTTCATTCAAGTTATCTAATTGTGTTTGAGCCATCGAAGGAAGTAATTGATTTACCTGATTTAAATCAATCGAGCTGCCTAAGATGCCTGCCCGAATTACTCCAGGAGCAATACGTTTAGCAATTTGTGCTGCCTCGATCAAAATCGTACCGCTACCACACATCGGATCAAATAGAGGTTGCTCAGGTTGCCAGCCAGTTAAGGCTAAAATTCCTGCAGCTAAATTTTCTTTGAGTGGCGCAGCACCCTTTTCGTCTCTCCAGCCTCTTTTGAATAACGGTTCACCAGAGGTATCGATATATAAAGTAATATGTGTAGCGTCTAAAAAAGCCATGACTCGAACATCTGGTGTGGCAGTCTCTATAGTTGGGCGGCTCCCAGTAATCTCCCGAAATCGATCACAAATTGCATCTTTAATGCGTAATGTAACAAAATTTAAACTCGTTAAATTTGAGCGCTGCGCTGTAACATCAACGCGCAGAGTCTGATCTGGATTAAACCAGTCTTCCCAAGCTATTTTTCTAGCTACCTGATAAATGTCTTCTTCTTGTTTATAGGTACTGTGAAAAACCTGTAACAAAATTCGGCTTGCTACCCTGGATTGCAAGTTCAAGATCATTGCTAGTGCCAAGGAGCCTGAACATTCAATTCCACCTGTTGGTTTTAATGGTAACTCGCCAACAGTTGCACTGCGCATCGTTTCTTTTAATGGCGCGTGTTGAGAGTTCAGAGCTTCCGAAATAATGCGGTTTAACTCGACATGCAGAGGGCCCTCAAGGCCCCTTGGGCAAACAACAAAGAATTTCAAAAGGGTTTGATTACTACTAAAACCACAATAATTGTCAGTAAAAGAACAGGAACTTCATTAAACCAACGATACCAAACATGTGATTTTTTATTATTTCCTACTCTAAATTTCTTGATCATTGCACCGCACATATGGTGATATCCAATCAGAAAAATAATGAGTAGTAACTTCGCATGCATCCATGCCGAACCTGGGCCTTTACCAACTCCGTAATACAACCATAGAATCAATCCAAAAACGAGTGCAGGTATCATTAAAATAGTCATAAAACGATACAGTTTTTGGGCCATCAAGATCAACCGATCTTGAACCGCAGGATTGTTGTCTTGGGCTAAATTGACAAATATTCTAGGTAAATAAAAAAGCCCAGCGAACCACGATGTCACAAAAATAATGTGTAGGGTCTTAACCCATTGATACCCAGAAATTTCCATAAGATGTCCTTAACTTTAAACCCGAATCGAGCCATCACCTTTAACTAAATACTTGAGTGAAGTAAGCCCTTCCAAACCCACAGGGCCTCTAGCATGAAGCTTATCATTCGATATGCCTATTTCTGCTCCAAGGCCATATTCAAAACCGTCAGCGAACCGAGTACTGGCATTATGCATCACGCTAGCGCTATCGACCTCACGCATAAACTGCTGGGCATGTGAGGAGTTTTCCGTCATGATCGCATCAGTGTGTTGACTACCATAGGTATTAATATGCGTTATTGCATCATCTAAAGAATCGACCACCTTAATCGATAGAATTGGGGCTAAGTACTCTGTGCGCCAATCTTCTTCTACGGCATCAACAAGTTTACTCATTCCCTCAAATCCAGCAGCTGCTAATATGCCCTTCGTCTTTCGACAAACCCGCAATTCGACTCCCTTATCTTGATAAATTTTGCATAAAGGAGGTAAAAATTTTGCAGCGACCTTTACATGTACAAGTAAACTCTCCATTGCATTACATGGAGAGTATCGCTGCGTTTTAGCATTGTCACACACAGTTATTGACTTAGTAATATCCGCTTCATCATCTACATAGGTGTGACAAATACCATCTAGGTGCTTAATCATCGGGACACGTCCGTCCTTCATCAGGCGGGCGATAAGGCTCTTGCCTCCCCTAGGAACAATCACATCAATATACTCGGGCATAGTAATCATTAGCCCTACCGCAGCTCGGTCAACAGTAGGCACAACTTGAACACCGTCTGCAGGTAAGCCAGCCTTTTCTAAAGCAAGTTGAATAATTTTAGCTAGGGCAGTATTAGACGCAATTGCCTCTGAGCCACCTCTTAATATGGTTGCATTGCCAGATTTAATACATAAGGCAGCAGCATCAATCGTTACATTGGGCCTTGATTCGTAGATAATGCCAATAACTCCTAAGGGCACTCTCATTTGGCTAACCTCAATACCAGTCGGTCGCTTTTTGAGATTCGTAATTTCACCAATAGGATCTTGCAAAATTACAATCTGCTCCAAGCCAACCGCCATTGACTCAATGACTTGATCAGTAAGTGTCAAACGGTCTATAAATGCCGCATCATTTCCTGATGCGGCAGCTTGGGCTAAATCTTTAGCATTAGCAACTTTGAGTTCACTAGCATGGCTTCGCACTAACATCGCCATTTGTAAAAGAGCCGTATTTTTTTGTTGTGTACTTGCCTTAGCCATAGCCCTAGAAGCTAATCTAGCTTTTTTACCAATCTCCGTTAAAAGATGACGCAGATCCACCTCACTTAATGGGGCATGCAAATAGTTAGGTTCGGACATGTGTATACAAAAATTGATTTGGCCAGAGGATTCTTAGTTATATACTGATTTTCCACTATTTACCGAAAAATTGCACTTAAAAACACCTTCTTCTTTACACTTCTGTCACTAATCGAATGACTTTTTTCTCGCCTAATAACCCCAATTTTTTATTTTAAAAACCATGCTCGGTTGAAATAAGGGGTTACTTCACCAAATGGGCTTTTAAAAAAATATTTGACTCCGTTTACGTTTTCAAGCTTCGCTGACTATCCATATACTGAACTCACTTAAAACTAAATAGGCCACCAATACGACGTAAACCGTCCCAAGGGTCTGTTGGCATCTGTTCAACAGCAATCCCTTTAGATTGCTTATCGATGTCAGCAATCATATACAAGGCTCGCTCAATCAGGGGCAACCCCATCCGGTGGAGTGCGTGCGGAATCAACTGCTCTCTTTTTCCCCAAATTCTACGAGTGCGCATCAATGACTGGATATCTTCTCCATGCGAAGTGGCAATTTTTAAGTTTCTCAAGAGTCTAATTTCTTCAGATAAACTCCAAACAATCAGCACTAAAGCCTCTCCCTCACCCCGAAGGCCATCTAACATTCTGTTGATTCTTGGCATATCTCCCGCTAAATAAGCCTCGGTTAACAAAAAAGCGTCGTAGCGTGCAACATGTAAGATGGATTCTCTGATTTGACTGTGAGTAATTACACCTTTGGGATAAAGTAACCCTAACTTCTGTATCTCTTGATGAGCAGCAATCAAATTACCTTCAATTTGATCCACCATGAACTGGGCTGCTTTAGCACCTGCTTGTCCAGCCTCTAATTCTTGACCCTGTAACTGAAGACGACTCTTAATCCACTCGGGTAAAACATGTCGGTCTAAATTATCAATCCGAATAGCCATACCCACATCATCTAAGGCGCTAAACCATGCTGATTTTTGAGTCTGACTATCTACTCTGGGCAATAAAATACATGTAATATTATCCAGCTCAGGCCCATGATGCTCCTCTACTTGCTTTGCAAATAATTTGAGCGCGTCCGACCCGTCGCGCCCCGGCTTACCAGTAGGTATAGAAAGCTCAATGAGGCGTTTTTCGCCAAATAAAGACATATTTTGGTTGCCACTAAATAAGACCCCCCAATCAAATTGGGGGTCATGCATAAGAACCTGACGCTCACTATAGCCCTTTTCTTTTGCAACTAATCGTAGATGATCTTGAGCCTCCATCAATAACAATGGCTCATCGGTGCATAAAATATATAAGGGTCTAAGCGTATCTTGCGCTTTTTGGACACGCTGCAAGTGCTGCGTAAATACCTCAATTTTGATCATGTACTTACTGTACAAGTGTTACAACTGGTTTTTTACTTTGCAAAGTTGCTAAGCGTCTAACTATTTGACTCACTATGTCTTGGCGCATATCGGAAACTAATAAGACTTCTAAGGCCTCTGCAGCAGTTGGTGCTGAAACAGAAAAATCCATATCACGTGTCAGAAAAAGATCGGCACTTGGAATTAGCTCATCACCTTCTTTATTGTTCACATAAAAAGTAATTTGTGTAATCAACCGGTAAGCGGTGACTTGTCCTAAGTTGTTATACGATAAAATTTGCTTACCATTTGTCTCATTAAGCATAATTAACAAATCCGCATCTTTGGGAGTAGAAACCATTCTTGCGTTAGTGCCAGCAGCTAAATATCGATTTAGATTAATTCGTAACTCTTGGGTAATCGCTCCACCAATAAATATCGTGTTATAGGGAAGAACAATCGCTTGGCGCATCTTCAGGCCACAAGCACTCAAACCGATGGTCACAAGTAATATAGCCAATAGGTAATGCCATCGAAAGAATTGCTGATTGTGCATCTAGTTAAATTACCACATTTACGAGACGACCTGGAACAACTATCCATTTTTTTATTGGTACGCCACTTAAAATACGCTGGCCAACTTCACTAGCTAAAGCCAGTTCTTCAATTTGATCTTTATTAGCGCTCGCTGGCACCATAAAGTCTCCTCGTAATTTCCCATTGACTTGTAGCATGAGCTTTAACTCATCTTGAACTAAGGCTGTTTCATCTACTTTTGGCCACGGCGCATCAGTAATTGATCCAAAAATATTCTCATACCCTAATTTTTGCCATAAACTATACGTAATGTGCGGCACCATAGGATATAAAACTCGCAGTAATATGCCAAAGCCTTCCGAGAGCAAACAAATATCCATGTCCCGACCCTGCTCTATTGCGTTCAGTAATTTCATGCAAGCTGATACAACAGTGTTGTATTGCATACGTGCGTAATCAAAGTTAGCCTGCTTCAAAATGAGATGAACTTCTCTACGAAGAGTGGTTTCAGAATCACTTAGATTCTTGATATTCAACTGCTCTGACCTACTAGCAAAGGAGGCTATAGTTAAGCTTACATGCTTGCTCGACTCTTCATGAATTGACTCCAAAGTTTGCGCAAAGTTCCATAAGCGCCTTAAAAACCTGGCAGCACCCTCCACACCAGAGTCTGACCATTCTAGTTGCTGCTCTGGCGGAGCTGCAAACATCGTAAATAATCGTGAAGTATCAGCCCCATATAAATCAATTAAGGTTTGCGGATCAATACCATTATTTTTACTCTTTGCCATCTTTTCAATACCGCCAATCATGACTTTTGATTGATCAGTCTTTAAAAATGCTCCGATAGGTCGGCCTTTATCATCCATTTTGAGGTCAACTTCAGTAGGGTTAATCCACTCCTTACGTCCATTGTCCAACTCTTGGTAATACGTTTCATTGAGCACCATGCCTTGCGTGAGCAAATTTTGAAATGGCTCAGAAAAACTCACTAGACCAATATCGCGCATGACTTTAGTCCAAAACCTGGCATAAAGCAGATGTAATATAGCGTGCTCAATCCCACCAATATACTGGTCCATTGGCATCCAATAGTCATTTCGCTCATCGACCATCTTCTCTGAATCTGCACCTGTATAACGCATGAAATACCAAGACGAATCCACAAAGGTATCCATGGTGTCCGTCTCTCTCCTAGCAGATTTGCCGCAACTTGGACAAATACACTGAACAAAATCAGCTCTTTTATTCAGTGGATTTCCAGTACCGTCTGGCACACAGTCTTCAGGCAATATGACCGGCAGATCAGCCTCGGGAACTGGGACTTCACCACAGCCAGGTTTACTCTCATCTCCACAATGAATGATAGGAATCGGTGTACCCCAATAACGCTGCCTGGAAATCCCCCAATCACGCAGCCGATAAGTCGTCTTTTTCTCACCAATACCTTTTGAATCCAAATCAGCAGCAATTGCATCAATTGCTGCTAAGACACCTAATCCGTCGTACTTGCCACTGTTAACTAGCTGTGTATGGTCTTTTTCTGCGTACCAATCCTGCCAGCAGCTCTGATCAAAGGCCTTTGTCTCTTTACCTAGTGGCGCAATAACATCTTTAATTGGTAATTGATATTTTTGAGCAAATGCAAAATCTCTTTCATCATGCGCGGGCACACCCATCACTGCACCATCCCCATAGGTCATCAGAACATAATTGCCGACCCAAACAGGTACTGGCTCTTTAGTCAAAGGATGTAATACAGACAACCCTAGAGGCATCCCTTCTTTTTCCTGAGTAGCTAAATCAGCCTCGATCACACTACCCCTTTTACATTTTTCAATAAATGCCAATAAATGCGGATTATTTTGAGCAGCAAGGGTTGCCAAAGGGTGCTCAGGAGCAACTGCTACAAAAGTAACTCCCATGATCGTATCCACTCGCGTGGTGTAAACAAATAATTGACCATCCTGAATTAATTTTCCGCGTTCATCTGCAATGTTGTGTTCAAAGAAAAACCGTACGCCAAAACTTTTACCAATCCAATTTTGCTGCATTAACTTCACACGCTCGGGCCAGCCTAATGGCTCTAAATCACTTAATAGCTCTTCGGCATAGCCGGTAATATTGAGGTAATAGCCAGGGATTTCCCGTTTTTCTACTAAAGCACCTGAACGCCAACCTCTACCATCGATTACCTGCTCGTTTGCAAGTACCGTCTGATCGATCGGATCCCAGTTAACAACCTGAGTCTTACGATAGGCAATACCTTTTTCGCGCATCTTCAAAAATAGCCATTGATTCCACTTGTAATAATCCGGTGAGCAAGTCGCAATCTCTCTTGACCAGTCAATCGCAAGACCCATCGCTTGCATCTGCTTTTTCATATAAGCAATATTTTCATAGGTCCATTTGGCGGGGGGTACTTGATTATTCATCGCAGCATTTTCAGCTGGCATACCAAAGGCATCCCAGCCCATCGGCATTAACACGTTATAGCCTTGCATTCGCAATTGCCGAGCCATTACATCATTAATCGTATAGTTTCGAACATGGCCCATGTGCAACTTACCAGATGGGTAAGGTAGCATCGAACACGCATAAAATTTGGGCTTTAGCTCACCAGCCTGATTTTTTGCATATTCCACAACGCGGTAAATATCAGCTGCGTCCCATTCTTTTTGTGCCTGTGATTCTACTTGGCGGTGATCATACATTGGTGTCATACATCCATCATTTCAGTGACGATCGAATGTTCTAATTCAATCAAATAACAAATTAAATATCCTTCAGTCCAAGCACATCTTGCATATCAAAAAAGCCGGTTTTATGTTGGCTTAAAAAGCGCGCCGCTCGAATTGCTCCTTGAGCATAAGACATACGACTAGCTGATTTATGAGTAATCTCGATCCGCTCGCCATCGCCAGCAAACAGGACTGTGTGATCGCCAACAATATCTCCACCTCGGATGGTTGCAAAACCAATCGTACCCTCTTTACGCTCCCCAGTATGCCCCTCTCGAGACAGCACAGCGCACTCTACAAAGTTCTTACCTTGCGCTTTGGCAATCACCTCACCCATTTTTAAGGCAGTCCCTGAAGGAGCGTCTACCTTATGCTTATTGTGAGCTTCGACAATCTCTACGTCATAACCTTCTTTTAAGATCTTGGCCGCTAACTCTAATAACTTCAGGGTGGCAT
>CAIQHU010000067.1 GCA_903871735.1 uncultured beta proteobacterium | reverse complement strand
GTAGACGGCGTTGTGGTCAAGCGTAGTGTCGAGGTAGGGCAGACGGTGGCGGCAAGTTTACAATCACCCGAAATCTTTGTAATTGCCAGAAACTTAGCTGAAATGCAGGTTGAAACCTCAATTGATGAGTCGGATGTTGGTCGGATCGAGGAGGGGCTTGAGGCTACCTTTACTGTAGATGCGTTTCCTGGCCGAATTTTTCGCGGGAAGGTTAAGCAAGTCCGTAAATCCCCTGTAAATATTCAAAATGTTGTCACGTATACGGTTTTAATTAGTGCTAATAATCCAGATTTCAAGCTACTACCTGGGATGACAGCGAATGCTCGAATCATTATTGAACGTAATGAGAAAGCTTTGAAAGTAGCTAATACGGCTTTACGCTTTCGGATGCCAGCTCAAACATCAACTGCGGAAAAGAAATCCTCCACGAATAAACCCGCAGCCGCAGATAGCCCTCAGTCAGGTGCAAGCTCTGGAACAAATAGGGGAAGTCGGGGAACTGGTATGGCGGGTAACTTGAGAAGTGTGTATGTCCTTGAGCAAGATGGTCGTAAACAAACGCCAATTCGTAAATCCTTTCGTTTGGGGATCACGGATGGAGAGTATTCACAAATACTGCCTCTTAAAGAAGAGGAGGAAGTTGATCTGAAGGTAGGGGATATAGTAATCATTGGTATTGAAGGCCAAACTGGAGTCAAGACCCCAGCCACCGGTGGCGCACAGCGCATGTTCTAGATGTCATTTTGGAGTATTCATCAATTTGTACGATTGGCGCTCAAATGCTCTTAATTCAAACTAAAGACTTAGTAAAAGCATATGGTGAGGGTGTGCAAGAGGTCAGAGCTTTGGATGGCGTCAGCTTAGACATTGAGCAGGGCGATTTTGTGGCGATTATTGGGGCGTCTGGATCTGGTAAATCTACCTTCATGAATATGATTGGCTGCTTAGATCAGCCAAGTAGTGGGTCGTATATTTTGGGGGGACAACTAGTTAGCTCACTCACAGCCGATGAATTAGCAATGGTTCGTAATCAGCGAATTGGCTTTGTCTTTCAGCAATTTAATTTATTAGCTAGAACTACTGCTTTAGATAATGTGGCAATGCCACTCTTGTATGCCCGCGAAGGTGCATTTGCAGGATTATCGAAAAAAGAACAACAGGCTCATGCTACGGAGCGTTTAATTCAAGTTGGACTGGGCGAACGGCTTCATCACACTCCCAGTGAATTATCCGGTGGGCAGCAACAACGCGTCGCCATTGCCAGGGCTCTAGTCAATAATCCGGCTTTGATCCTAGCTGATGAGCCTACGGGGGCATTAGACTCCAAAATGACAGTTGAGATCATGGAACTATTAAAAGAGCTCAATCGCGGTGGAATGACAGTTATTGTTGTGACGCACGAGCCGGATGTAGCAGCTTATGCTAACCGAGTAGTGGTTTTTAAAGACGGTAAGATTATTGAAATTCAGGTTAATCGACCATCTGTTGAAAAGACGGAGTCCCTGTCATGATTGGCTCGACGATGAATTTAGCCATTGCGATGCGAGCATTACAGGTCAATAAACTCAGGTCTATTTTGACAATGCTAGGCATTGTGATTGGTGTGGCAGCGGTTATTGCCATGATGGCTATTGGTGGTGGCGCACAAAAGAGACTGCAAGAACAAATTGCTAGTTTAGGTTCCAATTTACTGATCATTATTCCAGGATCAATTATCCAAGCTGGGACACGTTTAGGCTTCGGAAATGCACAGACGCTCACGGAAGCCGATGCAAGAGCAATTTTGATGGAAATTCCTGAAGTTGCTATTGCAGCATCAATGACGAGAAGCAATGCCCAGGTGGTATTTGGAAATACCAATTGGTCAACAACAATCAATGGGGTATACAACGATTTTTTTGAAGCACGTGAATGGAGTTTGGCCGATGGACGCTTCTTTGACCAAGGCGAGATAACGCGTTTTGGTAAGGTTGCCATTGTTGGAAAGACAGTTGCTAGCCAGCTTTTTGGCGAAGACGATCCGATTGGACAAGTTGTACGTATTCGGGGGATTCCTTTTGAGATTATTGGGTTAGTTGAAAGTAAAGGGCAAAGTAGTCAAGGTCAAGATCAGGACGACATTATTTTTGTACCATTAACTACCGGCCGTAATCGCTTATTTGGGGAACCCCGTGGTCGTATTGCTAGGGTTGGAACTATCATGATCAAAGCTCAGGATGGCGTTGATACCCAATATGTTGAAGAGCGCATCACAGAATTACTCAGACAGCGGCACCGCATAAGGCCGACGATGGAGAATGATTTTCAGGTTAGAAACTTAACAGAAATTTTAAAAACCCAAGAGGCAGCAAGTCGAGTGATGTCCTTATTGCTTGCGGCAATAGCGTCAGTCAGTCTTCTCGTAGGTGGCATTGGAATCATGAACATTATGTTAGTTTCGGTGACAGAACGAACTCGAGAAATTGGCTTACGTTTAGCTGTTGGAGCTAGAAGTAAGGATATTATGATGCAGTTTTTGGTAGAGGCGATGACCTTAGCCACCCTTGGTGGTGCTATAGGAGTTTTGATTGGGATTTTAATTTCGGCTGTTGTGGCCTGGATTGCCGATTGGAATATTAGCCTGAGTATTTTTTCAATCATTCTTGCTGTGGGTTTTTCAGCAGCAATTGGCATTTTCTTTGGATATTACCCAGCTAAAACAGCGGCAAAAATGCAGCCAATTGCAGCCCTGAGATACGAGTGAAGACTCAAGCAATTACCGTGAGAATTTTTTTGCAGTTTAAGCAGACCCCCAGAATAAACTCTAGTTATTTTTAATAAAATAACTAGAAAATTTGTGAGGTAAGCTAACCAACCAGAGCGAATCTGAGTGTACGGGCTAAAATAGCACCTTCAAGTGACTTCATTAAACAGGTAGGTAAATGGAACCATTATTTCAGGCAATAATTTTAGGAATTGTAGAAGGGTTAACAGAATTCTTGCCAATTTCGAGTACTGGTCATTTGATCTTAGTAGGCCATTTATTGGACTTTAATGATGAGAAAGGCAAAGCTTTTGAGGTCATTATTCAATTAGGGGCTATTTTGGCGGTCTGTTTAGAATTTAGAAAAAGAATATTTTCGGTATGCACGGGCTTGGGAAAAAATCCTTTAGCCAATCGTTTTGTCCTGCACGTTGTTGTCGCATCTTTGCCAGCTATAGTCTTGGCACTTCTTTTTGGAAAATATATTAAAGCATATTTATTTGCCCCGATTCCTGTAGCATGCGCTTTTATTGTTGGTGGACTCATTATTTTCTGGGCCGAGCATTTAGAGGAAACTAAACAAGCCACTGGCAAGGATTCAACTAGAAAAATTGTAGATGTGGATGACTTATCGATAGGTGATGCGATTAAAGTTGGTTTAGCACAGTGCGCAGCATTAATTCCTGGGACATCTAGATCGGGAGCCACCATCATTGGTGGAATGTTATTTGGCTTACCACGTCAAGTTGCAACGGAGTTCTCGTTCTTCTTAGCAATACCAGTTATTGCTGGGGCGAGTTGTTACGAAGTATTTAAATTGCGTAACGATTTGGTTGGATTAGATTGGGCCAGTTTTGGACCCTTATTACTTGTGGGATTTATCTCGGCATTTATTTCGGCATTTTTTTGTGTTCGGTGGTTGATTCAGTATGTGAGCCACAATAACTTTAAACCTTTTGCCTGGTATCGGATTGGATTTGGTTTAGTAGTCTTAATCACGTCTTCAATGGGTTGGATTGATTGGAGTGCGTAAGTTTCCTATAGAAGAAAAGCATTATTTTCAGATTCAAGGGTAAATTTTTAGCGCTCGAGCTAGTAAAAAACTAGTAGCTATAGGTTATATTGACCATCACGTATAAATAAGTTTAGATGAATCGATTTAGTTTTTTGTCCGAACCTTAAAGTCCTCATAGGCCAATTTAAGTCCAGATACCAGATCAACTCTAGGCTGCCATCCTAACATGTTGAGCTTTTTGCTACTTATCAGTTTTCTTGGCGAGCCATCAGGTTTACTCGTGTCAAATATAATCTTTCCTGAGAATCCAGTCACCTGCATGACTGTTCTTGCTAGTTCTTCGATAGTGATATCTGAGCCATAGCCAACATTAATATGACTTTGCATTGGATTAATATGTTGCATATAAAATGCCCGCTCCAAGCCCATTACAAAAACGCTAGCTTCTGCCATGTCGTCAACATATAAAAACTCCCTTTTAGGGGTACCCGTTCCCCAAATAATCACTTCAGATGCGTTATTTATTTTTGCCTCATGAAATTTTCTAATTAAAGCCGGAACAACATGACTATTTTCGGGATGATAATTATCACCAATCCCATATAAGTTTGTGGGCATGACGCTACGGTAATCTAGCCCATGGGACTCGCCATACTGTCGGTTATAGCTCTCACATAATTTAATGCCCGCAATTTTAGCGATAGCATAGGGTTCATTGGTGGGTTCAAGCTTACCAGTTAGTAATGCATCTTCTGACATGGGCTGCGAGACTTCACGAGGGTAAATACAGCTTGAGCCCAGAAAAAGAAGCTTTTTAACGCCAGATAAAAATGCTTGATGAATGACATTGGCCTGAACCATCAGGTTTTCATAAATGAACTCAGCTGGATAGGTATTATTTGCATGAACTCCACCGACTTTTGCGGCGGCCAGATATACTTCGTCGGGTTTTATTTCTTTAAAGAATTTCTGAGCAACTTTTTGATCGCAAAGATCTAAATCAGATCGTGAACGGGTAATAATATTTTCAAAACCTTGTTGTTGCAAATGCCTAACAATCGCTGAACCTACCATTCCTCGATGCCCAGCTACAAAAATTTTAGTTGTTGGTTTCATGAACTTATGAGATTTCAATTGGTAATAAGATTAGGAGTAAGAAGCGC
>CAIQHU010000066.1 GCA_903871735.1 uncultured beta proteobacterium | reverse complement strand
TTTAAAAAAAAGTACGTTAATTTAAACTTTATTTCCTTACTTTTACTAACGGCGCACTAGCATGAACTGTTTAGGTATTTTTTTAAAGACATTTGGGGCATGATGGGGGAAATATTTAAAACGTTGATTTACATCATAAATTTTAAATACATGCTTAAAATGAACGGCTGGTAAAACGACATACATTAAGAAGATCCGCAGTCTTTACTCTGGAATTGATGAATGTGGAAATCGAACTTAGAATCCATCAGTATTCAGCTCATAGCTCATGGCGAACCTCCCTAAATCACTGAATTACCAAATATAGTTGTAAGGTTTATCTTTAAATAAGACAGATGTAATAATGACTATTAATTTTATCTTTCAAAAATCACTTTTGATAGTTCTTTAAATGCAACCTAAACCAGCTAGTTTGAGGTATATTATGTTACTTATGATTTGACAAGTTTATTAATTGAATCAACGACATTTGGACGAATGCTTAGCTTCAATCAAAGGAATCGATGTTGGGTGTGATTGACCAATGAAAATTTTAGGGTTCGATACCGCTAAATTACCTATTCCAACTGGTCAAGGAGCCATTCCCGTCTTTGTTTTACTGATTTTGATCATGATGCTGGTGCCTTTGCCACCAATGTTGCTGGATCTGCTGTTTACCTTTAATATCGCAGTCTCGATCATCGTTCTGATTTCAGCCATCAACATTAAGAGTTTTAAGGATTTTGTTGCTTTTCCCACAGTTCTTCTCCTCACAACGCTGCTTCGGCTATCCCTAAATGTCGCCTCCACCCGCATCGTTCTTCTAGAAGGTCATAAAGGAACCGACTCCGCAGGTGAGGTCATTGAAGCATTCGGTGTCTTCTTAATCGGTGGTAATTTTGCGGTTGGTATCGTCATTTTCTTGGTCATCACCATTATTAACTTTATAGTAATTACTAAGGGTGCTGGTCGAGTAGCCGAAGTGGCCGCTCGCTTTGCTCTAGACTCTATGCCCGGAAAGCAGATGGCGATTGACGCTGACCTCAACGCTGGTCTCATTCAACAAGAGGAGGCTAAAACACGGCGCGCCGAAGTGGCTCAGGAAGCTGATTTCTTTGGCTCCATGGACGGTGCCTCGAAGTTCGTGCGGGGCGACGCAGTCGCAGGCATCATGATTCTCATCATTAATTTAGTCGGTGGTGTACTAATTGGCTTATTACAGCACGACCTCAGCTTTACCAAAGCTCTCGCCATTTACGCCTCTTTAACAATTGGTGATGGCCTCGTAGCCCAAATCCCAGCCCTGATTATTTCTACAGCCGCTGGTATTTTAGTTACCCGCGTCGCTACAGACGATAATTTTTCTGGGCAAATGTCTAAGCAGTTCGAGGCCAATGCTAATGCCCTGATCGTCGTTGCGATTGTGCTGGCGATTTTGGGCGTGATTCCGGGTATGCCGCATTTCATCTTCTTAAGCTTTGCCCTCCTTTTTGCAGGCCTAGCCTACTTCCAGCGTAGAAATACCCTCAAAAAGTCATCCCAAGCCCAAATGGATGCTATTGCCGGCCCCGAGAAAGAGGAGCTTGCCTGGAAAGACGTGCCTATTATTGAGCCACTCAGCCTAGAGTTACCCTACCGACTCATTGCTTTAGTCGATTTGGGTGATGAGAGTGACCTCATTAAACGGATTCGGGCAATTCGGCGTAAATTTATTACAGAAGTCGGCTTTTTAACGCCGTCTGTACATATTCGGGACAACCTGCAACTGCCGGCAGAAACTTACCGGGTGCTCTTGTACGGCGCAGAAATAGGCCGTGGACAAATTTTGCCAGATAAACTCCTAGCAATTCAACCATCCGGCATAGATCCCATTCCAGGCGTTCAAGTTAAAGATCCGACCTTTGGCATGCCTGCAATCTGGATTGACCGAGAAATCCGAGATGAAGCAATTTCTAAAGGATATACCGTGGTTGAGCCCGCAGTGGTGATGGCTACCCATTTAGATCACTTAATTCGTAAACACGCGAGTGAACTATTAGGTAGGCAAGAGACGCAGGACTTACTTGATCATTTCAAAATGACTTACCCCAAACTCATCGAAGATGTCATTCCGAAGGTTGTCACGGTGAGCATCTTGCAACGCATCCTACAGCTACTTCTGGATGAAAACGTGCCTATTAAAGATTTACGCACCATTTTGGAGATTGCCAGTGAGAACGCCGCCAAGTTCCCAGACCCCCTCGATATGCTCCCGCATATTCGTTATGCTCTGCGCCGCACCATTGTCCAGAGCACCTTTGGGGATGAGCTGGACTATAAAGTCTTAGGTGTACAACCCGAGTTTGAAAGACTAATTGAACAGTCCATCGGAAGTGCCGCCATTGCCAGCGACGGACTAATTGAGCCATCTCTTGCTAGAATGTTTGGTGAGGAAGTCATTAATGGTGTTGCAGAAATGGAAAATAACAATTTACCGCCAGTTATTATTAGTGGGTCAAGAGCCCGAATGACCTTCTCACGCATTGCAAGAAGAGTCTGTCCACAAGCGATTGTGATCTCGATGAATGAATTACCGCCAACCGCCAATTTAACTTTTCAACGGGTACTTTGTGCCCAAACCAGTAATACCTAAAAATACCTAAACGGAGTCAATCATGGGCCCACAAAAATTCACCGCCTCCAATACCGCAGAAGCCCTCAAAATGGTCAAGGCCAAAATGGGGCCAGACGCCATGGTGCTATCGACCAAGGATACCGAACAAGGGGTAGAGATTCTCGCAATTACCCCGGAAGATCTCTCGAATATGTCGAATGACTCTGGGAATCCAGCGGCGAGTAGCTCCTCTGACGCTTTGCGGGAGGAGAATCGGGACGCTGGCCGAGATTTCCGAAGCGAAAGCACGGAGTCGCGTTTTGAAGAACTCAACGCTGCTAATTTAAAGAGTAAAGTAGCAGCGGATACCGTTCGACCAATCAGTCTTGGGGCGCGCTCGAATGACGCAGCTATTACACCTATCTCGATTGCTGACGCGCTGCAGAATAAAAAGCGTAAGCAAAGCCAAGCACGACAAGAGCCTCAGGTATACCAGCCTCATGAGGAAACAATCCAACCCGCGCAGTTCCCAACTCTGTCTAAGACTAGTCCTGCCGCCCCGGCTGCTCCTTCCGAAAAAGCGGCCAGTCTTGCGCCATCCTCCAATGTTGAACAGCTACTCTCCGAGATCTCGGAGGTGAAGCAACTCCTACAGTCCCACGTTGCGGGGAGCTTTTGGAGCTCCATGCAACAAGAAACCGCGCCGCATGCTGAAATCGTCAAGCATTTATTAAACGTCGGTTTCTCACCAAAGCTCTGCGCCGATATTGTCAAGAACCTACCTAGCTCGAATAATTTTCAAACGCTACTCCAAGAGGCTCGCTCACAAGTGGCTGGCCTCATCCGAACGATTGATTCTTTTAGTATCTTTGATCAAGGCGGGGTATTTGCTTTTATTGGTCCGACGGGCGTTGGTAAAACCACCACCGTCGCCAAGATTGCAGCGCGCTGCGTTTTGCGCTATGGTCGTAACCAAGTCGCACTCTTAACCACGGATACCTACAGAATCGGGGCCCAAGAGCAGTTAAAGGTTTTTGCAAAGATCTTAGGTCTGCCCGTTGTATCCCTCAGGGATAGCGATGATTTAGCGGCCAAGCTCAGGGATTTGTCGAGCCGCAAAGTGATCTTGCTAGACACCGCTGGAGTTAGCCAACGCGATACCCTCATGGTCGAGCAGTCCCAAATGCTCCAAGATGGCTCACGTAATGCCTTTCGGATTTTAGTGATGAGTTCTACGACGGATTTGCGTACCCAAGAAGATGTGATTCACTTACATAATCAAGCTGCTAAAGCCAAAGATATGCCGGGCATTGGAGCGGCAGTCATTACCAAAACCGACGAGGCGACCCAATTAGCCCCGGTCATTGATTGTTTGATTCGCAACAATCTACCGCTCATGTTCCTATCCAATGGTCAGCGCGTGCCTGAGGATTTAAGTCAACCCGACATTGCCTACCTGTCGCACCGGGCGATGCGCTCGCGCTCGTATTCAGATGACTTATCGATCAATGACGATCAAATACCTGCCGTCCTATCCGACCATTTAGGCGATTGGCTCAATAAAGTGGCTCCATGAGCGCAGTCAATACCCCTGCTGGTTTAGACCAGGCCGATGGCCTGCGATCGATGTTTGGTGATGATAAGAATCAAGTAATCTGCCTGGCCTGCGCCTTAGATCCCGATACAGTTGTGCATATTGGTCACGGGACAGCACACGCTCTAAAAAATGCCGGGTATCAAATTCTGATGATCGATGAGGTACCCCTGTCTGAGCGGCGCACGATGTCAGGCTTTTTATATCCAACGAAGTATGATTTGGGGCAAGTGTTTACCAACTCGGTCACCTTGAATAAATCGATCAAACAAGTGGAAGATAAGTTTTGGTATGCTACCGCGGCCAAACTGCGGCACGCCTTTGAGATCCGCCGAGCTAAAATGCCCAATCTGGACGATCGTCTGAAAGAGTTGCATCTAGAATTTGATTACATTCTGTTTCCGACTAATGATCCAGAGTTCAACATCGTAAATTTTTTTGGTAAGTCAGTTTCGCGTATCTTAATTGCGTCCCCCGAGTTTGCTTCTTTATCCCGAGCGATGGGAATGATTCGGCAATTTTCTTTATACAATTCCGAGGCCCCTATTCCAACCCTCATTTTAAGTATTGAGGAAGATGCGGCTCAGGCGGCTTTTGACAAGCTCCAAAAAGCAGCACAAACGGCCATGGGTTTAGAATTAGAAATGTTAGGATGGGTAAAGGCAGTTCAAGCTGTGCGCGTGGTAATTGACCCGGACGATTTATCAGTCTCCACACCCACCGATGGTCCTTCGAACGAATTTGTTTTGCCAGCAGGTTTTTTTAAGCATTTAACGCAATCGATTACGAATTAACTGGTACATTACGTTATGAATAAAGCATATGCTCAAGAAGTCAATTATGGCGATGAAATGGCCAAGCATATGCCTCTTGTCAAGCGCATCGCGTACCAGGTTGCATCTAAACTGCCAGCTAATGTCGAGGTAGATGACTTAATTCAAGAAGGTCTTATTGGTTTACTTGACGCTCTAAAGCGCTACCAACCTCAGCCCAATTTGAGTTTTGAAATTTATGCCAGGACCCGCATTAAAGGCGCTATTTATGATTCTTGTCGAAAAAATGACATCCTGCCTCGTAATCAACGCGATGATCTGAGCCGCCTAGAAAAGTTAAATCGGCAATTAGAACAAGAACTAGGCAGAGCCCCAACTGAAGGTGAAATTGCCCAGTCCGCAGATTTATCGATGCAGGACTATTACTCCATTATGGACGGCATGGTTAACCTAATGCCCATTGATGAGTTATCGGATGAATTAATGCCCGTCGATGGCAGCTCAGACCCGCTCAATCAAACGGCGATGAGTCAGTTTGCGGCCCAATTAGCCAAGGTCTTAGAAAAGCTTCCTGAAAAGGAACAAATGGTCATGGCCTTGCATTACCAAGAGGATCTCTCGTACCGAGAAATTGCTGAGGTACTTAACCTCACGACTGGAAGGATTAGTCAACTCCATACACAGGGCATGATTCGTATTCGCTCTCATCTCAAAGTCTCGGTCAATTAACAAAGACTCAACCAACCCAGCTTTTCTCATTTTCTGAGTAGATCCATCAAAAGGCATCTTTGACCACCAATTTACTAACGCGCACAGATTGTGGCAATAAGGCTAGCTTGGTACTTTGATGAGCAAGGCTACGAGCAAGTGAGCGCTGATCTAATTCAAATAACGGAACGCCACAAATAGCCGCTGCCTCAAAACAACCCCTATCGAACATCCCGGATTACCCTTCTCTATCCGTTGCAGTAGTGCTCGCGAAATGCCAATACGATCTGCTAGTTCTGAGGTAGAGAGTTTTTTGACAATCCGAGCCTCACGGATTAGCTGACCGAATAATTGCAGGGCATCTCTTGTATATGGGGAGTAAGGGCGGTCTTTTATTTTTGGCATAACACATCATTAATATTACACAACGACTAATATGGCTTATTAATGTTACATTTTATGATGGTTTTCAATTAGCTGATTAGTGGTACACCTTCCCCATTTACCGTTGGCAAAAAAGACTATTTCTACATTAAGGCATGAAAATGGACTCAAAGTAATGCCCTGAAGAAGTCCTTCTGGGAATCTAGGACTATAGATAAAAAAAGCTCTAGAACTCTATCAAACTTTTTTCGAGAGGACTCCGCCAATGGACCCGGGAATGCCACCACTACTCTCATAAGTGGCGCCAAGGGATTGCTGCGCCATGAAAGACTGCATCGCTGCGCTGCGCTGCATCGCTAAATTAATCAACTCGCCATTAACCTTATGGTCGATCGAGGCCTGATCGAGCATACCCATCAGTTGTTTGCTCGTACTCGAATCTAGGGCCAAAATATCTGCCTTGAGTTTTTCAACGCCGCCTCCAACAGCAGCACCGCCGGCATAACCGTTAATGGACTCTAAAGCAGCACTCGTTTGGTTTAAAATTCGCTCCAAATCATCCAATTGATTCAACTCTAAAGTTGTCCGCAACTCACTGACGGCCTTGGATACCTGTTGCACAAGTGCTTCTAAAACATGTTGAGTCATCAGATTCGATCGATTGACTACCCTGGCAAGTTGACCATTAGGAGGGGGATCCCATGATCAAGTTGCAAAGTAGATAATAACGTTAAAAAATTAATTGTTTGTTAATTGTGTGGAGTCGAGAAGCTTAATTCGATTTTGCACCAATTGCGGCCAAAGACTCATGCAACATGGCTTGAGAAATCTGCTGATAATCAATCTCAAACGTTCCAGAAGCAATTTTTGCCTTAATTTTATCGAGTAATACTTTATCCGTGACGGGTGTCGTGTCTTTTTTAACCTGCATTTCGGTTAACTTGGCACTCACACTCACATCAATACTAGCGGCAGGAGTCGCAGTGGCTAAAGAAGCCTTCGGATCAACTACTGGCGAAGTTGTGGACTTTTGTACGCCATCCGTCTTGCCGGACTCTTTAGTTGGCTTCGGAATGATCGGTAAATTGTCATTGATCTGCATAATTCCCCCTGTTAAAAACGTTCAAGCTAAATGACTACTTATTCTTACTTATATACGGATTAAAGTCTATAAATTGTTAGTACTTTTTTATAAAAAAATAAAATCCTTATTTTTCAAATACTTAAATCTTTCTCTATTGTGTATTTACGACCACAACCCCAGCCCTCAAAATCTTTCCAGAAATCGTCTGCCCATCATACAATTTAACCTTTACCGTATCACCAACCATTCCTGAGGTTTGGGCCACGCCCTCCCCAGTTACCTCAAAATCTTTCCCAGAAATCAAAATCCGAACAGGGTCTCCTATAGCAATAACGGCAGGTTCTCGTAAATCGTTTAGCCCAATTGGCATCCCCGCCTGAACTGGGCGAACCAAGATCCGGTTATAGCCATCTTTTACAGAGCGTAAAACATCATCGGTTAAATCCGTCAAGTCCCCCTGCACGACGCGCAGGTCTCCTTGAGCTACTTTGACGTTTCCCTGCAAATACCGTCCCGCTACCACATAGTCACCAATCACCCGAACCCGAATAGCTAAATTGTAAGTCCATGCTAACTTTCTACAACGTAGTTGGACGCTCGTTCGACCCCATAAACGAATTCCAGGTTGGCTTCCGACCTCAATTTTTTCTGGGCAGGCTTGGATGGTTGGGTTTTGATCAATATATTCCACCTCGGTTTGCATACCCGCCACCATGGGATTTCTTGCCACAAAACGCTTGATAGCCACATCGATATCCGGAGGTACGTTGGCGATTGCATTCTGTGCAAAGAGCAAACCAAAAAAAGAGATCAAAACACTTAAAAAAGCTAAGGAATAACTTCGGGCTTTAAAAAAAGTTAGGGTTTTATACACCAGGGTTTTAAACACATTACGCACGTTAACTAAACTCCTTCGACATATCGATCAAATGACACGCAGTGATAAATCTGATTATGCCCGTCAATTGCTAATCCAGAAAACCAGACTGGTTTAATGAGCGCAGATGGAGTTTTCTCAAACAAATTTAAGGTATGCGTGCCCAAGGTTTCATGGCAATAGATGGTGTAATCTCTCGAGCCACACCGCAGACGAATCTGATGATGCGGCCCTTCAATAGAGCCGTGTGTGTCCCATAACGTCGACTCTAAGGCCGCTTCTTCATGGCCAAATTGATGCGCTTCAACCAGCTGTGATACTGGCACGGCAAACCAGTCCTGATCACGCTCGTAACATAGCATCGGCATTCTAAGCAGGCTCGATGGGCAGGTGATCCTTGTAAATTCAGGTTTGACTTCAATATTTCCAAAAATGGTAGTTAAGGCATTGCTGGCTAAATGCAACTGACCTTCGGTCGGAAAAGTACCTTCCAAATCAATAAAAATCACTAGGTTTTGCTCGGCAGCAGAGATATGGGCTTGCACGGGCAAGTAACTAAGTACGGAAAGTAGACGCTGGATGATATTGGCATCAGCAAATACATCCTGAATCGTTACTTCTTCGGCTAGCCCCCGAAATGCTTTGGCTAAACTAATTTGACCATAACGAACCAAACGGTCTTGTTGATCTGCCAAGATATTATCTACTTGACCAACTTGCCAACCGCGCTGCCGACTCAAAATGGCTCTGGCTTCTTGAATTTGATTTAAGCTTTCCTGCGGACTAAAGGACTCTAGCAAACCACTTAATGAGACTCGCGAAGGGTTCGCTCTTTGCACCGGATGATCATTTGGCTCATTGATTTGCTCATTGAATACATGACTAGCCGAACTCATCGGCACAGCCCAAGTCTGCATACTGGAGTCAAGTAAGGGGTCCACTTTTACTGCCTGAGTTTTTTCTTCTTCAGCTTTTACTACCGGCGTACTTTGCGTACTAGTTGCAAGGATGCTTTCTACTTGCAGAGTATCTGTGGTTTGACTAATTGGCACCGGAGGTGCTTTTTCTGGTTGGATGGCGGGCTTATCAGATATCGCATTGAGGCGCTGCCGCTGTAAATCCGCGATCGATACCCCATCACTCATGGGCTGCGGCTCTTCGGCGCCCTCCTCAAGCGAAGAATTGGGACGAAGGGCGTTCAAAGCCATTGCTTGGGAATCCCTCGAAATCTCCTCGACTAAATCAGCCTCAGAAATTTTGGTTTCTTGCGCAGCCAGTTCATGAATACTCTGAGCCGCTAAACTAAATTGCTCAGTGAGCTTAGACAGCTCCAATAAAGGGTCATCACCTAAAGTATCTTCCGGCTCCTGGATATGCTCATCAAGACTATCCGCACTGTTTTCAGTCTCAGAAGGGGAAGCTTGTACATTCAACTGATTTGGCTTCGTTTCTACTTGCACCCAAGCCCTTGGCTGAGCGAAGTCGTAATTTTCTTGAGCACTCGGTTCTTGAGCACTCACCTCTTCAGCTGTGCCTGGTAGTGACGACTCTTTTGTATCCAAGAATTGCTCAGCTAGCGGTTGCAATTTTTGGTGCGTTTTTTGCTGCGCTTCTTGCCGAGTTGTTTGATCTAGATTATCTAAATTGAGATCAACTGACTTAGATACTGAACTGTTTTCTAAAATGCCTTTTTCAAAATCAAGGCTAGCTGGCGGCGAAGTGATCGACTTACCTTGTAAACTCGATGAAGAAAAGTCAATAAAAAAAGGCTCTGCGTCACTGTCCTCAATGTCTTTACGTTCTTGTTCTTGCTGCTGGACGCGTAGCTGTTCACGCTGTTGTTCGCGCTGCTGCTCTAACTGGGAAGCTCCTAGCATCTCATCTAATCGAGAAATACTATCCTCTAACGATTGCGCTAAATCATCCGGATAAAATCCAGACGCCCTCAATTGTTCAGGCTTACTGTCTTGCGTTTCTTCATTAGCCTCTTCATGATTTTCTACTAATTCTCGGGAAATTACAGGCAAATCAACTGCAGCTACGGCTGCCGTCTCCTGCGGCTCAGAATCATTGGCCGCCAATATAGGCTCTAAAGTATTTAGGGCTCCTTGTATCGATTCAGGCTGGTCATGCGCAACTAGAATAGTCTCTAATTGCTGGTCGAGCTCGGTTTGCTCGGTCGTCTCACTAGCCCATATTTCTTCGCGGCGCATCACCGGCTCTTCAGAAAACGGCGTGGCTTGACTCAAGGGGTCTGCGCTTTGTAACATCGCTCGAGAAAATTCACTAGGCTTAATCTGATGCAGTGCCTTATAAAACTGGGGCTCTAAGACTTGGATCGTTGCCATATCCACTTCGGGCTCTTCGGTCAAAAAGGCCTCAACTAATGGCACAAAATAATTCAACAAATCATAAGCTGGCTGACTATGTTTGGGGTCGCCAAATAATTCAACAAACTCGCTAGCCCCCTTACTCAGATCATACAACTCTAGGCCATCAAGCGCATTACTCAAGTCAAAACAATACGGTACTAAGGTTTTGGTTGATTTGGGCTTTTTAGCTTTGGCTAATAACAAGGCTTCTAATGCCCGCTCCACATCAATCCGAAACAAAGGCTGATTATTGGAACGATCTTTAGACATATTGCCCAACCAAGCGATTCAATGCCATCAGGGATTCATTAAGATTCTTTAATTCAGCCTGCCAGCGCTTGGCCTCCACCATCACCTGATTCATATCCAACTCAATTAAGTCAATATTCGCCTGATCACTCGTAGCTCTAGTTGGTAATGCTTTTTGATTAATGTCCTTCACCAAGTTTTTAATTTGTACAAAGGCTAATTCTGTTTGGATGACTAGATGATTCATGTGCTCCGTTTCAGATGCGAGTTGCTTTGCGGAGTGGTTCTCTAAAATGGATAAAAATAAACGAATACCTAATTGCTTTAAAGAAACAATCGCCGAATCAATTTCATCTAAAGGCTGCTCTACGTCCAGATGTAAGTATCTAGGACCTACATCTGGTGTACTCTGGACGTTTCGCAAAACAGAAACTTTGTTCATGACTTCTTGCGAATAACTCAAGACCTTCTCACTCGAATGAAATGCTTCTACAAACTTCTGCTCAAGTACCTTAATTTGTGCTTGTAAATCATTGACCAGTGAATTGTCTTGGGCAGCCGGCGGCACAATATAGGGTGCAACCCGGTCTAGTGGCCGATCTTCTTCATCAGGAACCACCAACTGCTCAGCGCTCACTTTGGCTTGTGCAAAACTGCCCAGTAAACCAGCGCACAGAAAAAATAACGCGCCTAGTTGAGCAATGAGAGGTAATTGACTACCAATTCCACTGATTTTTTCAGTGATCCCACTGGCAATACCTGGAGAAGCAACATTATTTACAGCCTGAGTTAAGCGCTGCGTATCAGCTAGCTGTTTTCTAATATATTCACTATTTTCCAGCAGCGTACTAAGAGCAACCTTCACTTCAGGAGCCTTGGCCTGCCATGCAACCTGCCGTATCTTTCCCAACACATCCACCACGAAAGGTGGTTGATTCGCGATCGTATTTTCTAAAGCAGTAATTTGTTCTAGCGTCTGCTCAAGTTCTTTTAACAAGTTTTGGTTTGTTGCACCCTCTAGAAAACTTTTTTGCCAAGCACTGTTAGCTTTCACAAACTCATCAAAGCTGCCCGCTAAGCCTCGCAGTGGCGACTCTACCGATATTTTTTGTATCGATAAAATAGCGTTGGGAGCGTTGGGAGATGTCATGATGGTTGAAGTAGACCCCAGAGCAATCACCCCCGCTAAAGCTTTTTCTTGAGAAATAATCAACTGTAACGATTGCTGAGTTCGACGTGCGATGAGAATCACTTCCGCTTGCGTCTTTGGAACAATTAAATCTTTTCGCTTACCATCTTCAGAATCCACCTTCACACTAAGCACGCTCTCTAAATCAGCAACCCATTTTTGAGCGCCTTGAAAAAACTGGGGTGTGTATGGCTTATTCTGCCCCCCCATCCCTGCCTGAATTTCAACGAGAACGGCAACTAATTTATTGGCATCAACCTGAGTACTGTCACTGGCCCCACTCGGTTTTTTATCAACGCCTGCAACATTTGAGAGGACTTTTTGCTCTCTTTTAGGATCTACAACATCCACAGCCACTTTGATGGGTTCCAAGTCACTCGTTAGATTTTTTAATGCCGTCAAAGTTTCCATATAAAGCACAACGGCTTCTTTAATGCTCTGCCCTTTTGTAGGCCAGGGAGTTTGGAGTAACTTATTGAGCGTGTCTTTTTGCTGGGCATTGAGCGTATCCGCTCTTTTTTCAATCGCCGCAATCTGCTCCACCCCAAGATTAAGGGCTTTGAGTAAGCGTTCTTGCGCCTCTAAATCAGTTGCACTTTTTTGCACCAAATCGTGCGAGCGCGCATATTCTTCCATTGCCTCAGCCATTTTTCGAAGTGGCGATTCCTTAGAAATACTTTGTAAGTCTAAAAAGGATTTAGGATTCGTAAAAGAATTCGCTGATGGTGCTAACGCTGCAATCGTGGCAATTTCTTTTTCTTGGTCTAGTAACACTTTTAAAGTATTTTGCACGCGCGCACCAACTAACAAAACATCCGACTGATTTTTAATTACCGTAGCCTCTTTGGAAGCTGGTAATGAACTTGATTGTCCAGCCAAAAAAGCTAAATCCGCACTGGGCTTTTCTAATGCTTGAAAAAATCGTCTATCTAAGGGTTTTTTCCCAGCAAGCGCAACTTGAATAGCCCCCATCGCTTGTAAAACTTTTTGGGCCTCAGTCGCTTTTGCCTCTGGGCTTATCTTGGGCTCACTGTCTACCTTCACCTGTGTCCGCGGTTCCGTTGCACGCGGTTCATTTTTTTCTACAGCACTTCGTCCTTGATTCAAATTGAGGGCAGTCGATTCGCCAAGTTTTGCGCGGTAATTACTTTCTAAAAAAATAGCAGCTAGGCTAAGTATCAGAGCTAAGCCTAAGAAGACTCTCAGCCAGTGCCCACAAAATTGAATAATGGCTGGCAATATTCTCGATTTGGAAGTGAGATTGGTTTGGGCTGTCATGTAGTCTTTTTAATTAGCGAGATTGGTCTGTTTTAATTCAATCAAGGTGTAGTCATGTCCCCCATAATGGGGTTTTGTGGCTTCTACTGGATTAAACGTAAAGGGGGGGGTAATTGTTTGCACTCTAAAGCCACAGCCTTTTTTAGATGGGTTTTGATCGGTACCGTCCTTTAGAATCAAAACCCATGGATGATTTTGGGGCGTAATTTCCGTTATTTGCGCCTCATCACAATAATCCGTTAATTCGGGAATCAATTGCTTGGCTGATCGCATACATACGGGCGAACCTTCGTAAACAAGCACCCCTTCTAGACGCAACAGTTTGGACTCGCGCGCTACATTCGTGTCGTGAAACACTCCAAAAATCTGCTGTACTGGTAAGGCAAAATGCCCTCCTCCCAACTCAAAGCCAATACAAAAGGAGTCCTGAAGTTGCATTGTTGTTAAGACCTACGTTCTGCTCTTATACTAAAAAAATAATATAAAAAAGCACATAAAAAGAATAGTAACCCCCCAGCTAAGCCAGTTAATGCATCACCCAAGGAACTTAAGCTTTCAATGACCTTACCTTCTTGTTCACGCCGCTTACTAAAAAAAGTTTCAATACTCTCCAAGTACTGTTGGTGCTGCCACAGCAAAAAATCGCTAGATGCAAATTTGTAGATCGGATAGGTCTCAGGGGTATTGCTAGTAGCTAAGGCTAATCCTTCGTTATTAACTCGCTGAGCCATTCGCATTAAGTTATAGGCAAAGTTATTTTGCCAATCTAGTGGAATCGCACTTAAAAATTCAGCGCGGTATTGTTCAGCCAGCTTGACTGTTTCTTCTTTGGTAACGTAGTTGGCCCCCGACGGAATTAAAAACATAATCCCCGTGTTATTAGAATTCAATGCTTTTGAACTCGTAGAATTCATCTTTTTAGTCATCGACTTCCCACCGCGCTCAAATTCGATTTCTATTTCACTAGAGGGCTTATTTGTCGTTGCTAAGTAATAGCCCATCACCGATTCAATCCGGTCATTATTGACTTTTACTATGAGATCTCCCAACTGCAAACCCGCCTCTTCAGCAAGTGACCCGCGCTTTAGCCCGGCAATGACTGGTTTCGTAGCGAGTAGAATTTTTTTAGAGCGATTGTTTTCAAACCGAGATAAATATTCGAACGTCTTATCAATAGCAAGTACTTTATCGACTTCTAATACTTTCGGGGTTGCACTTTTGGAGACCTCAGCCTCATCAATCGTCAACTCTTTTTTAGAGTCAGCAGATTCTTTCTTTTCTGGAACAGAGAGGTTCGGAAAATAGTCTTCTAATTTTGGTGGTGATAACTCAACCGCTTTATATGCTTTAGAGACGCTGACCATTTTAAAACTGACATTCAATAAAAATAATAACGCGATAGCAAACATGATGACTGAGACAGCCAAAAATTTGATGGGCAGAGAACTTGGCAAAGATTCTTGGGCCGCACTGGGCATCACACCCCGTACAAGCGGTTTTTTGACCTGAGATTTTTTAAAGGGAAGTTTTTCTAATACTGCTTGAAGTTGTTGCATTCCTGGAATTTGCATAGCCTTCTACGATCCTTTTGATAACTGCACGTCAATGATTGAGCAAAACCGCGGCATTATGTATTTCTTTTTTTAAGTGGATTAAAGGCAAACTTATCTTTTAATTGCTCCACCTCTCGATGACCTGCTAAAAGATCTAGCTCGGTTTGTCGTTTATCCATTAATAACCGACAAGCAATAATGTCATCAATCCATTCGCCCTTGCGCATCTCCATCACGGCCTTCTCAACGACTCCGCGTCCCAAGGTCTCTTCTGGCTTAACTCGGACCAAAATGAGTTTGATATCTTCGCTGGAGCTCAGCGTTAATTCGACAAAATGAATCCTAGCATAGGTATGGGTGATCGCGGATATCCGGTACAAGTGGCGCAGCAGCACAAACGTAATGATGATGCCATTCTCACCAATAATTGGCTCGACTTTTAAATCGGATACACCAACCTTACGATGCCACTCCATATCCGTTTCTTGGGACTCTTTTGATTTTTTTGGAAAGGCCTTCATTTCAGAATAAATCTGATAGAGTGTCTCAGGTATCCGCTTTTCCATGGCTAAGGCCTTTAAAGCCTTTGCAGCCTCTGTGACTTCCACCCGCTCCTGCTCAAGGTTATGCTTCAAAGTCGCAATATCCTCATTCAGGATATCTTCTAATTTTTCCGCTTTAGTTAGCGTTTGATTTAAGACAGGGTCAATGCGCACTGGATTGACTGGGCTTGACTTACCAGAAGATTTTGAGGGGGATTTGGTCGAAAATAGCTGCTTTAATACAGCCACAACAAATAGCGACAGTAATACACTGCAAGCAATTAAGATGGCTTGCCCTAGACTCAAATTGGACAACTGTTGAATGAACTGATTCATATTCCTATCGTTTGTAATTCATTGATTTTAATATGAAATACAATTATTTTGATGATTTTTATCGATATTCAAACTTTTTAACCACACTGGGGCTTGGGTACTTTGAACTTTTTGTTTGTTTTAATCAATTAGGGTTTCGTAGTAGCGTAGTGCAAAGTTCGTCTTAAGCCAGTATGTACGCAGTCAACATTTATTCAAAATACGCAGTAACCCCGCATAAAATCACTACTTCAAAAAGGTCTTTGTACCAAATATCTAAAAAATCTGGCCCTTCCACCAATTCAAATCTAGGTACCATTTTTTTAAATTTCCCATGGCTCTTGCCCTAACTATTGTGTCTACCGTACTTTCAAACTCTTTCAGTGTTTGAGGTTTCGGTTGAAAGAGTTCACAGCCCACGCGTACTCGACCAAGATCATTTCCTTGATAGTAGTGCTTAATCTGCAAATCAAAATTAGCCGTTCGCGATGAGGTTCTCTCAAAATAGCAAGTATGCCAATAGTTCCCAACACTGACGTCTGTTGCTCCAGCCCGCATATCTAATTGCACACCACTGCGCCCAATATCAACTATATTCGTGAGTAACTCTTGGCCAGCGCCTAAGCCAACAATTAATTTAAATGACTCATCGACTGGTGGAACTACCCGAAAACTGTCCCGACGCTGGATGTGATAGACCTCGGTAGGTAAATCGCAAATAATATTGGCATTCTCATCAATCTTTAAATTCTTGCCAGTAAACTGGAATTTGCCGGTATCCGTACAAATCACGAAGGTCTTATGCGTATCAATCATCTTCGCTAACAAGGGAATCGGAATTTCCTCCGGTTTGAAGTAAAGCCCCTCAACGGAGTCCACATGCATCGCTAATGCAATATGACCGTTAATCCAATCATCTAAGCCATAAATACCGACCGCCGGGCGCTTTTGAAACTCCCGGTCCAGTAACCGAAATATATGCCTTTGCTCAACCCGAGAGTCCTCTGAAAATCTCTTTCTGCTTTCAGGAGGGAATATTTGCAATGTCATAGTTTTAAATTATTTATTTACAGACTTGATTAAATGTCATCATTAAATCGGAATTTGGGTCAATGTTACTTTCCTTGGGATTAAATCCACTGGCAGTTTGTAATGCGGGTTTACTCAAAGCGTCGTATTCCGTATAGTTAATGCTTGACAGAGTATAGTAAGTTTTATGAACACAATCAAATACAATATTCGTCCGATTTGACTTCACCTTAGGAGAAATATCCGCTTTTCCTGGCTTAAAGTTTTTTAGCACCCACACTTTCTTCCAATCTGGCGGTAAATCCTTGATGGATGACTTAAAATAATACATGACGTAGTCTTTGCCATCCACAACCTTCACTTTATCCACATTCTCTTCTCGCCCAAAACTGGGAAGGGTGTAAAATAAGATTAGAAAAAAGATTTGTATTCTCATTTTTGCCATTTAAATTAATATTAACTCAATTATGGCAAATTTTATTCGTTTCATTGGAACATGATGAAATAAGGGCCTAATTACAATCAACTAAAGTTTGCAAAAACTATGGATGACAACACCATTTCAAGACAAAGACGCTACGTGGATATCGCTAGTTCTCTAGCCAGTGCGAGCCATTTGTATAAAAAAGCCGCAGATGCAATTTTAGCAGGTGAAGACGAGAAAACCTACTATGCATGGGTAAAAGAGGCTAATTTGCTGGTTGATGATGCTTTCCCTGAAAAAGTGCCCCCCAAATACGTCCCTGAACCCATAGCAACCAAGGGTTTTGACTGGAAAACCTTAACGCAGATATTGATTCCTGTCATTGCAATACTCGGTATCCTACTCTTTTTGGTGTTTTCTGGAACAACCGGGGACCTGACGAAAACATGGAATTTGGAAGATATCCAAAAAAATAGCCTCTACCCCAAGCAAGCCCCGACAAATTAACTAGTTCAGACAAGACAGCCGTATATATCTTTACACAACAAATCAAGGTGCATCATGAGTGACTTTTCAATAACCGATATTCGTATTGATGGCAAAAGATACTATGCTGTCGGTAAGGGCCATGACGACCGAGTTAGTTTTTATACAACAAACATCGCAGCAGCTCGGTTCTGGATCAGATCCGAAGAAAATGATCCCACCTTAATTAGACCTTTCCAAGATCCTCCTGCGGTAGCCAGTGTGGCCAAAAAGCCCGATGATGCGAATCAAGATACGGTAAATGATCCAACTGTCTCTGCAGATGCTACGCAGACCGCTAATCCGTCTGCGGATCCAGCCAGTTCAGCTGCCAATCCTGAGGGCAATACTTCCGAAGGCTCTGAGGAAGTTCCTAAAAAACCCGTGCGTATTAGCTAATTTCTGAGAAACAAAGGTCTGCACTCCTTCAGCTTTGTCTATATAAAGTGGCTGAATGAGTCGCGTGGGTCTTAAGATAATTTAGTCTGTGACAATTTGGGTAGAAACTGGCGGATAAAGCGACACTGGTAATTACTAACTCAGCTTCTTTGATCTAAAAGAGATTTGCTTGGGATATTTACGGATGAGGCGTCTAAAAATAAATTCTCTCACTTGGCAGCATTCAACAAATATCCTCATAGATACTTATCCGAAACTTTAGATAATCGGGAGCGATTATTAACGATTATTCAAGACTAGTCACGATTAGTCAATTAGACCTGCCTGCAGTTGACAAGCCTCGCAAAGCTTGAATTACTTAGCCTTTATTAGCGGGAGTTACAGGCTTAAAGTTAGACGCCGGATAAATATACTCCCGACCAGTAAACTCCCAGATCCAAATATTGTCATTAAATTTTTGATAACAACTCCGATTGGCAATACCAATTGAGTTGTAAGAATAGGACATTAACCAACCCTTCGCATCTTTTCCATCTGCAGTTTTGCAAATGTTCGACGTAATTACATACACTTCTCCATTGGCTGTCATTTGACCAACAATTTCAGCACAACCCAAAGTACTATAAAAAATTAAACACGCTAAAAAGATGTTTTTCATGGCAAACCTATTCTTATTTCTATATTCCTAAAAAGTAACAAATTACTAATACATGTATTGAACGGATTAATGTCGGTAAGCGTTTAATGACCAATTACAATAACCCTTCAATAAACAACTTGAGGCACAGGTCATGTATCCAATAAAATTGTTTATTTTATTGATCTTTGGGTTCATAGCCCTATACTTTTTGATCGATAATACCGTATGTAATGGTATGAGTTATCACGACTATGCAGCCGGGATTGATCGCAGGTTTAGTTGCCCTTGGCGTAAATGAAATTCGTAGCAAGAATTTGTAGCCATCGCAATTAGCCAATCGATATCAATCCTAGTAATAGGGCGGTTGCTCATATGAAAAGTTTGCCATTTGTGTTATCTTTAAATGACTTAACGTATTGCTTGACCTAAGTATTATTGATCCTCTGTATCGCTTAACGTCAGCATTACTTAACCCTAGTAAATCAATCAAAAAGGAGTCTGCGTGCTGTTAATTAGTTATCTTATCGTAGCTTTCTTGACTTTGATTATCTCCTTGCAGTTTACCCTCAATGTCCACCGGGCAAAGGATAAAACGCAGATCAGAGACCCAGGTGATGCTTTTACTTGTTTGGTGTTTTCAATCATCATTGCCTTCTTCTGGCCGATAGTCGTTCTTTACTATTTCTATACAATCCCCCTAAAAGTTAAAGTTCCTCAAGCGCCACGTAAAAACGCCTAGGCCCTTTCCTGTAATACAGGCCTACTCTAACTAGCATCTTTAGGCGCAATCGCTCATTGAGAATTGCTTCATCTTCGGCAGGATCATTGAGAAAGTGCATCCTATGAAGAATCTTATACTTTGACTACGTAAAACTACCCAACTACCCAGATCTTGGCTCAGCGTCAAGCTTTGCTTACTTGATGGGGGTCTGTAAGAGCTCGTAAAGACGTAACCGAACAACGTTCACATGCGCTCTCATATCGAAGTATCTTTGTGTTTCCAGAGTCGGTACGTCTAATTTATCGATCTTCATATCAAATCGTTTAAGCTCCTCCAACAGGCGATGAATATCATTTGCGCTAGCATCACCCCGGTATAAAAGAAATGCCCTTTGTTCAATCCCCTTCAACTCAACATAGGATTTTCCAAGAGTGAGTTTCAGACGAAAATCATACAAGGCTGGTAAATAACTAAACAAAGGTATCCCAATTGCCAATAAGGGTACTAGTACTTTAAGTAAGCGCCCTACCCATACGGCTAACCAAAAAGGTAAATGCCGATATAAAAATGATGGCCCATCTTTCATATAAATTTCAGCGTCAGCTACCTGTGGTAAATCAAGCTGCCGATTGGATGGAAACTCCCCAGTGGTTTGCATCCGCGAGTAATTTTTTAATAGTTCATATAAGTGACCCATCAATACATTGACAAAGCCTGGGGCAATATTTTCTCGTCCAACCAAAACAGCTGTAGCGGCAATCAAATGAATATCGCGGGGAGGCTGGTTATATTGCAAACTAACATTCCCGTGCGGTAATTTAACTTGGGTCAAATATGGCAATTTTCTGGAGTAAGCCTCACCTTGGTTAAAGTCAACGATGGCTACGTCTGGCAAGGCTGCAAATTGGCCGATGATTGGTGCTTCAAGTCCTACTGTAAATGCCACCACATCAATCTCGCCAGAGCGTAACTGATCTTTTGCAGCATCTGGACCAATTTCTAAAATAGTTAATTGCTGTTCATCAATGCCGTGCAATTTAAATAGTTCGCGCGTGAGTAAGTTAGCGCCACTGCCACTTGCTCCAATGGCGATTTTTTTACCCTTGAGCTGATTAACGCTATTTAAACCGCCACTATCCTTGAAGGAGTTCGTCCGATACCAAATCCAGTAAGGCTCATAAAAGACCCCTGCGATCGAAGCTAACTTAGGATAGTCTGTTTGGTTCGCTGTGCCCGTTTGCGCGAGACCCAAGTCCACTCCTGAGTGAGGATCTGATAGAAGTTGGAGGTTTTCAATCGATCCTTTGGTATTTCTCAGCTCAACTGTAATACCTTCTTTTTTTAACTCTTCTTTTAAGCTTTCACCAAAGCGATGATATAACCCAGTAGGTGAACCTGTAGCAATCACAATGCTTTTTGGTAACGGTGGAACTAATAGCCAAATACTAATAATAGCCCCAACGATGGCAAATATAATCGCACCAAAAATCGTAAATAGTGTTTTCTTACTGAGCTTGTAAATATCCATAGTCGTTTTTATTGAGTAAATAAATTTCGAAATTTTTCTATATTTCCCATAGACTAACAGAATTGACCTACATTTAATGTGTCTATTCAATGAATCAGGGATTTAACCACCCCCAGATCCAGTAAAATACCTGTTGATGTTTAGATGATCTATAGCTAAGACATTACTCTTTCTTAACGAATGAGGCCCTCATCTTTTCATGTAACTTTGTGGGCTTTAACTCCCCGGATTTACGATCAGCTTAGCCAAGCTTTACACAGATTTAACGGTACGACTGGTCCGACAACAATGAATCTAATCAAATAATTGAGTATATTTTCATCAATAGTAGTTTCCAATACGAAAGATTAAAAATGAATCCCAGCCATATCGAAATCATTGCGAGTGCATTATTTGGTATTGCTATTATCCATACCTTTTCTGCGTCGTTTTTTGAGAGACTCTCCTACAAGCATCCCAAGCACGCTGGTCTTTTTCATTTACTCGGCGAGGTAGAAGTCGTTTTTGGTTTTTGGGCCCTAGTACTAGTAATCACCCTCGCACTGATGCAAAACACCTTGGAGGCTGTCCATTTTGTTGAAAACCAAAACTATACAGAAGCCCTATTCGTCTTTGCAGTGATGGTCGTTGCTGCGAGTAAGCCGATTCTGACTTTTACTAATTTTGTTCTCTATGAACTATCAAAAATAATTTCTCAAGTCACAACAATTCGTTTACATATTGTGATTTTTTTCATGAGCCTCTCACTTCTTCCGCTCATGGGTTCATTGATAACAGAGCCAGCAGCCATGACCCTTGCAGCACTTTTACTACGTGATCGCTTCTATCATGCTGGACTATCTACGAAGCTTCAATATGCCATTATTGGTGTATTGTTTGTGAATATTTCGATCGGTGGAACACTCACCAACTTTGCTGCTCCCCCAGTCTTGATGGTTGCAGCTACTTGGGAATGGACAACCCCATTCATGTTTGTTACTTTTGGTGGGAAAGCCGCTCTAGCAGTGCTGATTAATGCACTTCTGATTACTTGGTTCTTTCGTAAAGAAATCCCCTCCATACCAAAAGAAACTGCTCCTGAAAAAATGCCAGTAACGATTGTTTTAGTACACTTACTATTCCTCATTTCCGTGGTTATTTTTGCCCACTATCCAGCCGTCTTTTTGTGGTTATTATTATTTTTTATTGGTTTTACTACAGCCTATTCAAAATTCCAAAATCCGCTCATTCTGCGCGAAGCGCTATTAGTCGGTTTCTTTCTAGCCGGTCTAGTGGTTCTGGGTAGCCTGCAAAAATGGTGGTTACAGCCCCTTCTCCAAAGTATGACCCCAACGATGGCGTTTTACGGCACGGCCGCGTTAACCGCTCTGACAGATAATGCGGCTCTAACTTATCTAGGAAGTCTTGTCGAGGGAACCTCCCACGAATTTCGAGTTGCTCTCGTAGCAGGCGCTGTTACTGGTGGGGGACTGACAGTGATTGCCAATGCGCCAAATCCAGCAGGCCTAGCTATCCTGCGAGACTATTTTGAAAATAGAGCGGTCAATCCATCCTATTTGTTTTTGGCTGCGCTGATTCCAACTCTGATCACAATCATCGTTTTCCGTAGCCACTAATTCTGACTTGGGCAGGTCTTCTTGGAGTGTTTCCAGGCATATTCCTGATAAAATAAGGTATTGCCCCCAGTATTAACAACTGAAACGGCCTCATTCATGAAAAAAGTCTTTATTAAAACCTTTGGTTGCCAAATGAACGAGTATGACTCGGAAAAAATGGCCGATGTCCTTCTTGATCAAAGTGATTATCAAGAAACAAAAATCCTCGAAGAAGCAGATATGGTCCTGCTCAATACCTGCTCAATTCGTGAGAAAGCGCAAGATAAGGTGTTCTCTGATCTTGGTAGGCTGCGTGACTTAAAAGTCAATAAACCTGACTTACTCATTGGCGTAGGTGGTTGTGTAGCTAGTCAAGAAGGCCGACAAATTATTAGCCGAGCACCATTTGTAGACCTGGTTTTTGGTCCTCAAACTCTGCATCGCTTACCGGCTTTATTGACCGAACGCGCTCGCTCAGGACGCCCCCAGGTCGATATTAGTTTTCCTGAAATTGAAAAATTTGACCACCTGCCACCGGCCAAAAAAGATGGTGGCGCAGCCTTTGTTTCAATCATGGAAGGCTGCTCAAAATATTGTAGCTATTGCGTTGTCCCCTACACACGTGGTGAGGAAGTCTCAAGACCCTTTGAAAGCATTTTAGAAGAGGTCTCTAGCCTGACCCAGCAAGGCGTCTGTGAAATTACTCTGCTTGGACAAAATGTCAATGCCTATCTTGGCAAACTAGATGGTCAAAGTGAATTAGCCGACTTTGCTATGCTTTTAGAGTACATCGCAGAAATTCCTGGAGTTGAGCGTCTTCGGTATACAACTAGCCATCCGCGAGAATTTACGCAGCGCCTCATTACCGCTCATGTTCAAATACCACAACTCGTGAATCATCTGCACCTACCAGTGCAGCATGGCTCAGATAAAATTTTAATGGCCATGAAACGCGGCTATACCTGCCTTGAATATAAAAGCCTCATCCGAAAAATTCGTCAAGCAAAACCCAATATTCCAATTTCCAGCGATTTTATTGTTGGCTTTCCAGGTGAAACTGATGCAGATTTTCAAGAGTTAATGGACCTCGTACACCACGTCCAATTTGATAATAGTTATTGTTTTATCTTTAGTGCGCGTCCAGGTACTCCAGCAGCGAACTTAGAAGACTCTACACCACGTGCGATAAAAGTCGCTCGCTTGCAAGCACTTACCTCCTTAATCGATGAAAATATATTGCGTATCAGTCAAAGTATGGTCGGCAATACCGAGAGGGTCATGATCGAGGGTATTGCCAAGGATGGTCAAAAACTTCAGGGTAGAACTGAAAATAATCGCGTCTGTAATATAGATCTTCCATCTCTTGGACAAGCCAAGAGGCTAATCGGAAAAATGGTTCCTGTCGTTTTTACCAAAGCCTTAGCGCACTCACTTCAAGCAGAGCTAGTCACTCGATGATCAACCCGTTATCTGTGCCAAATTATCCCCTAGAAATCACCTTACAATTTTCCTCTCCTACACTTCAAAAAAGGTGGGAGCCAAAACTGCCAATTCGGCGTGTAAAAAAATGGGTTCAATCGAGCCTAGAAGGCCCCGCTGAATTTACTCTCCTTTTTGTAGGCAACGCCCAAAGTAAAAAACTTAATCAAACATACCGCAACCAAGATCACGCTACGAACGTTCTGACCTTTTCACTCGACTTACCTTCTTCAAAAAACCCGAAAACTTGTGCTGACTTGATTTTTTGTATCCCTGTCATCAACCAAGAAGCGCGTGCTCAAAAAAAAGATCCAATCAAGCACCTAACCCATTTAATTATTCATGGAGTTCTCCACGCGCAAGGCTATGATCATGAAAACACCAAACAGGCAAAAGTGATGGAAAACCTCGAAATCGCTATCTTAAAAAAACTGGGCATTGAAAACCCGTATGTCATTCCAAATCGGGTATCCTAAACAACTATGACAGACCCTTCCCCCACAAATTGGATTTTTCGCCTCATTAATTTTCTGGGTGCAAAGCATCATACGCCTCAGGAAAAACGCAAAGAACTGCTCCACACCCTGCATCTCGCTAAAGTAGAAGGCCTCCTAGACTCCGACGCACTGTCTATGATTGAAGGCGTTTTTCAGGTGAGTGAATTATCCGCAAGAGATATCCTATTACCCCGGGGTCAAATAGATTGGGTAGACGCGCAAGACCCAATCGAAATTATCATTGAAAAGGTGATTGAGGCAACGCATTCTCGCTTTCCGGTTTTCGATGGCACACGGGATAATGTGATTGGTATCCTCCTTGCCAAAGATCTTCTTCGCCACGGCGTCGAAAAGGATTTTAACCTGCGTGATTGGCTTCGCCCAGCAGTCTTTATTCCCGACTCTAAAAGACTTAGCGTTCTCTTAAAAGATTTTCGTAGCAATCGTAATCACCTGGCAATTGTGGTCGATGAGTATGGTGGGGTTGCCGGCATCATTACGATCGAAGATGTTCTAGAACAAATTGTTGGCGATATCGAAGATGAACATGATATGGATGATGAGGCAGATAATATTTTGCCTATTTCTGAGAATAAATATCGGGTCCGAGGTATCACAAGTCTTGAACAAATTAACGCCACTTTAGGAACTGATTTTATCGATGAAGATGTCGATACGATTGCAGGACTTGTGATTCACCAAATTGGCAGAGTACCAAAACGTGGCGATGTCATTGAACTCGGTCCACTACAGTGCGAAATCCAACGGGCAGATCCCCGTCAAATTCATATTTTGATTGTGCTCAAAAATCCCCCCCTAGAAAGTTAATTCGTGGGTCTTGCTATTTATCCCTTCACACTTTTACTGGGTATAGCTACTGCACTAATGGCTACGATGAGTCTAGCCGCCTGGTGGCAAATGTTACTTTTAGCCATGCTTTGGCGAATCATCGATCGCCATCATTATCATGGTATTGGGTATCAAACACGACTGGCCTGGATATTTGGTCTTGGCTACTTTACCCAAGGTCTTTGGTGGCTCTACATTAGCCTACATGATATTGGCGGTATGCCTTTTTGGATGGCAGTTGGTGCAGTCTTGATCCTATCGACTTTTTTAGCTATCTTTCCCAGCCTAGCAGTCTATATTGGAGCTAGGTTCTATCAAAAAAGCTACTCCGCTATCGCGTGGGCAAGTGCTTGGACGCTCATGGAATGGGCACGTGCTCATGTTTTGACAGGCTTTCCATGGATCGGTTTTGCAGACGCACAGGTTAGTGGCCCCTTCATGGGATTAATACCTATTTTTGGGGTGCTCGGGGCAACCTTTGCGGCTGTTTGGGGATCTTATAAGATTGGTAGTGCGCCTGGTAGGCTATTTCTGCCACTCATTAGCCTATTTTTTGCCATCGGTATTTCTTCCTTACTCGAAGGTATCGAATATACCGAGCCGGTCGGTAAACGCTTTGATGTGCGTTTGCTGCAAGGAAACTTTCCAATGACTACAGTGTATTCAGAAGAACAGCTGCGTATTCAAAATGCATTTTATTTAGAAACCTTTACTCAAAAACCAGCAGATTTAATCCTCGCCCCCGAAACGGCCATTACGATTCCTGAAAACCTACTACCACCCAATTGGGATCAACGCATTAAAGAGTATTTGTCAACCAATCAGATCAGCCTCTTGACAGGAATCGTCGGCGTTTCGGGTAAATATTACGCTAATCGTGCGCTAGGTTATCAACCAAACGGGGCAACCTATGTCTATGACAAGTCGCATCTTGTACCTTTTGGGGAATATATTCCGCCAGGTTTTGAATGGTTTGTGCGAGCGATCCAAGCGCCATTGACACAGTTTGCTCGGGGTGACTCTAACCAAGCACACTTTCCGTTAAATAGAGCACAACAAGCAACTCTCTACGGTGCTGTCATGATTTGCTATGAGGATGTATTTGGAAGCGAAATAGCAAGTCGATTAAGAAGTTCTAAAAATCCACCTAATTTTTTAATTAATATGACTAATCTAGCCTGGTTCGGAAACACCTCTGCGCCTTGGCAACACCTGCGCCTAGCTCAACTGCGCTCACTCGAGACAGGCTTACCAACTATTCGTGCAACCAATACTGGCGTGACTGCCATTATCGATGCCAAAGGTAAAGTTCAAGTACAGCTACCTATTTTTGAACAAGATGTCCTAACAGGCTCTGTTCAGGCCATGACAGGTAGTACGCCCTACGTTCTCTTAGGGGATCGGCCAATTATTACCCTTAGCTTTTTGATCCTAGCACTTTGTTGGTGGAAAAGGCGGCAGTCTAAATAATCGTAATCGGTTCGCTCTACACTTCAAGGTTAAAATTGTAGAATCATGCTGACATTTCAAGAAATCATCCTCAATCTACAACATTATTGGAACCAACAAGGTTGCGCTCTTTTGCAATCCATCGATCTCGAAGTGGGTGCAGGCACCTCGCATACTGCCACATTTCTTCGGGCAATCGGTCCAGAACCTTGGAAAGCGGCCTATGTGCAACCATCTCGGCGTCCCAAAGATGGTCGGTACGGAGAAAATCCTAACCGCCTTCAACACTACTACCAGTTCCAAGTTGTCTTAAAACCTGCGCCAGAAGATATCCTCGATTTATACTTGGGCTCCCTCAAAGCACTAGGTCTTGACCTGCAACAAAATGATATCCGCTTTGTGGAAGATGACTGGGAAAACCCCACTCTTGGAGCCTGGGGGCTCGGTTGGGAAGTATGGCTTAACGGTATGGAAATTACACAATTTACCTATTTTCAGCAAGTCGGAGGACTTGACTGTAAACCAGTTCTAGGTGAAATAACCTATGGCATCGAACGCCTGGCCATGTATCTCCAATCTTGCGAAAATGTTTATGACTTGCAATGGACTTCTGGCGTGAGCTATGGGGACGTCTACCACCAAAATGAAGTCGAACAGTCACGCTACAATTTTGAATATTCCAATGTTGAATGGCTCTTTGGTCAATTTCAACGCTATGAGTCTGAGGCTAAAAGATTACTTGATATTCCCTTGGCTTTACCAGCCTATGAAATGGTCCTCAAGTCTGCACATACTTTTAATCTATTAGATGCGCGTGGGGCAATTTCAGTTACTGAACGTGCAACGTATATTGCACGTATTCGTAATCTATCCAAGTTAGTTGCCCAGGCGTATTACGATTCTAGAGAAAAACTTAGCTTTCCAATGTGCTCTCTTCGAGAAGACAAGTCATGAATCAAGCCCCACTCCTCGTTGAACTCTTTACTGAAGAGTTACCGCCTAAATCACTGAAACTTCTGGGCGAACAGTTTTCTAAAAAACTGTTCGAGAGGTTAATAACAAACGGCTTAGTTAAATCCGGTACGAGCTACCGCTCATTTGCTACGCCTCGCCGCCTTGCTGTATATATTGAGGCTGTTTTACCGAAAGCAGCTGATCAACTCGTTCAAGAAAAACTACTACCAGTTAGCATTGGGCTAGATCCCCAAGGTAATCCGACCGCTCCTTTACTCAAAAAATTACAAGCTTTGGGAATGAAAGACGTCCCAGTAGAACAATTAGAACGCTCAGGTACCGGTAAAAATGAAGTTCTTAGTCTACAAATACAAAAAATTGGGCTGGATTTACAGTCTGGTCTACAAGACGCACTAGACTTTGTAATCCAACAATTACCCATCGCTAAAACGATGCACTATCAGTTAAACGTGGGGACTCCTGAGGAAGTCAATGTGCAATTTGTCAGGCCTGCTCATAGCCTGATTGCGCTTTACGACGCGTTGATAATTCCGGTCCATTTTTTAGGGCTTACCGCAGGCAACACAACGCAGGGTCATCGCTTTTTATCACCTGGCATGATTACCATCGATCATGCTAAAAATTATGAAACGATTTTATTAACTCAGGGTAAAGTTCTCGCCAACTTTGACGATCGCTTGCAATCAATCGATCGTCAACTCCAGATGGCGGCAGGTGCATACCAAGTCTTAAAACCCCAAAGTCTTCTGGAAGAGGTAACTGCCCTCGTCGAGTGGCCAGTAGTGTATACCTGCCATTTTGAAGAGGCTTTTTTAGAAGTACCGCAAGAATGTCTCATCTTGACTATGCAAACGAATCAAAAGTACTTTGCCTTGACCAGGCCAGATGGCCAGTTAATGAATCAATTTTGTATTGTTTCGAATATTGAAACCACTTCGCCAGCAGCCATCATTGCGGGCAATGAACGGGTAATTCGTCCACGCTTATCGGACGCTCGATTCTTTTTTACCCAAGATCGCAAAAGAAGGTTAAGTGATCGAATCCCTGACCTATCTAAAGTCGTCTATCACAATCTACTCGGCACTCAATTAGACAGATCAAATCGAATCGCCCAAATAGCCGAACAAATCTCAAACGCTATCTCTAAAAGTAAAAATGAGAGTAATGCGGCCCAAGTTAGTGCGCTGTGTGAGCGCGCAGCGCTTTTAATCAAAACGGACTTACTCACGGATATGGTCGGAGAATTCCCTGAACTCCAAGGAATTATGGGAGGCTACTACGCTAAACACGATGGCGAAAATCCGGAGGTGATTGCGGCGTGCTCAGAACATTACCTGCCACGTTTTTCTGGAGATACTCTTCCTAAAACTCGGGTTGGACTTACCCTTGCCCTAGCTGATAAATTAGAAACCTTAGTAGGAATTTGGGGTATTGGACTCCAACCAACCGGTGAAAAAGATCCTTTTGCTCTGAGGCGCCACGCCTTAGGTATCATCCGTTTGCTGATTGAAAATCAATTAGCAATCTCCATCCAAGATTTATTAGATATGACGCGGCAAGCATTTACCTCAGAAAAGGTTCTCAGTTGTCCCAACTGGCATTTACTCACGCAATTTATCAATGACCGACTTCGCTCCTATTTAAAAGAACAAAATAATGTCATTTTTAAGCCAGAAGAAATCGAAGCAGTACTCAGTCAACAGAATGGTTTTTTATATCAACTCCCTTTGAAACTGCTTGCCGTTCGTACCTTTGGAGAACTTCCGCAAGCAGCTAGTCTAGCGAATGCGAATAAACGGATTAGTAATATTCTCAAAAAAAATGTTGCTGCTTTGCCACCTTTAAACCACAAGCTGCTTCACCAAAAAGCAGAGCAAGAGCTTTTCCAAAGTATGCAAACCCTTGCGCCTCAAATAGCATCTGCCCATCAAACCGAAAACTTTAAAGGCTCACTCATCTTACTTGCTAGTATGAGCGATTTAGTCAGTAATTTTTTTGAAGAAGTCATGGTGATGGATCCGAATCTCGAACTGCAACAAAATCGTCTTGCCCTATTAAAAGATCTCCATCAGTCCATGTCGATGGTTGCAGATCTGAGCCAACTTGCCCAATGAAACCCCAATTAAAAAGACTCGTTATTCTCGATCGCGATGGTGTGATTAATCAAGATAGTGCTGCATATATCAAATCTGCCGAAGAATGGCTTCCGATACCGGGAAGTCTTGAGGCAATTTCTAAACTGAGTCAAGCAGGATATCAAGTTGTAGTTTGTACCAACCAATCCGGTATCGGTAGAGGTTTGTTTGATATCCATACTCTGAATGCCATGCATGAAAAAATGCATCAACTATTAGCTCGACTAGGCGGAGAGATTAGCGCAGTATTCTTCTGCCCGCATATTGATGCAGATCATTGCGCGTGCCGCAAACCAAAAACAGGACTATTTTTAGACGTCATTCAACGCTTTCACTTAGATGGCACCCTCAAAGGGATTCCCGTTGTTGGAGACTCCTTAAGAGATATCGCAGGCCCTAGCGCCCTTGGCGCTGAGCCGCATTTAGTTCTTACCGGGAAAGGTGCAAAAACCCGAGAGGAAGGTGGATTGCCACCCTATACCGCCATTCATGCTGATCTGGCTGCCTTTGTTAGTCATTTTTTGCAAACGACCAAATGACCTTTTTACGTTCTTTAGTATTTTTTATGTGTTTAGCTGTATTTACTGTTTTATATGCCTTAAGTTGCTTTTTGATCTACCCATTCATGTCGACCTCGGCAAGATACACCTATATTCGTGGCTGGTCCCATGGAGCACTTTGGCTACTGCAAATTTTCTGTGCAGTTCGCTATGAAATAAAAGGTATGTCAAACATGCTAGCCGTGCTTGATAAGCCAATCATTTTGCTCTCGAAGCATCAATCCGCTTGGGAGACGATTGCCTATATTGCATTATTTCCAAAGCAACTTTGCTATGTATTTAAAAAAGAATTACTCTACATACCATTTTTCGGCTGGACACTCGGGATGCTAAGGATGATTCACATAGATCGTCAGCAACGTGATAAAGCGGCACTGGCTGTCGCAGAACAAGGTCGAATCCGACTATCTCAAGGTTGCTGGATTATTATTTATCCCGAAGGTACGAGGGCTAAAACGGGCGTACAAATTCCTTACCGCAAGGGTGGGGCAAGGCTGGCTGTCGATACCGCTGCAGATATTATTCCAATTGCCCATAATGCCGGCCAAGTTTGGCCTAAAAATAGCTTTTTAAAATATCCTGGAATAGTCACCGTCTCCATTGGGCCGCTGATTACTACTAAAGATAAAAATCCCTCTGTGGTTATTCGTGAAGTTGAGCATTGGATTGAAACAGAAATGCGCGTGATCGACTCAGCTGCGTACTCTCCAACTTCTGCCATAGCCCCAATGAACTAAACCTACTCGGCTACTTATCAGTGCCTGAGCGATCAACTATTTGCTCTGCCCACAATAAATACTGTTCAATCGAAATCTCTTGTGCACGGGCACGTAAAATAGCTCCATCCAAATCGAGTATCTGCTTGTACTCTCCTAAATTATTTGCTAATACTTTACGGCGTTGAGCAAAGGCCTTGGCTACTAATATCTCCATAGCACTCCATACGGCTGCTGAAATACCCGCCCCCCGTTTGGGGTACATGGCCACAATCGCTGAGTTTACCTTCGGCGGCGGATCAAAAGATTCTGGCGGAACATCAAAGCAATGCTCAATCTGATAACGCGCTCCCAACATGACAGATAACCGACCATACTCAGAATCACCTACCTGAGCAACCATCCGATCTACCACCTCTTTTTGCAACATAAAAATCTGCTCGTCCACCGATTCAATGGCCGTCATCAAATGAAATAATAAAGGTGACGATATGTTGTAGGGTAAATTACCAACAATTTTCACTCGCCCAGCACGATTTTTTAAAACTACATCTTGCTGGGCAAGATTGGCCCAATCTAAAAAATTAAATTGCAAAGCATCCGCTTCATAAATTTGTAACTTACTAATTTCCTTAGCTTGCCAATACGTCACTAAATCACGGTCTAATTCCACGACATCTAAAGAGGTTAGATGGTCTATGAGTGAAAAAGTCATCGCTCCTAATCCAGGTCCAATCTCTAAAACACGGTCTAGACTGTGGGGACGAATCCTAGAAATAATCGCAGCAATTATCGACTGATCAACTAAAAAATGTTGCCCAAATCGCTTACGAGCCTGATGTGCCATACCGTCTATTTTTCTGCACCATGTCATAAGCCAACTTTAAGGCAGCGTACATGCTACTTGAGTCTGCCATGTATTGGCCTGCTATATCTAATGCTGTGCCGTGGTCAACTGAGGTTCTAATAATTGGTAACCCCAATGTAACATTTACACCCGTGCCAAAAGTGGCAAACTTCAAAGGAGCTAAACCCTGATCGTGATATATCGCTAAGAACACGTCTACTTCACCAAGGCTTTTCAAATCAAACATCGTATCTGCCGGGTAAGGCCCAGTGACGTGTATCCCCCGAGTACTCGCTTCCTGGATCGCTGGGGTAATGTGTAAGATCTCTTCTTGACCCAAGTACCCAGATTCTCCCGCATGGGGGTTTAAACCTGCGACACGAATTTTTGGGTGCGTAATGCCAAAATAACTCTTTAAGTCATGGTCAATAATTGCAATACACTTGGCTACTAATGCTTGATTGATGGCTCGAGGTACATCCTGCAGTGCTAAATGGGTTGTCACTAAGGCTACTCGCAAAATAGGCCTTGGTGGTGAGCCAAACTGGACATCCCCGCACAGCATCATGACGACTTGCGAAACACCTGCTTTTGCTGCTAAATATTCGGTATGCCCAGAAAAATTCACGCCAGCATCGTTGATCACACTTTTTTGTAATGGTGCAGTTACCATCGCTTGACACTGCTGACTACGACATAATTCAAAAGCTTGGTCTAATAATTCTAAGACATATTGCGCATTTTGAACGTTTAACTTCCCAAATGCATGCTCCCCCGGCAAATCTACATGGCGTAACTGCAGGCGCGTATTGGATGAGGTGGACAACTTCGGAAATAATTGTCTATCACCCAAAATAGAAATATGCGTATCCGGATAGTCCTGAATAAACCCCATAGCTGCCTGATAACTCACCTCAGGGCCTATGCCAGCGGGTTCACCCGAGGTAATGACAAGATGAATATCTTTTGTCATAAAGTTTACGGCTCTCAATTGATTTATTTTTGTAAGGTATACGGCGGGCGTAAGTCAATCGTCGCACTATCACGCAACTCCCGAACCCAGTCTTGATAAGCTCGGTCTAGTTTTTCTTGACGAATCGCCGCTCTAGCAAATTCTTTTTGTTGAGCCAGTGTTACTTCCGTTTGCCGCGTATTGATCACTTGCAATAAATGCCATCCAAACTCCGTACGAATCGGGTCACTAACACTACCCGCGCGTAAATTAGCTAAAGCAACATCAAATTCTGGTAAAGATTGCCCGGGGGAAACCCATCCAATATAACCTTGTTGAGAAGCGGTATTCTTATCCTCGGAGAATTTTTTTGCCAAATCCCCAAAGTCAACCGTTTTTGATAAAACTTGGTCACGATAATTACGCAGTCGGCGTTGCGTATCTTCGTCAAGTACGCCTGGTTTTTGAGTGATCAAAATCTGCCTGATTTCGTTTTGGGTAATCTGGATGGTTTTATTTTGACTTGGCACTTTTCGATCCAACATTTTTAAAATATGAAACCCAGCTGGACTCCTTACTACTTGAGGAATAATTTGGCCAGCTTTAATATTCACACTCGCATCAATAAATAATTTCGGTAAACGATCAATCGACCGATATCCTAAATCTTGCACTCGGACTAATTTATCGGTCTTCACTAAAGCATTGGCATATTGCAAAAAGTCTACCTCATTAGTCACTTTAGCTAAAATAGCTTCGGCTTTTTCTCTGGCTTGGGCAAGATCCGAGGAGCTAACGCCATCTTGCAAGGGGACTAAGATTTGCGCTAAATAAAGTAATTCTTGATCTTCTGCTGGATTGGCCTGCCCTACACGCATATTGATGTAGTCTGTAATTTCTGCATCAGAAATTTTGACTTTACTCTCTACCGCACGCTCACGATAACGCGATATAACGACGTCTCTTCGAAAATTCTCCCTGAATTTCTTTTCGCTGAGTCCATCCTTTTTTATATTGGCTAAAAATTGCTCTACAGATAAATTCTGTTGTGCGGCAACATTGTTAATAATAAAGTCTAATTCTTGATCTGGAATCCGTAAATTCATGTTTTGCGCTTCTTGAAACATAATACTTTCGTCAATTAATCGTTCAAAAGCCTGCTTTTCAAGAACGTCTTTAGGCGGTACTGCGCGCTTTGCTTCTTGTAATTGCCGCTCTACCAACCTGATTCGTACTAATAATTCTTTGTAAGTAATTACTTCACGATTAACTACTGCAATAACACGATCAATTTCTATGGGATCTGTATTGATATTTTTATTGACTACCGGATTAACAGCGGCTTTTTCGGGCGTAGTAATTTTTAAACTAGGATCTGGTACTAATTCGGTAGTTGCTGATCCTATCTCCTTGGTATTTTGCTCAACTAACTGAGAACTCGATTGGGCCTGTAACGGATTACTTTTTGGCTTCGCTTTAGTTTGCGCTTCGACTTGAACTGCGCATTGCATAGCCAACAAAAGGCTATAAATGATCGTCAAAAAGAGTCGATTTTTATGTAAAAGCGCAGTCATTAATCTCAGTCTTTCTAGAATAAAGGTTGATCATATCAGTTAGGAACTGTCTTACTCATAAGTTTCAAATCTTGACAATGGAATAGGCTTTTGGCTCAGCGGCACATATCCAGGTATGTTAAGTCGCATGATATCAATCGGATTATTACCAAAGCCACTTAAACCCTTAAATTCGATCTGAAAAAAGATTTGTGTTGTTTCTGTTTTTGTTGTATTTAAATACTTGTTTAAAGCCACCCTTGCAACCCAACAATCTTGATCATACTCGAATCCAACTAAGGTATTTAAGGTCTTTTCTGAGACCCGGTCATAGTTCCACCGCCCAATTGCATAGACCGATCGGGCTACCGGCCATTGCCCTGATACCTCATACTGATAAATGGACGTTTGTTGGGTATTCGTATCAAAGTTATAACGGTAACTACTATTGAGCATCTTACGCGGCGCAGGCCGCCAACTTGCGGTCGAGGAAGTTTGTACTGATCGATTTAAATCCTGATTGTATTGATTGGCAACATCCAAGTTAATATTGCCAGATAGTCGTGTCGCCACGCCCATTAAAAGATCAGAGTACTTGGTATTGGTAGTTTGATTACCCAATAAGCCAACCCGTTGCCCACTCAAATCGACACGCTGGGCCAAAATACCCCGAATCCGCTCAATACCTGTTTCGGCATCTAATATTTTGGCAGTAAACCCAGTCGTTACTTTGCTGCTATCAGCTACGCGGTCGTTACCCACAAAGGTATTCTCTGAAAAAATTTGTGCAATACCAAAACCTGAAGAAGCCGTATCAAATAAAGGAATCTGTGTCTGATCAACATAAGGGGTGTAGACATAAAGAGCCCTTGGCTCAATACTGAGTAACATGTCACGCCCAAAAATAGGCTTCATTTCTAATGCTTCACGTTCTAAAAATAGCCCAGAATCTATACTCGCTGTGGGTATCACAAAACTTTGCGTTAAGCCCGTGTAACTGGCATTACCCGTCAAGTTATAGTTGTTAGCCCGAACGCTCAATTTGGGCGTGACATAAAACCCAGGATTTAAAAAAGGCAAGCTAACGCCCGTATTAATAAACATCCGATCGGCTGTGTTGTATCCTCGGGTTGGTATCGAACCGGCAACCACTTGATCAAGAGGCCCGTTATACGTAAAGCGCGTTATGTTGCCAATAAAATTGACTGAGGTCCCACCGTACCAATCTAAATTCCGAAATGATGCGTTTACCTCAGGCTCCCGATCATAAGGTAACAGAACCGGAGTAATCGGTTGTAGGGTTTGATATTTTTGTACCCTAGCCAAATAATTCCAACCATGTAGTGAATAATTTAATCCCGCCTCTTGAATAAATTGTCTTGTAATCGCCTGACCTTGGGTACGTCCTAAGTCATCCGCATAAAAATCATCGGAAACGCGATTGATATTGGTATACCCAATCAGACTTTGATCAAACCGTTGAACATGCTTGGAAGAGTATGCCCAACGATCTTTTCCTAAAATTTGATCATGGGCTAAATACTCTGCTGAAAAAATTCCCGAATAATCTGACTCTAAATAACGTAAAACCCCACCAAGCTGCATGCCTCTTTTTGACATATACCTTGGAAAAACTGTCAAATCTCGATTTGGTGCAATATTTAAATAATACGGAGTTGTTATATCAAGTCCGGTATTGGTATTTACACCAAAAGTGGGTGTTAAAAAGCCAGACCGACGCTCCCCACCCAGAGGAAATGAAAAGGTCGGAGTATATAAAATGGGCTTATCAAAAAAATATAAGGTGCCGTCCTTGCCTGAAGCCTCGTCCTTTTCCTCATCAATCAACATCTCTTTTGAGGCAAAATACCAATCCACATTGTCTGGCGAACAAGTGGTGTAAGTCGGTTTGGTTAAATACGTTTGATCTTCATTTAAGAATTCAGCGCGCTCTGCTCTGCCAGACCCTCGACTACTTTTTAATTCATAAATGGGGCTTTCTATCCACCCCTGCCTTGAGTCGAGTTTTAAACGAGCCCTTGGTCCTGAAAAACCCGCGTTGGGCCTATTAATTCGTGTGTTACCCACCGCATTAACCATGTCAGTATCTAAGTCATAGCTTATTTCGTCGGCTTTAATTACACTGCCATTGCGACGGATCTCAGCATTTTCTTTTAACTGAATGACACGATCATTCACTCCGTCTATCACTTGACCTGATGAAAAAATTAAAGACTCGTCATTCGTGATTGGGTTTATTTGTAATTGATCCTCTAACTTTAAGGATAAGGGGCGCTGTGTTGGCTTTATCTCACTGGCGAGGACTTCATGACCAAAAAATCCCGGATAGAGCAAAGTAAGCGAAAATAGGTAGCCTAGTCCTCGAATCGAAGGATTCAAAAAAAAACGTTTGGTGGGAAGGCGCAATTTTGACATTTAACTCTCTATCGCCTTTATTATACGAATCATTATGCAAGATATTCGCCTAGATTTAATTCGGGGTTGGTTAAGTCAACTCCCCCATACTTTCATGCTTGACTCGAACTCACTAGTGCCAGCATCAAGCGATGCTAGCTTTCGACGTTATTTTCGCGTTCAAGCCGCATCCCAGCAAAATCCAACCTATATTGTGATGGATGCCCCCATCGACAAAGAGGATACCCAACCGTTTATTCAGATTTCACAAACTCTCTTCGAAGCAGGGGTTACAGTTCCCCAAATCCTCGAAAAGGACACCTCCCAAGGCTTTTTATTATTAACTGATCTAGGTAAAACTACCTATCTAGAAGCGCTTGATCAAAGTACCGCCACCAAACTCTACCAAGATGCTACAAATTGCTTAATACAAATCCAATTACGGGCTCCAACGAACCACCTTCCAAGTTACGACTCCAATTTATTACAAAGAGAGTTAGACCTTTTTCCTGAGTGGTTCCTCGGTAAACACCTCAATTATCTATTGAGCCCTCCAGAAAAAGATTCTTTAAATCAAATAAATCAGTTCTTAATCAATAATGCCAAAAATCAACCTCAAGTATTTGTGCATCGCGACTTTCATAGCAGAAATTTAATGGTTTTAGAGCAAGGCAACCCTGGCGTGCTTGATTTTCAGGATGCAGTAATCGGACCGATTACCTATGATCTCGTCTCGCTGCTGCGCGATGCTTATATCCAGTGGGATGAGGAGCAGCAAATGGATTGGTTGGTGCGCTACTGGGAAGCAGCTAAAAAAGGACAATTACCTGTCAATCTAGACTTTGGGGAATTCTACAAAACTTTTGAATGGATGGGTTTACAACGGCATCTAAAAGTCCTTGGGATCTTTGCCCGTCTTTATCACCGTGATGGCAAAAAAAGCTATCTGAAGGATCTGCCCCTAGTCCTGCACTATACAGAAAAAGTGGCTCAGCGCTACGCTGTCTTTAAGCCACTCGTGCGTATTTTGGACGCGGCGCAAAAGGTAAGTCGTCCTGATGGCCTCACGTTCTAAGATGAGCACGCCTATCAATGCGATGAACCAATCCTTTTTGGGAGATTTTCCAGCCATGATTTTAGCCGCTGGAAGAGGTGAACGTATGCGCCCACTTACCGATACAGTCCCTAAACCTCTACTTGAAATCCATGGGAAAAGTCTTTTATCCTATCACTTAAATGGCCTTGCAAAAGCTGGATTCGAAAAAGTGGTTATCAACCATGCTTGGTTAGGACAACGGATTGAAGAACAGATTCAGGATGGGTCGTCCTTTGGTTTAAACGTACAATACTCTGCCGAAGAAGTCGCCCTAGAGACAGCGGGTGGAATTGCCCAAGCTCTGCATATCATGCAACCGCAAGACTATTTCTTAGTAATCAACGGCGATACCTTTATGCCACTCTTTCCCTTTGATCAAATTACCAATATTGTCGATCGTCTACGCGAAGATATCGCCGAAGGTCTACCGACCCTGCTAGCCTATCTTTTTTTAGTTCCAAATCCACCACACCACCCTCAAGGTGATTTTTATCTCAATCCACCTTTTGTATTTTCCGATGATCAATTAGCCAATAACGCCCTATCGCAACAACGCTATACCTTTTCTGGGGCAGGTATTTATCATCGCAGCTTATTTTCCCAAATTACTCCCCCAAGTAAGGCTGCCCTAGCACCTATTCTCAGAAAAGCCATGGGCTCATTACTGGTTGAAGGTGAAATTCTGCGCTGCGCGTGGCACGATGTTGGAACTCCTGATAGACTTTTAGCTCTTAATCAACAAAGATGAAAACCTTGCCTGACTTCCAATCCGCAACGTATCTGCATCGCAGAGCGCGACTCATCCAAACCATTCGCACACAAACTGGCGGTGGGGTATTTATTTTGGGAACAGCTCCAGAGTCATTGCGCAATAGGGATAGCGAGTATGCCTATCGACATGACAGTGATTTTTATTATCTAACAGGATTTACAGAGCCACAAAGTTTATTAGTTATCCAAGTCAATCCTGATAGCGCAGTTACACACCTTTTTTGTCGACCAAAAGATGTGGAAAGAGAAATCTGGGATGGCCTTCGTCTAGGGCCAGAACAAGCAATCAGCCAACTTGGGGTTGATCATGCCTACCCATTCCTAGAAGTTAATGAGCGCCTACCGAACTTAATGGCCAATTATCAACATCTGTATAGTCGGTTAGGAGCATCTGCAGACGTCGATACATCGCTACGTACCTGGCTCAACGCTTTGAACTCGCAAGTTCGGCAGGGCGTAAAAAAACCGACTCAGTTTCATGATTTAGAAGCCATCGTGCATGAATATCGACTGGTTAAAGATACCGAGGAAATTGCCATCATGCGACGTGCAGGTCAAATTTCTGCACAGGCGCATTTAGCGGCAATGAGCGCTAGTCAAGCCGGCCTGAAAGAGTATGATCTCGAAGCAGAGATCTTGTACACCTTTAGAAAAGCGGGATCTGAATCTGTCGCATACAACAGTATCGTGGCCGCTGGTGAGAATGCTTGTATTTTGCACTACAGGGCGAGCGATGCCACATTACAAGATGGTGATCTTTGCTTAATTGATGCTGGTTGTGAACTGGCTGGCTACGCTTCAGATATCACGCGCACCTTTCCAATTAACGGAAAATTTTCTGCAGCACAACAAGAAGCTTATGAAATTGTTCTTGCCGCACAAGCAGCAGCTATTGCTCAGTGCCAAGTCGGGAAGAACTTTCTAGAGCCCCATGAGGCCGCTCTAGAAATCTTAACGCAAGGTTTATTTGATATGAAAATCTTGCAACATCATCTTCACGGATCAACTGCGGAAGCTATCCAAGCTAAGTTATACCAGCCATACTACATGCACCGAACTAGCCATTGGCTGGGCATGGACGTGCATGATGTAGGCTCCTACCGAGAGCCTAGCGACCCAAATCAAGGCTGGCGAATTTTTCAGCCGGGTATGGTCTTAACGGTTGAGCCAGGTCTATACTTTCGACCAAGCCCTGAAGTCCCTGAAAAATTCTGGAATATTGGTATTCGGATCGAGGATGATGTTCTCATTCAAGATACGAATCCTGAAATATTGTCCCGTGACGTCCCAGTCAGTGTTTCGGAGATCGAACGATGGATGTCATAATTCAAGGGGCGGGCCCAGTTGGGCTTGCCTGTGCAATCTCGCTCTTAAAAAATAATCCCGAGTTAAAGCTAACACTGCTTGATAAAAATTCTGCATCAGACCCTTCACCACCAGAAGATCACCGTGGTATCGCTATTTCGGAGGGGTCCAAACAATTACTCGTTGAACTAGGCGCTTGGTCAAACCAAGTACCTGCAATTCATCAAGTACACGTCTCCCAGCGCGGCCATTTTGGTAAAACAACAATGCGGCGCACAGAACTCAATCAAGAGGCCCTGGGCCATATTGTTCAGTATGCCAAAATTACCGAGTTACTCAGGAATAGTCTGAAAATACAGGCTACAAAGGCCCCTTTTTTTCAATGGAAATTTGGTCACCAATTAGAAAACCCCTCTCATGAAATCACGCCTGAAGTTCATCTAGAAAATTGCTGCGTAATCCATGCCGATGGCGGCCTATTTCATCAACAAGTCGCTAAAGATACCCATAAAAATTATCATCAATCAGCTTTGGTAGGATATTTAGATGTGGCCGGTATCGAACCCAATACAGCATGGGAACGCTTTACAAGTGAGGGGCCTTTAGCCCTTCTACCCCACCAATTAGGCCCACAGGCACTTAATTTCGTATGGTGCGCCAGTCCTCATCGCGTTACTGAATTACAAAATCTATCTGAGCCTATTTTCTTAGAGGAATTAAAAAAAGCCTTTGGCTTACCCATTGGGCAATTTCTACATGTGCACCGTCGTCAAATTTATCCACTTGGATTAAATATTCGCCAAGATATCGTTAAGGACCAAGAGGTTTGGATTGGTAATGCAGCCCAAACACTTCACCCAGTCGCTGGGCAAGGATTAAATCTAGGTTTAAGAGATGCAATCACCTTAGCGAACTGTTTAGGTCCCGTGTTTGCCCGCCAACCAAATCATTCAACTGTCATAAGTACTCTCATTAAAAATGCGCTAAGCCAATATGCAAAAGAACGCCGTAGTGATCGGCAGATGACTATTGGTATTACAGATTTAATGGCCAACCTATTTACTTCACAGTTCATTCCCATTGTTGCAGCGCGCGGCTTAGCCCTTGCCACACTGCAGTGGTTACCCCCTCTAAAAAATGCCCTTGCTCGACAAATGATGTTTGGCAAACGCTAAACCCATCAAGAGGTAATGGCAATCGGATCTTTCTCGAATTTGTAAGTGTTTATACTTCGGCCTCTATTGGTAAACCTTAAAATGAATCAGTAGACTAAACGGCTAGTCTTTACCATGGCCATGCTTAAAATTTAGGCACAAAAATCATTTTGTGCTACAGTTTTGTTTCCGCAGAATGTAAAGCTCAGTTAATTAAATTTTGAATATCGGCCCCTACCCAATCGCGAATCAGTTATTTGTTGCCCCAATGGCAGGAGTGACTGATCGCCCATTTCGGCAACTTTGTAAAAAATTAGGCGCCGGTTATGCTGTGTCCGAAATGATCGCATCGAATGCGATGCTCTGGAATAGCGAAAAAACCTTGCGCCGTGCAAATCATGATGGCGAGATAACTCCAATCGCTGTACAAATTGCTGGTGCAGATCCACAGATGATGGCGCGTGCAGCAATCTTAAATGTCGAACGCGGTGCACAAATTATCGATATCAATATGGGCTGCCCCGCTAAAAAGGTGTGTAATGTCGCATCTGGGTCCGCTCTTTTACAAAACGAACCACTTGTAGAAAAAATATTACGCGCAGTTGTCACAGCCGTTGGCTATCCACAAGGCAATGTGCCGGTTACTCTAAAAATTCGAACAGGCTGGGATCGAAGTCATAAGAATGCCTTACGCATTGCTCAAATTGCCCAAGATTGCGGCATCTCCATGTTAACAATTCATGGTAGAACCAAAGCAGACCTGTATCACGGCGAGGCTGAATACGAGACAATTGCTGCTGTTAAAGCAATCTCCCAAATACCAATCGTAGCTAATGGCGATATCAACTCGCCCGAAAAAGCGCAAGCAGTCTTAAAATATACGCAAGCGGATGCGGTCATGATTGGACGGGCAGCCCAAGGCAAGCCATGGATATTTCGGGAAATCGATTATTTTTTACGAACGGGTAATCACCTCCCTCCTCCTACCATCACTGAAATGATGCAAATTATGGGAGAGCATTTACTAGAACACTACGGGTTTTATGGCGAGTATGTTGGCTTGCGTACCGCACGTAAACACATCGCCTGGTATTGCAAAGGTCTTCGAGATTCGCACACCTTTCGCCATCACATGAACACTATAGAATCTTGTGAGCAACAACTAAAAGCAGTACAAACTTATTTTTTAGGCCTACAAGAATTTTCAACGCATATTGAATATTTAGACGCCGCATAAATTGACAATGCCAAATAGAGTCCAAACTAAACACCCCGTTACAGAAGTTCTGGAAGAACATCTTCAACTGTACTTAAATGATCTCGGTGATACGCCACCAAGTAATGTATATGAGATGGTCCTGAACTCGATCGAACGCCCGATGCTACAACTGATTATGCAACATGCTAAAGATAATCAGTCCCTCGCTGCAGAATATCTCGGTTTAAATCGGAATACCCTGCGTAAAAAACTCCTTGCCCACGGCTTATTAAGTAAATAGTCTTTTTCTAATTTCAAACTCTTTGGGAATGTATGATTCGAACCGCTCTCCTTTCTGTTTCTGATAAATCGGGTATTGTGCCCTTTGCTCAGAAGTTACATCAATTAGGTATAAAACTGATTTCTACTGGCGGTACCGCCAAGCTACTCACGGAAAACAATCTACCGGTTGTCGAGGTTGCGAGTTTAACCAACTTCCCTGAAATGTTAGATGGCAGGGTAAAGACCCTCCATCCAATGGTGCATGGCGGACTGCTCGCTAAGCGCGATGATCCGCTGCATATGGCAGCCCTTGCAACTCACGGTATCGGTACAATCGACTTGCTGGTTATTAACCTCTACCCATTCGAAAAAACGATTGAAAATGCCAATTGCACTTTTGCCGATGCGATTGAAAATATTGACATTGGCGGGCCTGCTATGCTGCGCGCTGCAGCAAAAAATCATCAAGACGTTACTGTCTTAATTGATCCTCAAGATTATGATTTGGTACTAGAGGAAATGACGAATCATCAACACCAAATCTCTTTCAAGACCAATTTACGCTTAGCAAAAAAAGTTTTTGCACATACCGCTCAATATGATGGTGCCATCGCTAATTATTTGTCATCTTTACCAGATAATTTAGAACACCAAGAACGAAGCCACTATCCACAAACACTCCATCTGGCTTTTGACCTTCTTCAAGAATTACGCTATGGTGAAAATCCGCATCAATCAGCCGCCTTTTATCAAGATATCAAACACGTGCATGGCGGTCTTGCGAACTATCGTCAACTGCAAGGTAAAGAACTGTCCTATAACAATATTGCCGATGCCGACGCTGCTTGGGAATGTGTGAAAAGTTTTGGGTCCGCTCTGGATCGCGGCCAGCCCGCCTGTGTCATCGTTAAACACGCCAACCCCTGTGGCGTAGCTATCGGCTCTAATTGCTTAGAAGCCTATCAAAAAGCCCTTCAAACAGATCCTACTTCTGCCTTTGGTGGGATTATTGCGTTTAACCGAGAATGCGATGAGGCAACGATCGAAATAGTCGCAAAACAATTTGTCGAAGTACTTATTGCTCCAGCATTTACAGCTGGCGCCAAAGCCCTTATTGCCGCTAAACCCAATGTGCGTGTTCTAGAAATTCATCTAGCAAAAACGATTAACCCGTTTGATTTCAAACGGGTTGGTGGTGGCTTATTAGTCCAAACCCCAGATTTAAAAGATGTACAACTGAACGAATTACACGTTGTCTCTAAACGCAGTCCAAGTCCTACTGAAATGAGTGATCTGTTATTTGCTTGGCGGGTTGCTAAGTTTGTTAAATCAAATGCAATTGTATTTTGTGCAAATGGTCAAACCTTGGGTGTTGGCGCTGGTCAAATGAGCCGCTTAGATTCGGCGAAAATTGCCACTATTAAAGCTGCAAATGCTGGCTTATCGCTCGCTGGTTGCGCCGCCGCTAGTGACGCGTTTTTTCCTTTTCGAGATGGTCTAGATGTGGTCGTAGCCGCTGGCGCTACCTGCGTCATTCAACCCGGAGGAAGTATTCGTGATGAGGAGGTAATAGCAGCCGCCAACGAGCATGGAATAGCTATGGTCTATACCGGCACACGGCACTTTAGACATTAAAACGATATGCGTATTATCGGTATCGATCCTGGACTGCGCATAACAGGCTTCGGAGTCGTTGATTTTGCGCACCAACGTCTAAGTTATATTGCTTCCGGAACCATCGAAACCTCAAGCGCCAAACATTCCACCCCCGAACGCCTTGGTATATTATTTAAGGGGGTTACTGAAATTGTGCAAACATATCATCCCGAATATGCTGCGGTCGAACAAGTTTTTTTAAATGTCAATCCAAAATCCACTCTAGCTCTAGGTCAAGCCCGAGGAGCTGTAATTGCGGCCTTAGTCTGCCAGTCTTTATCCGTTAAAGAATTTAGTGCCTTAGAAGTCAAAAAAAATGTAGTTGGCTCAGGCCGAGCAATTAAATCCCAAGTTCAAGAAATGGTTAAAAGACTGCTTAGTCTTAAATCAGCGCCCGGCACAGATGCCTCAGATGCTCTTGGCGTGGCAATTTGCGCCGCCCACCATTTTCAAATGGAATTACAACTTCGACAATCAAGAAATCAATAAGGACTATTCATGATAGGACGCATCCAGGGAATATTGGTACAAAAAAATCCGCCGCGGATCGTCGTAGATTGCCAAGGTGTTGGCTATGAAATCGACGTCCCGATGAGCACACTGTATCAGTTACCAGAACTAGGTACGCAGGTGACGCTATTAACCCATTTTTTAGTCCGGGAGGATGCGCAACTACTCTTTGGTTTTGCATCGGAGACTGAGCGTGAAGCTTTTCGTTGCCTCATTAAAATCAGTGGTGTTGGAGCCCGAACTGCCCTGTCAATTTTATCAGGTATGAGTGTGCCAGAAATTGCCCAAGCAGTTCTCATGCAAGAAGCAGCGCGCTTGACTACTATCCCGGGTATTGGTAAAAAAACTGCCGAACGCCTCCTCCTCGAACTGAAAGGTAAGTTCGGTACCATGCTCACAGCAATCCCTGGAGTTACTGTTAAACAGGAAGTCTCGACCGAAATATTACAAGCCCTCTTAGCCCTTGGCTATTCGGATAAAGAAGCTGTGCTAGCCATTAAACAAATACCAACCGATGTGTCAGTCTCTGACGGTATTCGTGCTGCACTGAAAACACTCTCTAAAGCCTAGTCTTCATTTAGGACTAAACTAGTCATATGGCCATTCATACTGATCAACTTGAAACGGAACCTGAGCTTCCCAAAAAGGGCTCTGATCGTTTTGTTACCCCTTCGCTAAGTACCGATGATAGCGCTATTGATCGAGCCCTTCGACCCAAGCAACTCCAAGAATATATCGGTCAAACAAAGGTTCGTGAGCAGTTAAGTATTTTTATCCAAGCCGCTAAAAGTCGCTCAGAGGCTCTCGATCATGTTTTATTATTTGGTCCTCCCGGTTTAGGAAAAACAACCTTGGCCCATATCATCGCGAAAGAACTCGGCGTCAATATGCGTCAAACAAGTGGTCCAGTAATCGATCGGCCTGGTGATTTAGCAGCCCTACTTACTAATCTTGAAGAAAATGATGTCCTCTTTATTGACGAGATTCATCGACTCTCACCAGTTGTCGAAGAAATCCTTTATCCAGCCCTGGAAGATTATAGTATCGACATCATGATTGGTGAGGGACCAGCTGCTCGTAGCGTCAAACTAGACTTAAAACCCTTTACCCTGATTGGGGCAACAACGCGAGCCGGTATGCTCACAAACCCTCTTCGAGACCGCTTTGGTATCGTCTCGCGTCTAGAGTTCTATACTGAAAATGAACTCTGCCAAATCGTCTCGCGTTCAGCTCAATTGCTGAATGCCCCAATTGTTCCAGACGGTGCTCAAGAAATTGCTAAAAGAGCCCGTGGGACCCCCCGAATCGCAAATCGGCTCTTACGCCGCGTGCGAGATTATGCCCAAGTTAAAAGTGACGGGGTCATCTCTGGAAAAATTGCCGATGCAGCCCTACTCATGCTCGATGTTGATCCGGTTGGCTTTGATGTGATGGATCGAAAATTAATCGAAGCCATCTTATTGAAGTTTTCTGGCGGACCCGTCGGCGTTGATAATCTAGCCTCAGCGATTGGTGAAGAGCGAGATACGATCGAGGATGTCATTGAGCCCTATTTGATTCAACAAGGCTACTTACAGCGCACCCCAAGAGGCCGTATTGCGACCAAGCTAGCTTATGAACATTTCAATATAGTACCTAAGGAAGGTAGTGGGTTTTTAGATCTAAACTAAGGACGGTCAATCTCGTCGAGGGCAGATTGATTTTCAAGATGACTTAAATCAGCCCAAGTTTTAATCTGAAATTTCTGACCGTCATATTGCAACCGATTCAAACTCGTATTTAATAAATCCACCTTCATCTGATCTTCAATCGATATGCCACTAGCTAATCGAAACATACAATCTAAAATACCGCCATGCGCAACTACTAAAATTGTTTGTCCAAAATGCGCCTTGGCAATTTGCAACATACCCGCTTCAACGCGCTGATAAAACTGCCTTAAACTCTCGCCATTTTTTGGCTGAAAATCGGGGTCTCTACTATGCCAAGCACGATGGTTATCTGGTAACTCCGCTTCGATTTGCGCATAAGTCATCCCCTGAATCTCACCGTAACACCTTTCTCTTAAACTCTGATCAATAAAATGCGGGATTGAGCGTTGCGCCAAAATTGCCTGAGCTGTGTCAAAAGCTCTAGATAAGTCGCTAGAATACGCAATATCTATCGATTCATTGACTAAGGATTTTCCAAGGCGGTTTGCCTGCGTAATACCCTCTTGATTCAAGCTAATGTCAAGATGCCCCTGTAATCGTTTTGCGCGATTCCAGTCAGTCTCGCCGTGTCGAACTAATAAAATATTTGCCATGTGGAAAATTTATGCCTGTAAATGAATTTTCATGAACCGCCGTTTTCCCACTTGCAATACAAAAGTACCCGGCAAAACTTGTAGCCCACGATCGGTAATCACAACACCATCAATTTTGACGCCAGCTTGATCAATGTTTCGATAAGCCTCTGAAGTCGATGGCGCTAGTGTCGACTGCTTTAATAGTTGCGCAATACCCAAAGGCGCGCCAGATATAGTCATTTCTGGAATCTGATCTGGTATACCTCCTTTGGCTCGAAGATTAAAGTCTTCTTGAGCCTGAGCCGCTAAACTTGCACTATGAAATCGGGTCACGATTTCTTCTGCTAAAGCAACCTTGGCATCTTTTGGATTTTTACCTCCTGCTACTTCTTTTTGTAAGTTTTGAATATCTGCTACTGAACGAAACGATAATAAGGTGTAATAACTCCACATTAAATCATCTGAAATACTCAACATTTTTCCAAACATCTCATTAGCAGGTTCTGTTACGCCAATATAATTACCCTTGGATTTACTCATCTTATCAATGCCGTCGAGCCCGACTAACAAAGGCATCGTTAAGATACACTGGGGCTCTTGCCCATATTCCTTTTGTAATTCTCGACCAACTAGTAAATTAAACTTTTGATCGGTTCCGCCTAACTCTAAGTCGCTCTTTAGGGCTACAGAGTCATAACCTTGCATGAGCGGATATAAGAATTCATGGACAGAAATTGGAATACCATTTCGGTAACGCTTAGTAAAATCATCACGCTCTAACATTCTCGCTACAGTATATTTTGCCGCTAATTGGATCATTCCAGAGGCACCTAGAGGCTCACTCCATTCTGAGTTATAACGTATTTCGGTTTTATTCGGGTCTAAAATTAAACTAGCCTGTTGATAATACGTTTTAGCATTTTGCGCAATCTCCTCTTTTGTCAGAGCAGGCCTAGTGGCATTTCGACCCGATGGGTCGCCAATTAAACTCGTAAAGTCGCCAATTAAGAAAATCACTGTATGCCCTAGGTTTTGCAACTGCCTGAGCTTATTAAGCACTACAGTATGTCCCAAATGGATATCCGGAGCCGTTGGATCAAGTCCTAACTTAATCCTGAGTGGCTGACCTGTAAAGGCGCTCCTTGCTAGTTTATGGACCCACTCAGACTCCACTAATAATTCCTCACAGCCACGCTTCGTTTGAACAAGCGCCTCATTGACTTCGGCCGTGATCGGATAAGTTGGCGTAGTATGTTGACTAGGCGTGGATGATAAATTACTCTTAGAATCTTTTTGATTAGTCATACTGTCGAACAATTTTTAATGGCCAAATGTAAATATTCTATATTGTCGCACTCTTGTAAATGCTCTTACCTAGTCATCTATTGTATCTATGAAGCCAAAGCAATCCAATAATACGCCGTGGCATTTCTACATCGGTCTGATGTCGGGCACCAGCTTAGACGGAACCGATGGTGTCTTATGTGAAATAAACTCTTTCGGACAGACTCGCACAATCTGTCATGTCCATCAAGAATTCCCTAGCGCGTTGTATCAAGAACTAATTGTTCTGCAGTCGCCCTCAAGTAATGAATTACACCGCGAGGCGCTCGCCGCTAATGCGCTAGCTATTGCCTACTCGAAAGTTGTACAAGAGCTTCTTCATCTAGCGCAATTAACTCCATCTCAAATTACTGCTATCGGTGCCCACGGTCAAACCATTCGGCACCAACCGAAACTGCATGATGCGTTTGGCTATACTTGGCAATCTCTCAATCCAGCCTTACTCGCTGAATTAAGTCAAATTGACGTTATTGCAGATTTTCGTAGTCGTGATATCGCGGCTAATGGCCAAGGGGCTCCCTTAGTACCTGCGTTTCATGCATCCCAATTCGCTCACCCAACCCAAAGTCGCGCAGTCCTTAATATCGGTGGTATTGCTAATCTAACGCTACTGAACCCTTATCAAGCTACCTTAGGGTTTGACACTGGGCCAGGTAATATGCTTCTGAATGCATGGATTCAAAAACAGTGTGGCTTAGCGTTTGACAATCAAGGGCAGTGGGCGCAATCAGGCACCCTGATAGCGCCTTTATTGGAGCAATTACTATCAAATCCCTATTTTTCACTACCAATTCCTAAGAGTACGGGTCGGGAGTTGTTTCATTTGAGCTGGATAGAGTCCAATTTAAACTATTTAGGTGGAGTTTATGCACCGCAAGATATCCAACACACCCTAACCCACCTGAGTGCTAAAACAATTATTCAAGAGCTCTTTAAATACGATCCCGAGTG